>DASWLY010000001.1:0-21967 GCA_036400035.1 Allosphingosinicella sp.
GCCCTCGAGCCGAAGCAGATCGGCGCTCCCTTCCTGCCCGACCAATATGGGGCCGCCGGTGCCGGTCTCGATCAGCCCCACTCGCCTCAGGATGAGCGCCCGCATGATCCGCTCGCCGGCCTCGGCCTCCGCGACGAGCAGAGCCCGAAGCCGCTCCGGCGGGATCGTCACCGCCTCAACCCCGCCCCGGGCCCGGGCGTCGACCAGCGCGGGCTGGCCCGACAATTGGGCGAGCTCGCCGAGGAAGGCGCCGGGGCCGTGGGTGACGATGAGCCCGCCCGCCTCTCCGTCCCGGCCGTGGCGGGTGATGTCCACCTCGCCTGCCAGGATCAGGCTCAGGCCATGGCCGCTCTCCCCGCTCCGCACCAGCATCTCGCCGGGCGCGTAGCTGCGCCGGGTCCCGAAGCGGCCGAGGCGCTCCAATTCCGCCGGCCCGAGCAACGGATACATCTGCCCTCGGCGGCTGTCGTAGATGGGCGAGCTGATCTCGGCCCGGGGCGGGGATTCGGCCATTCCCCACCCTTAGGCCACCCGCGCGGGCGAGGCGAGTGCGAGTGCGCGAAGGCATCCGTCCCCGTCATGCTGAACTCCGTTTCAGCATCAGTCCTCCGCCTCCCAGGCGGATGACCAGCTGGACCCGAGACAAGTTCAGGATGACGGGACGGCTTGTAACGAGCCCCGTCCGGGCCGATTTCCGAGCGTGAAGCATCCCGGCTCCGGATTCGATCGACAAAGGAAGTCCCCCATGACCGCCGCCACGTCCCGCTCGGGCTACGACCTCGATCCGCTCACCAATGCCCAGCGCCGTGCCTTCGCCGAGCGCCTGAGCCAGGAGGAGCGGCGGGTGATCCTCGATCAAGGCACGGAGCCCGCTTTCTGCGGCACCCTGCTCAACAACAAGTCGGAGGGAATCTACGCCTGCCGGCTGTGCGGGCTGCCGCTGTTCCGCTCGGAGGGCAAGTTCGAGAGCGGCACCGGCTGGCCCAGCTTCACCCGCCCCTTCGATCCGGATCATGTCCGCGACATCGAGGACCGAAGCTACGGAATGATCCGAACCGAGATTCGCTGCACCCGCTGCGACGGGCATCTCGGCCACGTCTTCCCCGACGGGCCACCGCCGACGGGGCTGCGCTACTGCCTCAATTCGCTGTCGCTCGAGTTCTTCGAGACGGAGGAGGGAATCGAGCAGCGGACGAATTCGGGCGGGAGTTAGTCGCACCTCTTCCCCTCTCCCTCGAGGGGAGAGGGAGGGGCCCGCCGCGAAGCGGCGGGAGGGTGAGGGCCTACTGGATCCCTTGCCACAGGCCCTCACCCGGGTTCGCTTCGCGAACCTGCCCCTCTCCCCTGCAGGGAGAGGGGTGATCATCACGCCGCCTTCGATTTCTCCATCGCCTCCGAAGCCTCGAGCCAGCGGCGCTCCGCCTCGGCCAGCTTCTCGCCGTTCGCGGCAAGGAGCTTCATCAGCTCGCTCATCGTGCGCTTGCCGTCCTCCGGCGTGGCGGAGGCGGGATCGAACATCGCGCGCTCGATCTCCTGCTTGCGCTTCTCGAGCCTGGCGATCTCGGCCTCGGCGGCCTGCGCCGTCTTGCGCAGCGACTGGCCCTGGGCCCGGGCCTCGGCCTCGGCCCGGCGCTCGTCCTTGCGGTTGCGCTTGGCGGCGGAGCGGTCGCCGCCGCTCTCCTGGTTTCGGCCGAGGATGAGGTCGGTATAATCGTCCAGGCTGCCCGAATATTCCCGCGCCGTGCCGTTATCGACCAGCACCAGCCGGTCCGTGGTGAGCTCGAGCATGTGGCGGTCGTGGCTGACCAGGACGACGGCGCCGCGATACTCGTTTAGCGCCTGGACCAGCGCCTCGCGGGCATCGACGTCGAGGTGGTTGGTAGGCTCGTCGAGGATCAGGAGGTGCGGCGCTTCGCGCGTGATCAGCGCCAGCGCCAGCCGGGCGCGCTCGCCGCCCGACATGTCGCCCACCCGCATCACCGCCTTGAGGCCGGAGAAGCCGAAGCGGCCGAGCTGGGCCCGGACCGCGGCCGGGGTCGCGGCCGGCATGAGCCGGGCCATGTGCTGGAGCGGGGTCTCGTCGCCGTTCAGCTCCTCGACCTGATATTGGGTGAAATAGCCGACCTTGAGCTTGCCCGACGCCCGCATCTCGCCTTCCATCGCCGGCAGCTGGGCGGCGAGCAGCCGGGCGAGGGTCGTCTTGCCGTTGCCGTTGCGGCCGAGCAGGGCCAGCCGGTCGTCCGGATCGAGCCTGAGGTCGAGGCGCGACAGCACCGGATTGCCCGGCGCGTAGCCGACCGCGGCCATGTCGAGCTGGATCAGAGGCGGCTTGAGCTCGGCCGGGCTCGGGAAATCGAAGCTCAGGCTCGGATCCTCGGCGACCGAGGCGATCGGCGCCATCCGGGCCAGCGCCTTGACCCGCGACTGGGCCTGCTTGGCGGTGCTCGCCCGGGCTGAGTTGCGGGCGATATAATCCTGGAGCCGGGCGCGCTGGGCGGCCTGGTTGGCGCGCGCCGATTCGAGCTGGGCGAGGCGCTCGGCCCGCTGCTTCTCGAAGGCGTCGTAGCCGCCGGGATAGAGCGTCACCTTGCCGGCCTCGAGGTGGAGGATGTGGTCGGCGACGTTGTTCAGCAGGTCGCGCTCGTGGCTGACGATCAGCATCGTCGCCCGGTAGCCCTTGAGGAAATTCTCCAGCCACAAGGTCGCTTCGAGGTCGAGATGGTTCGAAGGCTCGTCGAGGAGAAGCACGTCCGGCCCCGAGAAGAGCAAGGCGGCGAGCGCCACTCGCATCCGCCAGCCGCCCGAGAAGCTGTCGAGCGGCTTTTGCTGCATCTCCTCGTCGAAGCCGAGCCCGACGAGGATCCGGGCCGCCCTGGCGGGCGCGGCATGGGCGCCGATCGCGTTCAGCCGGTCGTGAATGTCGCCGAGGCGGTGGGCATCGTCCGTCTCCTCCGCCTCGTGGAGCAGCCTCGCCCGTTCGACGTCGGCGGCGAGCACCGTCTCGAACGGAGTCGCGGCGCCGGCGGGGGTCTCCTGGGCGATATAGCCGAGCCGGGCCGAGCGCGGCATCTCGGCCGAGCCTCCGTCCGGATCGAGCAGCCCCGCCACCACCCGCATCACAGTCGACTTGCCCGCCCCGTTGCGCCCGATCAGCCCGACCCGCCCGCCCGGCGGCAGCGAGGCGGTGGCGCCGTCAAGGATGGTCCGCCCGCCGAGGCGGACCGTGATGGCATTGAGGTTGAGCATGACGGCGCCCTAGCAGGTGGCGGGGGCGGTGTCAGTGACGATTTCGAGCCCAGTTCGGCCCAAACGGTGGCTTGTCGATTGCCCCGCAACTTCGCCCCGACCGAGTCACTCGGCCGCCTCCTCCCCCCAATAGGAGCAGGTCTCGCCGCCCGAGTCGCGATGGACGCTCACCCTGGCCAGGCCCGGGATCACGGGCTTCAGGCGGCCCCATATCCAGCGGCTCAGATTCTCGAGGGTGGCGGGGCCAAGGTCGTCGATCTCGTCGAGGAAGCGGTGGTCGAGGGCAAGGCGTGCTTCCTCCATCGATCGCTCCAGGAGCCCGAGGTCGACGATCATCCCGGTCGCGGGGTCCGCCCGGCCCCGGACCGTCACTTCGGCGCGGTAGCTGTGGCCGTGGATGCGCCGGCTCGACTCCGTGTCGATCGAGCGCTCGAGAGTATGGGCCGCGTCGAAGCGGAACTGCTTGCTGAGCTCGAACATCAGCGGATCCCGATCATCTTGTGCGACTGGAGGGAGAGCCGCCAGCGCGGGTTGTCGGTGCAGAACCGGATCGCCGCGGCGAGGTTCGCGCCGGCTTGCGGGCTGTCCATCGGCTGGAGGAAGAAATGCTCGAAGGCCAGGTGCTCGAAGCGCTCGGGCCGGGCCTGTTCCTGGGGATAGACCAGCTTAAGCTCGTCGCCCGCCGTCAGGACGAGCTCCGCGCCGGCCTTGGGCGAGACGCATATCCAGTCGATTCCGGAAGGCGGCAACAGGGTGCCGTTGGTCTCGAGGCCGATCTCGAAGCCGCGGGCGTGAAGCGCGTCGACGAGCGCCCCGTCGACCTGGAGCAGGGGCTCGCCGCCGGTGAGCACCACATAGCGGCCGGGCCCCCGCTTGCCCCATTCCGCCTCGACGGCATCGGCCAGGGCCTCGGCCCCCGCAAAGCGCCCGCCGCCGCCGCCGTCCGTTCCCACGAAGTCGGTATCGCAGAAGCGGCAGATGGCGTTCGCCCGATCGGCCTCGCGGCCGGACCACAGGTTGCAGCCGGCGAAGCGGCAGAAGACGGCCGCACGGCCGCTCCGGGCGCCCTCGCCCTGAAGCGTCTTGAAGATCTCCTTGACCGCGTAGCTCCTGGCGGGCCTGCGCCTCGGCTGATCGTGCACGTCTTCAGGCTCCGTTGGACGAAGCTGACCGCCTGGACAGGCGCATTTCGTCGCTTGCGCGGTAAAAATTGGTCGGGGAGAGAGGATTCGAACCTCCGGCCCCTGCCTCCCGAAGACAGTGCTCTACCAGGCTGAGCTACTCCCCGACCGGATTCGGCTCGAAGGCCGCCCGGGAGACAGGCCGCGCTCAATAAGGGAGGCTTTCCGGCAGCGCAAGCGCCCTCTCGGTTCACGCCCTGGCGCTCTACTTCGCTTTCTAGAACCTCTGCCGCATCCAAAGACGCTACACATGTCCCGGCCATGGCAGCGGGCATTACGGATCGGCTGTGGTCGATGGAGGATATGGTCGCGCGGATCGATACGGATGCTCCCGCTCCAAAGGTCCGTGGACCTTACAAGAAACTGGATGCATAAAAGCGAAACCCCCGGAGGGCCTAGAAGGCTGTCCGGGGGCTCTTTCTGGTCCTTTCCCCTTGCGGGGTCCGGCTCTCCACTGCGAGTTGAACTCTAAATGCCTATTCGTCAAGCCCCTATCACAGCAACCATAACGCCCGGGTTAACGGCTGCGTTCCAACGGGCAATTTCCCCAGAACGATGGCGCACGTACCGATTTGCAGCCGGCTTTCGAGAGCAGAAAGCGCAGGAATTGTATCTGTGGAACGCGGCGCTGGGCCAAAGCTTTCATTACCCTCTGCAAACGGTCGAGGTTGCGCTCAGGAACGTAACCCACGCAGCTCTCTCTGCTCAATATGGTGCGGATTGGTGTTCTGACAATGCCTGCCGGTCCATGCTGGGTCAGAGACTAGGGGAGGACCTCGATAAAGCCGATCATCGGTTCCAGAAAAAATACGGCGTGTCCCCGACGACGCCCCAGCTGCTTGCCTCGCTGTCGCTGGGGTTTTGGGTGTCGCTCCTTCGAAAGCCGTATCAGACTGCGATCTGGACCCAGCACGCAAAAGCCGCATTTCCTAACTTAGCTCCGGGCCAAACCATCAACGATGTGAGCCAAGTTGGAACGGCGATTTTAGACCTCCGGAACAGGATTTTTCATCAAGAGCCCTTAATCGGCCACAACCTCAGCCAAGACTACGGCGATATCTTGGCGATGCTTGGGTGGATATGCACTGAGATGCGCGACTGGGTGAGGCAGCACTCGTCGGTTCCCCGAGTGATCCGAGAGCGTCCTCGATAAAATGAAACCCAGACACTACCCTCGGTCACAATTCCTCGCCCTGGGACGACCCCCGCCTCGCCGGTCCGCTCCTCCCGCCGGGCCGCTTCCCACCGCTTCGGCGTCGGCAGGCGGCAAGGCGGCTCGGCGGAGGTCCGCACCGAAAGCCGCTCCAGGGCGGCCGGGCTTTCGTTCCACGATGTCAAAGAGCCCGCCGATCCGCGACTCGGCCATGTGAAACAATCTAGGAACGTCGAGGCTCGAAATCTCCTTCAAAAAGCTCGTTTCGAAAGTTGCCGGCGTGTTCGGCCCGCTAGCGCCCCAGCGCGGCGATCATCTCGGCGATCGAGGTGAACTTCTCGCGCGGGCTTCCCTCGCGGGCGCGGCCCGTTTCGGCCGCCTCGATGCGCTGCCAGTCGCGAAAGGCGACCGGGTCCACGCCCCGGGCGTGGAGCAGGATGTCGAGCCCCGGCCCGCCCGGCTTGCCGCCGGCGCCTTCCGGTCCGAACGCCGAATGGATCTTCTCGGCGACCTCGAACCCGTCGGGGCGGTTGGTGCCGATCGTCCCGGTCGGGCCGCGACGGGCCCAGCCGACGCAATAGAGGCCCCCGTTCGGCCCCACTTCGATCACCCCGTCCCGATTGGCGAAGCGGCCTCGGCCATGCTCGTAGGGGACGCCCTCGATGGGCGGAGTCTGGTAACCGATGCAGCTGATCACCAGGCCGCAGTCGATCGCATAAAGCTCGCCGGTGCCGACCGAGCGCAGGTCCTCGGTCAGCCGGGTGCGCTCGACGATCAGCCGCTCGACCCGGCCCTGGCCCTCGACCGCCACCGGCATGGCGAAGAAGTCGAAATCGATGACCTTGGGCTTGTCCTGCGGCAGGTTGGCGAAATCGCGCAAATGGGTGACCGACTTGCGCATCCCCGGCTCGAGCAGGGCGTCGTCGGCCAAGGGCGGGAAATCGGCGAGGTCGACGCGCGGCGCCGCCGCTTCCAGATGGCCAAGCTCGCCCAGCTCCTTGGGGGTCATCGCGATCTGGTGGGGCCCGCGCCGGCCGAGCACGTGGATGTAACGGATCGCGCTCCCCTCAAGGGCGTCGAGGGCCCGGCCGACGATGTCGGAGCCGGCGAACTCGGCCCGGGTCTTGGCGAGGATCCGGGCGACGTCGAGGGCGACGTTGCCGTTGCCGATCACCGCCGCGCCGGCGACGTCGAGCGGCGGGTCGAGGTCGGCGAAATCGGGATGGCCGTTATACCAGCCGACGAACGCCGCCGATCCGACCACCCCGGGCAGGTCGCTGCCCGGCAGGTCCAGCGGCCGGTCGTTCGGCGCTCCGGTGGCGAAGACGACCGCGTCGTAGAGGCCGGCGAGCTCCGCCACGGTGACGTCCGGGCCGACGCAGACATTGCCGACGAAGCGCACGTTGGGCGAAAGCGCCACCTTCTCGTAGCGCCGGTACACCGCCTTGATCGACTGGTGGTCGGGGGCGACTCCGGAGCGGATCAGCCCGTAGGGCACGGGCAGCCGGTCGATCATGTCGATCGCCACCGCCTCGCCGTAGAGCTTCTGAAGCGCCTCGGCGGTGTAATAGCCCGCCGGGCCGGAGCCGATGATCGCCACATGCCGCATCTGCCCGAGCCCTCCTGAAACGTGCCGCGATGCTAGCGCCGCGACCGGCGGAGGCAAGCCGCCTTCGTCATCCCCGGTTCAGCCGCTCCGTGGCATGATCCGGGCCCATGAAGACGTATCTCCTCCCGCTGCTCGCGGCCCTCGCCGCCGGCGCCCCCGCCTCCGCCGAGCCGCGCTCGCCCCGGGGCGAGGAAGTCAGCATCCCGTTCGCCACCCACCATCGGGCGATCCGCAATTTCGAGGCTCCGGACGACCACCTCCTCTACCTCCAGGACCGGCAGCGCCGGTGGTACCGGGCAGAGATCGGCGCGGGCTGCTTCGGGCTGAAATGGGCGCACACGATCGGCTACGACACGCGCGGCGGGCTCAGCCTCGACCAGTTCACCCGGATCATCGTCGACGGCGAAAGCTGCCCGATCGTCTCGCTCACCCGGAGCGAAGGCCCGCCGAAGCGGGTGAAGAAGAAGGCCTAGCCTCCGTCATTGCGAGGAGCGTAGCGACGAAGCAATCCAGCACCCGGGAGGCGCAGCGCTGGATTGCTTCGCTTCGCTCGCAATGACGGGACCACTCAGCCCTTCTTGCTCTTGTCCTCGAGCAGCGCCGCGCCCTGCTGGCGGATGAGCGGCTCGATCATTCCGCGGAAGAAGGCCAAAGCCGGCGGCAGGTTCACGGTCATCCGCACCACGGTCTCCTGGATGTCGATCTGAGCCGACACCTGCTGGCCCATCGCTCCGACGTCGAGGTCGAGCCGGTCGCCGGTCCAGCGCGAGCCGACCTGGGCGCCGCCCGGTATATTGTCGGACAGCCTGCCGACGTTGCGCTCGATCCGGCGCCGCGCCTCCTGGGCTCCGAGTTTGTGGGGAAGGTCGACGGTCAGGGGAGTGGTCATGCAAGCGCCCTTAGCGGCGCGAAGCGGCCTCCACCAAGGCTTTTCGCGCTGTGTTCCGGCGGGCACAGTGAAGCCGCCTTTCCCGCGCCGCGGCAGAAAACCCTTCCCTGTCGCCAGGATTGACATAAGCTAGGCGGGTATCGGCGGCGGGGGCCGCCAGTTTCGGAGGGGAATCCAATGGTTCGCACGTCGCGCGTCGCTCTGATGACGGGTCTTTCCGCACTGGCCTTGATCGCGGATCCCGCTCTCGCCCAGGGCCCCGCCACCGCTCAGGACCAGGCCGCCGCCCAGGACGAGGCCGCCGCCGAGGCGGATGCGGAGCCGGCGCCGGATTCGACCATCGTCATCACCGGCACCCGCCGGACCGACCGCACCGTCGCCGACAGCCCGGTTCCGGTCGACGTCATCGGCTCCGACGCGATCGTCAATTCGGGCCAGACCGAGACCAACAAGATCCTCAACCAGCTGGTGCCGAGCTTCAACTTCCCGCAGCCCTCGATCGCCGACGGCTCCGACGCCCTCCGCCCGGCCACCCTTCGCGGCCTCAGCCCCGACCAGACCCTGGTCCTGATCAACGGCAAGCGCCGCCACGTCTCCGCCCTCCTCAACGTCAACGGCACGGTCGGCCGCGGCAGCGCCGCCGTCGACATGAACCTCATCCCCGGCCTCGCCATCGGCCGGGTCGAGGTGCTTCGCGACGGCGCCGCCGCCCAATATGGCTCGGACGCGATCGCCGGAGTGATCAACATCCAGCTCAAGAGCAGCAGCAACGGCGGCCGCGCGTCCGTCACCTGGGGCAAATATCACACCACCATCGACAATGTCGCGAACGTCACCGGCCTCCAGCTGAACGGCTCCGGCCAGCCGCAGCTCGATCCCACCGACAACCGCTATTTCCTCGCCACTACCGACGGCGAGCGCAGGGCCCGCGACGGCCGCCAGCTCACCATGGGGGTCAATCTCGGGATCCCGATGGGGCCCAACGGCTATTTCAACGTCACCGGCGAGTTCCGCGACCGCAACCGGACCAACCGCGCCGGCTTCGATCTCAGGCCGAACTACAACCGCCCGACCGCGGCCTTCGACCCGCGCGAGATCAGCTTCAACCGGCTCCAGTTCCGCTTCGGGGACCCCGACAGCGTCGACTATAACCTGTTCGCCAACGCCGGCATGGAGATCTCGCCCAACTGGGAGCTCTTCGCCTTCGGCTCCTACGGCCATCGCGACACGGTCAGCGCCGCCAATTACCGCCAGCAGAACGCCGGCGCCAACCGCGACTTCAGCGTGCTCGCGCCCGGCGCCCCGCTGAACGCCCAGAACTTCGTCCCGCTGACTCCGGACGGCTTCCTGCCGCTCATCGACACGGAGCTCGAGGACATGGCCGGCACGGTCGGCCTGCGCGGCGACATCGGCGGCTGGAAGGCGGAGCTCTCCTACGGCCACGGCCAGAACCGCTTCGACTATATGGTGAAGAACTCGCTCAACACGTCGTTCGGCCCCCAGAGCCAGCGCGTGTTCGACGCGGGCGGGCTGTTCTACGCGCAGGACATCGTCAACCTCGATTTCTCGAGGCAGTTCGAGCTCGGCTTCGCCAAGCCGCTTTCCGTCGCCGGCGGCGCGGAATATCGCAACGAGCATTTCGAGATCCGGCCGGGCGACAACCAGTCCTTCGCCACCGGCCCCTTCTTCCGGGCGTCGATCCCCAACACCACCGCCGCGAACTGCACCGCCCAGCAGGGCAGGTTCACCCCGGCGACGAACCTGTGCGACTTCCCCGGCCGCTCCGCCGCCGCGGGCGCTCAGGGCTTCCCCGGAATTCCGACCTCCAGCGCCACCGACGTCGGCCGTCACAGCTGGGCCGCCTATGTCGAGCTGGACACCGATCCGGTCGAAGGAGTCACCACCACCATCGCCGGCCGCTACGAGCATTTCTCCGACTTCGGCTCGACCTGGAACGGCAAGTTCGCCGCCCGCTGGGAGCCGGTGGAGGGCTTCGCCCTGCGCGGCTCGATCTCGAACGGCTTCCGGGCGCCGTCGCTTCACCAGCAATTCTTCACCACCACCTCGACCAACTTCATCAACGGAGTCCCGGTGGACATCGCCACGCTCGCCGTCGGCGCTCCGGCGGCCCGGGCGCTCGGATCGCAGGACCTGAAGCCCGAAAAGTCGCTCAACATGAGCCTGGGAGCGACCGCCAATCCGCTTCGCGGCCTGACCGTCACGGCCGATCTCTACCAGATCGACATCGACGACCGGATCGTGCTGACCGAGACGCTCGGCACCGGCGGCACCGGCAACACGGCGCCCGTCCAGGCCGCGGTCACCTCCCTGCTCGCGGCGAGCGGCTTCCCGCAGGTCGCCGCGGCCCGCTTCTTCATCAACGGCCTCGACACCCGCACTCGCGGCTTCGACGTCGTCGCCGTCTACCGCACTCGAATGCAGAGCTTCGGCAGCTGGTCGCTGAGCGCCGCCTACAATTACAACAAGACGACGATCCAGGAGCGGCTCGCCACCCTCGGGCCGCTCGCCACCATCCCGGGCCTCGTCCTGTTCGGCCGGGTCGAGGGGCTTCGCTTCACCGAGGGCCAGCCGCGCGACAAGGTCGTGCTCAGCGCCGACGGCGACATCGGCAATTTCGGAATCACCGCCCGCACCACCCGCTACGGCAAGGTCGTCTCCCCGGGCGCGACGGCGCCGCTGGGCGCCGACGCGGCCAGCCTCACCGCCTTCGGCCCCGACGACATCTTCCTCAAGGCCAAGTGGATCACCGATTTGGAGGTCCGCTTCAAGGCGCTCGACCGGTTCGAGCTCGCCGTCGGCGCCAACAATGTGTTCGACGTCTACCCGACCCGCTCCCCCTTCGGCGCACGGCCGGCCTCGGTCGGCGGAGTCTTTCCCGCCAACCAGCAATATATTCCGTTCTCGATCTTCTCGCCCTTCGGCTTCAACGGCCGCTTCCTCTACGTCCGCGCCGGCGTGGAGTTTTAGGAGGAGAAATTCCTCCCCGAGGTTTCTCGGGGAGGGGGACCGCGCGAAGCGCGGTGGAGGGGTTCTTGGACTCCGGAAGGGCCCCTCCACCATGCTTCGCATGGTCCCCCTCCCCTGCGAATGCAGGGGAGGAATGATCCGCCACCCCCCCCACCTTTGGCCCAGGGTGACGAACGCCCCCGTCGTTCCTACATAAGGCGCCCCAGCAAGGCGTCCCCAATGAACGACACACCAGTTTCCCGGCGCGGCTTCATCGGCTCCGTCGCAGCCGTCGCGGCCGCCGGAGCGGCCGGATTTCTCGTCTTCGGCAGGAGCGGCACCCCCGCCGAGGCCGCCACCCGGTTCGAGGTTTCGAAGACTCCGGCCGAATGGCGCCGGCTGCTCGGCCCGCAGCGCTATGCCGTCCTTCGCGAGGCCGCGACCGAGCGCGCCGGCTCCAGCCCGCTCGACCGGGAGAAGCGCCGCGGCACCTTCCTGTGCGCCGGCTGCGACCTGCCGGTCTACAGCTCGGCCGCCAAGTTCGACAGCGGCACCGGCTGGCCCAGCTTCACCGCGCCCCTGGCCAACGCGGTCGGCACCCGCCCCGACCGCGGCCTCTTCGGCGTCCGCACCGAGGTCCATTGCCGGCGCTGCGGCGGCCATCTCGGCCACGTCTTCGACGACGGGCCCAGGCCGACCGGCAAGCGCTTCTGCATGAACGGGCTCGCCCTCAAGTTCCGGCCGGCATGATGGCCGCGATCGAGCGCATCCTCCTCGGCTTGCTCCTGCTCGCCGGCGTCGGCGCTCTTCCCGCCGGCGCCGCCTTGGCCCAGCCGAAGCTGGCCGAGGCGGTCTTCGCCGGCGGCTGCTTCTGGTGCACGGAATCGGATTTCGACCAGATACCCGGCGTCGTCTCGACGGTCTCCGGCTATTCCGGGGGCAAGGTCCCCAACCCGACCTACGAGCAGGTCTCGGGCGGCGGCACCGGCCATATCGAAGTCGTGAAGGTCGTCTACGATCCCGCCAGGGTCAGCTACCAGACGCTGGTCGCCCGCTTCTTCCGGACGATCGACCCGCTCGACGGCGGCGGCCAGTTCTGCGACCGCGGAAGCCAATATGCTTCCGCCATCTTCGTCGCCAACGCCGCCCAGCGCGAAGTCGCTCAGGCCACCAAGGCGAGGGCGGCCGCCCTGCTCAAGACTCGGATCGCCACCAGGATCCTCCCCGCCGCCCGCTTCTACCCGGCCGAGGGCTACCACCAGGATTATTACAAGAAGAACCCCGCCAAATACAAATACTACCGCTGGCGCTGCGGCCGCGAAGCCCGCCTCGCCAAGATCTGGGGGAAGTAGTCCGGTCGCCGAAACCTTGATGCGGCCGGACCCGCGCATCTCGCGCGCTTCCCCCTCGGCCGCAGGCCAATATTTTTTTAGGGAAGACACGAAGGTACAAGAAGAAGCGCGTCGCGGTCGACCCTATGCGATTTTTGTATCCTCCGAGCCACGTGCCATAAACTGCCGAGGCTTGATAGGGAGCAGAGGCCGCTCTTCTTCTTGTATCTTCGTGTCTTCGTGTCTTCCCAAAAATTGAAGGGCGGAAGCGCGGGTCAGCTAGCGGAGGCGTCCCGACCATGTCCGACCTGGAGAAACTGGCGGCATTGGCGATCGACTGCGGCTACCGGATCCACCATGACCTCGGTCCCGGCCTCCTGGAATCCGTCTACGAAACCCTGCTCGCGGCCAAGCTCGCGCGTTCGGGCGTCCGGGTCGAGCGGCAAAAGCCCGTGGCTTTCGAATATGAAGGGATACGCGTAGGGGAAGGCTTCCGCGCCGATCTGCTCGTCGACCGTCGTCTCGTCATCGAGGTGAAGTCCGTGGAACGGCTTGCAGCCGTTCATTCGAGACAATTGCTCACTTATCTGCGGCTTCTCGAATTGCCGATCGGGCTTCTGATGAATTTCGGCGGCGGGACCTTCCGGGAGGGGCTCAGGCGGGTGGTGAGCGACCGGACAAAACATCCTGAATCGACCGGTAACCAGTCCGCTCAATGAGTCCCTAACCCGCGGGTCCTAACGCGGAGCCCTCTAGCTGCACTTTGCACCGATGAGGGACAGGTACGATGAGGGCATTGAGCTGGCTTAAGGATCTGGTTTCGAGCGAGCGCGGCAACGTGTTCGTGGTGGGCGCCGCGGTCATGCCGCTGCTACTGGGCTCGACCGCCTTCGCGGTCGACACCATCCAGCTCAGCGTCTGGAAGCGCCAGCTTCAGCGCGCCGCCGATTCGAGCGCCATCGCCGGGGCCTATGCGCTGTCGCAGAACAACGACACCCACGACGCCATCCACGGCGATCTCGACAAGAACGCCTTCCCGACCCTGACCCAGGAAGAGTTCATCGCCGTCGGCCCGCGTCTCGGCTTCAACCGGACGGTCCGGGTGCAGCTGACGGCGACCCGCACCCTGCCCTTCATGTCGATCTTCACCCAAAGTCCCACGACCATGATCGCCGACGCCACCGCCGCTTTGGACGGGGGCGGCATCTTCTGCATGATCTCGCTCTACGACGGCCCCGACGCGGGCATCGACGTCAACGGCAATGCGAACGTCACCCTCGGTTGCGGCATGAAGAGCAACTGCACGGGCGCCGAATGCGTCACGGCCGGCGGCTCCTCGTCGATCACCGCCGCGCCGATCGCCGCCGTCGGCGGCCTGAACGGGAGCTCGAACAACTTCGTCCAGCCGACGGTGCTTCAGCCGCATTCCGCGCCCGAGGCCGATCCGTTCGCCTATCTGCCCAACCCGGCGCCGGACGTCACGAAATGCACGGCGAACGGAACTCTGACCGCCTCCACGAATTTCGCGACCCTCGGCCCGAACCCCTGCTTCCTGGCCGCCGACATCGGATCGAACACGACGCTGAACATCCCCGATTCGGTCGAGTCGATCACCATCTATGGCGGCGACATGACCTTCCACGGCGACATCAACGCCAGCCAGATCACCTGGGTGATGACCGGCCCGGACGGCGCGGCCGGCGACCTCAAGATCAACGCCCAGGCCAATCTCGTGATGAGCGCGCCCGACGACGGCGCCTACAAGGGTGTCCTCTTCTATCGCGACCGGAGAGCCTCGAACATCGAGATCAAGATCAACGGCGGCGCCGATTCGGTGCTCACCGGGGCGATGTACTTCCCGAGCTCCGACATCACGTTCGCCGGCAACTCCGGAATGGACGTCGACTGCCTGCAGATGGTCGGCCAGAAGCTCAGGTTCCGCGGCGGCGCCAACATCCGCAACACTTGCTCGACGAACGGCGGCCCCCAGGCCTTCCAGCAGACCATCGTGAGGCTGATCTCATGAGGTTTCGCCTTTTCGGCCTCGCCCGCGACGAGCGCGGCACCAGCCTCATAGAGTTCGGCTTCCTGGCGCCGTTCCTGGCTCTGCTGACCATGGGCATCATCGATCTGAGCCGGGGCCTCGCCGAGCGCTTCGCCCTCCAGCAGGCGGTCAGCCGCGGCCTGGAGCTGGTCCAGGCGCGCCCGGCCGTCGCCGCCGCCAACAGCAACACCGTCAGCTATGAATTCGTCAGGAACGAGGTCGCCTCGTCCGCCGATGTGCCCGTGGGCCAGGTGATCCTTACCCGCTGGCTCGAATGCGACGGCGAGGATGCCGGCGACGTCAGCAACACTTGCCCCGCCGGCGCGGCCGCGTCCCGCTACCTTCGGGTCCGGGTCACCAAGGATTTCGAGGCCGAATTCTATTTCGCCACCATTCCGATGGCCGCCACCGGAACGTTGAGGACCCAATGATGCTGAACCGTCTTCTTCGCCGCGACATCAGGGGGATCGGCGCGGTCGAGTTCGCGCTGGTCGCCCCGGTGCTGATCTCGTTCGTGATCGGGGTCAGCCAGATGGGCAAATTATTCTATGCCAATGCGGACATGAAGAACGCGCTGGCCACCGGCGCCCGGGTCGCGTCGGTATGGCCGGTGCCGCAAGACGACGTCATCCTGGCCGCCGTCAACCAGCAGCTGACGCGCACCGGCGCGGTCGACAAGGCCGAGGTCGAGATCACACGCGGCCAGACCCCCGCCGGCAACGACTTCGTCGAGATCGAGATGACCTACCAGGTGCCGCTCGAGTTCATCTTCTTCGACATCGGCCCCGTGGAGCTCAACGACACCCGCCAGGTCTTCGTCCAGATGGCGGCCGTGGCGCCGACGACGAGCGGGGGCGGAACCTCCACGACCACCACCTCGACCGGCGGTACGACCTCGACCAGCGCCACCTCGGCCGGCGGTACGACCTCGACCAGCGCCACCTCGGCCGGCGGCACGACCTCGACGGGCGGCGACACCTCGACCGGCGGCACGACGACGACGACCGGCGGCAGCACGACCAGCGCGAGCACGACCAGCTCCACGACGAGCTCGACGACCAGCTCGAGCGGCAACGGCAACAGCAACGGCGGCCACAACCACGGCAATTGCAAGAAGAAGTGCTAGGCCGAGCCGCCCGTGCGCAGCGCCGCTGCGCACGGAGTCGGCGAAGCCCGGCCGGCGAGGCGCTCCGCAAAGCGGAGCGAACTCGTCCGACGGCGCGGGCCGCCCCGCGCCATCCCTCCCGGTCCGCCCCCGCCCGAGGCCAGAGCATGATCAGCCCAGCCTGACTAACCCGTCATTGCGAGCGAAGCGAAGCAATCCAGCGGCTCGGCAGCCCGAAGCTGGATTGCTTCGTCGCTTCGCTCCTCGCAACGACGGCAGAGTGGATCGATCCGAGTCGATCACGCTCTAGGACCCGCCCGTCCGCTTCCGCGATCGCCGCTTTCGAACACGGGCAGCGGGTCGTCCGTCGCCCAGGCGATCTCCTTCCCGAGCGAGAATGCAGCCGGCGCGGCCCCGTCCAGATCGCGCTTGACTCCGTACTACGGTACGGCAGCTAGAGGACGAGTCGCGGCCGGCGCATCCCGCCCGGCCCGCGCCAGGAGAATGACCATGACGATCCGAGCCAACACCCCCTGCGCCTGCACCCCCGCCGCCAGGGGCGGATGCCGCTGCGCTCCCTGCGCCTGCCGGAATTGCGGCTGCAACTGAGGCGAGCCCCCTCTCCCGCCCGTCGCGGGGGAGGGGCCGTCCCGAGCGAAGGAGGACCCGACATGGCCGATCGCACCACGGCCGATCTCACCATAGCCGGTCTCGCCAAAGCGGGCGGAGTCGGAGTCGAGACGATCCGCTACTACCAGCGCCGCGGCCTCCTCGCCGAGCCGCCCAAGGCCGGCGCCGTCCGCCGCTACGGCCCGAAGGACGTCCGCCGCCTCCTCTTCATCCGCCGGGCCCAGGCCGCCGGCTTCACCCTCGAGGCGATAAGCGAGCTCCTCGCCCTCGATTCCAGCCACGACCGCCCCCGGGTCCGGGCCCTGGCCGCCGAGCGCCTCGCCGCCCTCGAGGCGAAGATCGCCGAGCTGGAGGCCGCCCGCGCCGCCCTCACCCGGATGAGCAAGGCCTGCGCGGCGGGCGACAAGGGGCCGTGTCCCATCCTGGAGGCGTTCGACCCTGATCCGCCCGCGCCGCCCCCACCGTCACCCTGAACGCGTTTCGCAGGTCCAGCTGCCCGCCCGCGCCGCGGCTCGATATTGACACTTGTCCCCCGGCGAAGGCCGGGGCCCAGCGGCACAGGCGCAAAGACCGGGTCCGGGCCTTCGCCGGGAAACGATTCCGCCCGATCGGGATAGGCTCTAGCCGTTCCCGCCCATCCGCCGGTTGAAGTCCGACAGCATCTCGTCGAACTCCTTGCGCAGCCGGGGGCCGTCGAGCCGCTCCCGCTGGGCGATCTCGGCCCGGATTTCGGCTTCGATCCTCGGCCTCAGCTCCTTCTCGATCTTCTCCCTCAGCGCCTTGATCTGCGGACCGTAGCGGCCGGTCGTCCCTCCCTCGAGAAGCATCTTGAAGACGGCGTCGGAGCGCTTGCGCTTCGTTCCCACCACCTTGCCGCCCTGGACGACCTCCTCCTCGACCCCGGTCACTCCGCGTTCCCAGGCCAGGGTCTCGAGGTGCACCGTCCCGCCCGACCGCGCCCGCGCCGCCCGGCACAGCGACGCGAATTCCGGGTCCTTCTTCTCATGCTTGTAGAAGGTGGTCGGCGAGATCGCCGCCTCCCGGCACGCCTCCGCCACCGTCGCGCCCCGCCCGAGAGCGTCGAGGCAGGCCGCCTTCTTCGCCGGAGTGAAGCCGTTCCTCTTCCATCCCAAAGCCATGTTCATGCCCTCCCTTGATCAGACGTCGCGAAAATGGAGGTGCCTTGGCCAGCAATCGTCCTGCACCGCCGCCATCACCTCCGCATAGATCGCCTGGGCCAGCGCCTCTTCGGGCGGCTCGGGCACTTGCGGAGCATCCTCGCTCTCCCAGTCCACCTCCGGGCGCGCCTCCCTATATTGGAGATAGGCCTCGCCGGCCCGGTCCTGCATGTCGAGAAACGCCTCGAACCGCTCCCGGAACCAGGCATGCCGAAGCCGGGTCCGCTCGCACTTGCGCCCCGCCTCCACCTCGGCCTCTTCCTCCGGCACCCCCGCCGCGACCAGATCCCCCTTCAGCTTCCCCTTGAACTCCCCCCAGTCCGGGGGAGGCGGCCGCCGCCTTTTCTTCGGCCACCGCCCGAGCCCCCAGGTCTCGCTGTCGCCCTCGCCTTCCCGCCTCTTCCTGCTCGCCATGTCTCGACTCCCCACGCGAATCACGGCACCGATCAAAACAGGAAAATTCCTACAAGTATCCTTCAATCGCACAGGGCGAGCCAGGCGCAACGACGTTGCACCCGGACTCGCCCCCGCGCGGCCGGCGGGTCGCTTCGCGGAGGCGAAGCGAACCCGTCCGACGTCACGGCCGCCCGTGACGTCCCTTCTCTTCCTTCTCGTCATCCCGGACTTGATCCGGGATCCACCTTCACTCATCCTAACTCGGGATGACGCGCTCAGCCTGCCACTCTGCCGCTATGACCGAGCCGCCCAAGCCCCCTCGCCCCAAGCTCCTTGCGCGCCCAACGGACAAGAGACCGGATGGCGACCAGATGTACGAACGCGCCATGGATCGCTTCCCGGAGACAATGAAGTATCTCGCCGAAATCCGAGCGCCGCGACCGGGACCGGTCCAACGGCTCCGAACAGCCCTGAGCCACCCAGGCATCCGCCGCAGCCACGCGACGATCCGAGGGGCATCACCCCGAAGCCCACCGCCAGATCAGGAACCCCGCGACCAGGATCAGCGGCGGGTAGATCCCGGGATTGCCGAGAAACACCACCTCCAGCCACCCTGGGGCCTCGAACTTGTATTCGTTGACCTCCCAGGGGGTGTCGTCGGGCGGCGGCGGCGGCTCATCAGGCATCGGGGCAGCATAGCTCATCCCCCCGCCGCCGGCAGCCGCCGAGCATCCGCCTCGAGCCAAGCCGCCCACGAACAGCGAAGCGGTTGCGCAGCAACCGTGAGCAGCGAGTGGAGTCGGCGCAGCGCCCGGCCGGCGGGGCGGCTGGCATAAAGGCCAGCCGAGCCCGTCCGACGGCGCAGGCCGCCCTGCGCCTTACTTCTCTTGCGCCGCCAGCCGCCGAGCATCCGCCTCAAGCCACACCAGGCAATCCTCCCCACCCTCCAGCTCCCACACCAGATGATCCCCGAGCAGCGAAATCTTCGTCGCAAGCGCCTCCAAATCCGGCGCCGGCGCCTCGAGCAGCGCAAGCATCGCCTCGTCGGCCGCCCCCACCATCTCCCCGAACCTCTCCTCCAGCGCCGCCTGCTCCCCGAAAGGCCGACGCCCCGGCCCATAAGCCTTCGCCGAACTCGCCTCCTCGAACCGCTCCCTGGCGAAATCCACGCTCCGGAACCGCCTGAGCAATTCGGGCCAGCTTCCTTCGCTCTCGATCGGGAAGGGCCGGGCGGGCGTAAGGCTCGACGCGGGCTGCACCGCATCCAGATCGATAGCAGGCTCGACCGCCACTCCACGCCTGCCCCTCCCCATCGAGGGGATAGAAACGCTGACCGCGACCGCAGCGCCTAGAAGTGCGCGGCGCGAGAAGCTATGCTCCCTGGAAGCCATGACCAAGGATCTCCCGCTGATCGGGTGGGGGTTCTGCAACTATGGCTGATAATGTGACAGAGATCGAGGCTGCTGGCAAGTGTTTTTTGCTGGAATTGTGACAAGATGAACGTGCGCCAGTGCCGAATGGCTCGGGCGGCGCTCGACTGGTCGCAGCAGGACCTCGCCTCCTCCTCCGGTGTCAGTGCGCGGACAGTCATTCGCTACGAAGCAGGAGAGGCGGTCCTTCCGCAACGCGTCCAGGCGCTGCGCCACGCTTTTGAGACTAAAGGCATTTTGTTTATCGACAGCGGCCATATGGCTGGTGGTGTGATCCCTCCCCGGGAGTGATGAGTGCATTGGCGGTGAGCGTGGCCCAGACTTGCTTTTCGAGCCGTCGGTTCTGTACACACGGGCGGGGGATGCCGAGATGAGCGACGCTTTGAACAATACCATTTCGTCTGCGCCTGAATCCACGCCCGATCGTGTTCCGACTAAGTCGCTAAGACCGAACCCCCACAATCCGCGGATGCTGTTTGATAAGGAGCCCCTCAAGGCGCTTGAAGATTCCATTCGGCGTGTTGGAATTTTGGTTCCTATTACGGTCTACAGAGCTGCTGGCTCTGACAAATACACGATCCTCGATGGTCAGCGGCGCTGGATGTGCGCCGGCAATATTCCGTTAGAAACAGTTCCGATAAACGTGGTCGCGGAACCTTCGACTGCTCAAAACATCGTAACGATGTTTCAAATTCACAAGCTACGTAAAGACTGGGAGCTGATGCCAACCGCTCTGAAGGTTGAAGTTCTCCTTCAGGAGCTCGGGCCTCAGTCCGATACCCAGCTTGCCGTTATAACTGGACTAGATGTCGCCGTTGTTACGAGATGTAAAAAACTTCTGACATATTCTACAAAGTATCGCGACATGATGCTTATGGCTGATCCCAGAGACCGCATCAAGGCAGACTTCTTTATCGAGCTTTATCCCATTCTCACTGACCGAGTTTTAGTTCGGGCTAAGCTACCGCGCGAGCACGTCATTGATCGCATGCTCTTCAAGTACCAGAATCGAAAGTCTGGCATGAAGGCGATAACGGACTTTCGGAAGATCAAGCAGTACGTAGCAATCGCCCGGGGTGCGGGACGTGAAGATGAAATCATTGATCGGTTTTCTAAGTTTGTTGAAGATGACTTAATGCAGCTTGACGAGTTGGAGATTGACGTTGCCCGTGTGCATAAGCACGCCCAAACTCTGACTAGGAATGCGGTCAAACTACGGACGCTTGTCGACGAAATTGCAGTAGATGAATATATAGGTGAGGAGAGCCTGTGGCTTGAGTTGGAAAAACTGGTTGAGGCGATCTTGAAGAAGGCTGGTAATGCCGATCGTCGCCGCCTGTCCTGAAGGCATAAGCGAGGAGGATTTAGAGGGATGGTATGACCGATTCCGGTTCTACCGGCAGCCACCTTCGCGAGAAGAGATCGTCGCTTGGATTAGGCAATTCGCCCCTGAACATTATCCATTGGCCAAGAAGCTTTTGGATAACGTTGTCCTGATCTCCGATATGGACATCCAACTCGGGTATCGGGCAGCCCTGACCGCGCTGCCTGGCTGGTCATTGAATGACCAAGAAAGAATCGGGCGATGGGCTTTCGTAGGGCTGGGGGGACAGGCGGAAAGTGGGCCAGCGATGCTGCACATGTTTCGAGAGGCGAATGGGCTAACGAGCGACCGCTACCAAGGAATGTTTGTTTCAATATCTGAGCTACCGGCGCTCCAACTCACGGCGATGGACAGCGTAATTTTCGTGGATGATTTCGCAGGGACTGGATCTCAGTTTGCTGATCGATGGGAGCGCTACCAGGAATTGATCAGCAGTGAAGCGCACACCTATCTTTTTCTTGCGGCCGCGACGTCCCAAGCACTGGCACGGTTGGACGAGGTCGAGGATCTCACGGTGGCTGCTACTAGGGTAATGGGACCGGAAAACAACATCCTTGGCGAGGCGAACACATATTTTGCAGCTGGAGAAAAGGAAGTCGTACGAAATTATTGTAGGATTGCCGATCGAAGACGGCCTTCTGGCTGGGGAGAATGCGGACTCCTGCTAGTCATAAGTCGCAAGACTCCCAATAATTCGCTCCCCATCCTGCACGCAAAAGCAAAGCGTTGGACACCTATTTTCCCGCGGCGGCTCCAGCTGATTGCGGCACCTCCCAATGCAGCTGCGTGATGGGGCGCTAGCTAAGCAGCCTGCGCGCGGCCGGTATAAACCAACTCCACGACGTCTGCCTTAGCGAGCCCTTTGGACGCACCCATGGTGGAATGGCTGTAGGCAATCTCCGCAGCTATGGTCGCTCCAGGGTAGCTTTCACGCACTATGTCCAGCGGAGATCGGCCGATCTGATGCAGGAGCCCATTAGACGGATAGCTGAGAACCAAGTCTGCGCCGATGGCTGATACGCTCTGAACCAACTGGCGAAACGCATCTTCTACCTTCGCGGATAGGGAGAAATCAGTAGTAAACCTGCCCGGCCGGTAACGCCCCTTCCCGGTTACTTCTGGATAATCGTAGAGAACTAATGTCTCCCACACATGATAATATCTTGAATACTGATCATCGGTATATGGAGGATCGCAATAAACTACCGAGGCACACTTTCGGTATTCCGGGTTCCGAAGCAGTACTATACTATCCGCACGTGTGGCCATATTACCACGTCGCCACTCCGGAGTGCCGATTGGCTCCAGAAGATGCACACTTTCTAGCCATTCGTTCCGCACTGACCTTCTAAATTGTTTCCTCACCCGTTGATAATTAGCGGCGCTTGGCGTCAAGTATTGGGCAAAATGTCCAGTGGTATTCG
>DASWLY010000002.1:0-9546 GCA_036400035.1 Allosphingosinicella sp.
GGCGACGATCATCATCGCCTCGAGGTTCCTCAGATATTTGTCGGTGCGCCAATCCTTGGCGAGCTCGACCGCCGCCCGCAGCAGCGCCCCGTGATGCTGCTCCAGCTTGCGCTCGAGCCGCTCGAAGAGGGTGAAGGCGTCGGCGGTCGCCCCGGCGAAGCCGGCGATCACTTTTCCGTCGCCCAAGCGCCGGACCTTCCGGGCGTTGGGCTTGATCACCGTCTGGCCGAGCGTCACCTGACCGTCGCCGGCGATGACCGCGCGCCCGTTCTTGCGCACCGCCAGGATCGTCGTGCCGTGCCAGCTTTCCATCAAATGCTCCCGCTCTTGGACGGCGGCGATATGGGAGGCAGGCGGGGGCGATGCAATCGACAGGGACAGGAACCGTCATTGCGAGGAGCGAAGCGACGCGGCAATCCAGGGGACCGCGCAGGCCGCACTGGATTGCTTCCCTTCGCTCGCAATGACCGGGCGGCGCGAAGAACTTTCCTATAGATCGAGGCTCCATCCTATGTTATTTCCTATTAGCGAATCATCGCGGACACAGCGGAAGGGACAGACATGCCGACGAGAAGAAGATCGTTGTTGAGACGGCTGGTGAGGGCTTTGCCGGTGGTGCTAGCAGCCGCGCCCGGCGTCATCGATGCCATCCAGCAGAGCCGGCGCGCGCTTCGCGAGCCCGCCGCGCCGCCCCGGGATCCGGCGCTGCCGCCGGCTTGAGGGACTCGCGAGGCGGAAGTTTCTTGGCCTTCAGGAAGCCGAGACTTCCGAAGCTTGTGGAAACTCCCGTCTCGCGATTGACCGCTGACAGGAGAGCGTCGTGCCGCTAGCGTCCTCGTGATGGAGCTATTTCTCCTTCTCGGCCTCGCCGTCCTGTACCTCGCCAATCTCTACCTCTTCGTGCGAATGACTCGTCTGGAGAAGCAGATCGGCGGCGTGCGCCGCGGCCTGGCCGATCCGGACCGGCTGGACCTTCGTTCCGGCGGAGAGGGAGGCGCCGGCCCGCCGCCGCCGCCGGCGGCGCGAGAGACCCTGGCAAGCCTCTTCGAGCAGCTGGTCGGCGGACGCCTCCTGATCTGGATCGGCGGAATCGCGCTCGTGGTCGCCGGGTTCTTCCTGATCCGCCATACGATCGAGATCGGGCTTGTGACACCGGAGCTTCGAATGACGGCGGCCACCCTGTTCGGCCTGCTGCTGCTCGCGTCCGGGGAATATGCGCGCAGCCGCAGGTTCCTGGCCGATGAGCCCCGGGTCGCCCAGGCGCTGGTCGGCGCCGGCATCGCGGTCCTTTACGCGACGGCCTACGGAAGCTGGTTCCTCTACGGCCAGATCGGCGGCCGGGCGGCCTCGGCGCTGATGCTTCTGATCAGTGCGGCGGCACTGGGCCTGTCGCTGAGGCACGGGCCGGCGACGGCGGTGATGGGCATGGCCGGAGGCTTCCTGACCCCCTGGCTCGCGGGCGATCCCGAGGGCGGAGCGCTGCCGATCCTCGCTTATATCGCGCTGCTGAACGCCGCGATCTTCACTCTGGCGTGGAGGCGGGGCTGGGGCTGGCTCGCGGCCGGTTCGGTGGCTTTGAGCTTCGTCTGGACCGGCTTCCTGATCTTCGGATCCCCGCCGGATGCGCTCGCCGCCGGCCTTTTCGTCGTCGCACTCGCTTTGGCGGCTTCGCTGCTCCGGTTCGGGGAGGGCCGGCCGCTGGCGCTCATGCAGCCGCTCATCATCGGTCTCGTCGAGCTGGCGGTGCTCGTGATCCGGCTCGACACCGATCCCCGCGCCTGGCTGCTCTTCGGATCGCTCGCGGCGGCCAGCCTCTGGCTCGGCGCCCGGCGCGGAGAGGCCCGGCTCGCGCCGCCGGTCGGGCTGGTGCTTGCCTTGCTCCTGCTTCTGGTCAAGGCGCCGATCGACCGCGACCCGCTGGTCCCGTGGATGGGCGCGGCGATCACCTTGATGTTCGCCGGCGTGTCGATCCCGCTGTCGACGAAGGACCGGGCCCTTCGGACCCTGACCGCCTGCGGAGCTCTGGTCGGCCCGATCCTGATCCTTCGGCTGCTTCGGCCCGAGCTGCTCTCGCCGCTCGGCTGGGGCCTTGCCGCCGCGGCCCTGGCGGCGTCCGCCCTCGCCTTGCTGTGGCTCCACAGGCTGGATTCGGCCGGCCGCAAGATGCCCGACTCGGCGATGGTCGCCGCGGGCGCCACGGCCGCCTTGCTTCTCGCCATGGCCGGCTACGATCTCACGGCCCGCGACTTCGTGTCGGCGACATGGCTGGTGCTGGCGCTCGCCCTGGTCGCGGCGGGGATCCGGATTCCGGACAAGGCGCTACGCCTGGCAGGGCTGATCCTGCTCACCGCCACGATCCTCAAGGTCTTCCTGCTCGACGCCGCGGAGCTCCGGGGCGTGCTTCGGATACTCTCGTTCCTCGGCCTGGGAATCGCTCTGATCGGGATGGGCAAGCTCTACGGCACCGTGCTTCGCGCGGAGCGCAAGGTGCGGGAGGCAGGCTGAGCGGCCCCTCCAAGCTTCGAAGGAATGATGGTCAGGCGGCACGACTCGCACCCTGCGACCCCCCACACACCGAATCTGCGGCTCTCCACCGCTAGGCCGTTTTCGCCATCTGCTCGAGGCGCAGCGAGCTGAGATCGTATCTCGAGAAAGCAAAACCAAAACTCGGGGCGCCAATTTATTTAGTACCTGACCCCCGAGATATATTGACAGATGGTGAAGGATAGATCACCACGAAAAAACCCGCCCGGAGCTTTGATGGCTCCGGAGCGGGTTTCCGAGACCCGCTTTTGGCGGATCGCTGTTGCAGGCCTATTCTACCGGCCGCGGGCTCGGGATGCAACCAAGCACCTAGGAGTAGAAGCATGTCTCTGGAATTTCTTGCAAATCTGAACCCGACTGAGGGCCATATTCTTGGCGGCGTCCAGCTGGACGAACGTCGTTTTCTTGCTCGCGTTCGCATTCCACAGCTCCGGCAGATTGCCCCTGACCCGCGCGATTCGGAGGACAAGAAGAAACTCGCCAGCCTCAAGCAGATGCAGGAGCTTCGGGAGATTCGCGAGGACGTGCAGCGTCTGTTTGAGGGTGCGAAGGCCAAGAACGTGGATCCCTATGCCGATTACATCGTGGACATTCACCACGGCGACGACGGGATCACCCCCACCATAATCCTGTTCTCGGAGGAGAAGCTTCAGGTCGCAACCGAAGAGAAGTGGGGGTTCGGCTCCGTCCTCGTGCCATGGGGCGCTCAACTCGTAGCCATTGATGGCGAGACGCAGCTTGCCGCGCGGTATGAAGCGGCAAACAAGGACCCCGAAACCGAGAACGGCTACGTCGCGGTCTATATCTGCCACGGCTACAGCAAAAACTGGGCGCGGCAGGCCTTCCACGATTTGAACGTCCTTGGGGTCCGCCCCAACGCTGCTGTCAGCATCGGAATGGATGCACGCGACCCCCTCACGGGTATCGCGCGGCAGGTCGAGAAGCGCGTTCCGTTCTTCCGTGATCGGGTGAACAAGGTGCGTCGCCAGCTTCGCGGCGCCGATACGGACGTGGTCACCATCGCCTCACTTCGCGGCGCCTGCATTACCTTCGCCGAGGGCATTGGTGGGGTTCGGTACGGCTCGCGGCCGGTGGCGCTTCCGGACGACCGGCAGCTGCTTGTGCTCGAGCGCGCGACTGAATGGTTCCACGCCGTCTCGGAGGCGATTGGTCCAGCCATGGAAGATCGGGAGAACAAGCTGGCCTCGTCGCCGTCGGTTCTTGCGGCCATTGGGGCTGTGGGTCACGAGTTGATTCACGCAGAAGAGGCGGGCCAGCGCGGTTCCATTCGCACGCAGCTTATCGAACGGCTGCGCGAGGTCGATTGGACGCGTGGGAAGCATTGGGAAGGGATCGCGGGCAAGTTCACGCCGAAGGGCTCGTTCTCCATCGGCGGCTCCAAGGAAACCGCCTACGCGATCTACGGCGCCCTTACCGACGACACGTCGCCTGCCTATCAGCAGGTGCGCCCGTCGCTCGCAGCCGCCGCGTAAGGGAGGTGAACATGGGCTATCGCGCACCTTCTTCCGGTGTTTCGCTGACTGTGACTGATGCAGCAATCGCTAAGGCAATGCTGGCTCGAGGCGATCGGCAGCACGACATTGCGGCGTGGTTCGGCGTCAACGGCGGACGCATCACAGAACTCGCCACCGGAAAGTCGTTCTCGTGGGTTCCTCCTGCGCAGGTCGACAATCGCCTTCCGCCGCCCGGACCATATCCAGGCGGACGCGAAGCCACGGCGGCTCTTGATGCACTGGCTACTGCCGAGGCAGCACTTGAGACAGCTCGACGCGTTGTACTGCGCCGCCGCGTTCCTTAGCCTTAGCTGGAATGGGTAAGGGGCGGGATGCGCGAGCCTCCCGCCCTTCGCTTTTGCCGTCGCTTACAATCCGCTTATCGGTGAAGGTGCTTACCGAAACGGGCAGCTCTTGCTGCCGCTTAAACAGCTGTGGCTGTTGGCAATAAATGGTCGGGGCGACAGGATTCGAACCTGCGACCCCCACACCCCCAGTGTGATGCGCTACCAGGCTGCGCTACGCCCCGACCGAGGCGCCGTTTCGAGCGCCCAAGGCGCGCGGCTTAGGCGCTGGCCTTCCCGAAGGCAAGCCGGGTTGACTTGAGCGCCGACACGGCTAGTTGCAATTAGCAACTTATAAGGAGGGGCCGAAATGGGCGGCGACAGGCGTTTCGGCGTGGCTTCGAGCGAGGAGATCGCGCACCTCACCGGGCTTGAGATGCTCCAGGCGATGCTCGCCGGCGAGCTGCCGTCGCCGCCGATCGGCGCGACCATGGGCTTCCGTCTCGTCGAGGTGGCGCCGGGCAAAGCGGTGTTCGAGGGGGAGGCGGGGCCGCATCTGCTCAACCCGCTCGGCGGTGTCCATGGCGGAGTCGCCTTGACCTTGATCGACAGCGCCGCCGGCTGCGCGGTCCACACCGAGCTTTCCGCCGGAATCGGCTACACGACGGTCGAGACCAAGGTCAATTTCACGCGGCCGGTGCCGGCCGACGGCAGCACCGTCCGCTGCGAGGGCCGGGTGGTGACGCGCGGGCGCCAGATCGCCACGGCGGAAGCGCGCCTGGTCTCGGCGGACGGCAAGGTCCTCGCCCACGGCACCTCCACCCTGATCATCCTGCGCCCTCGCGCCTGAACCGCCAGGCAATGGCCCGGCAACCGGCCGGCGGCGCGCTTGCGCAAGCCGCGCAACGCATGTTAGTCGCCGGCGCCTTCCTCCGGACGCTTGCGTCGGCGCCGGACCCTCACCAGGTATAGCCCCATGTTCTCATCGCCAGCCCACGCCTCGACCGGCGCCGCAGCCCCTGGAGGCCTCACCGCCGTCCTCGTGCAGTTCGCGCCGCTGCTCCTCATCTTCGTCATCTTCTATTTCCTTCTGATCCGGCCGCAGAGCCGGCGGATGAAGCAGCATCGCGACATGATCGCCGCGGTGAAGCGCAACGACACCGCCGTCACCACCGGCGGGCTGATCGGCAAGGTCACCAAGGTCGAGGAAGCCGAGATCGAGCTCGAGATCGCCGCCGGGACCCGGGTCCGGGTGGTCAAGTCGATGCTGGCCGAAGTGCGTCCGCACGGCGCCAAGCCCGCGAACGACTGACATCATGCTCGATTTTCCCCGCTGGAAGATGTGGGCCGTCAGCCTGCTCTGCCTGGTCGGGATCGCGCTGGCGATCCCGAGCTTCATCCCGGAAGCGCAGGTCGCGAAATGGCCGTCCTTCGTACCGAGCGCCCGAATCAACCTGGGCCTCGACCTCGCCGGCGGCAGCCATCTGCTGCTCGAGGCCGATACGAGCGACGTCGCCAAGCAGCGGATCGACCAGATGGAAGACATCATGCGCGGCGAGCTTCGCCGCGCCAGCCCCGCCATCGAGGTCGGGGACATGTCGACCGCGGGCGGGCGGCTGTCCTTCCTGGTCCGCAATCCCGCCCAGGTCGAGGCGGCGGTCGAGCTCGCCCGGAACCAGACCCAGCCGGTCAGCGGCCTGGGCGGCCAGCGCACCTTCAACGTCGACGTCCTCGATGAAAGCCGTGTCGTCATCACCCCGACCAAGGCCGGTCTGAACGAGGCCCTCGAAAACGCGATGAGCTCGGCCCGGGAGGTGGTCTATAACCGGGTCGATCCCACCGGGGCCAAGGAAGTCACCGTCATCCGGCAGGGCAAGGAGCGGATCCTCGTCCAGGTGCCGGGGCTCAAGGACCCGGAGGGGCTCAAGGCCCTGCTCGGCAAGACCGCCCGGCTCGAGTTCAAGCTGGTCGATCTCACCGCCAGCTCGGAGCAGCTCGCCCAGGGCCGGGCGCCGGTCGGAAGCCAGATATTGCCTATGGCCGGCGGCGGCAGGATCGCCGTCCTTCGCCGGGCGATGGTGAACGGCGACCAGCTGGTCGACGCGAAGCAGGCCTTCGATCCGAACGGCCAGCCGGCGGTCAGCATCGCGTTCGACAGCCGCGGCTCGCGCGCCTTCGGCAAGGTCACTCAGCAGAACGTCAACAAGCCGTTCGCCATCGTCCTCGACAATGTCGTCCTATCCGCCCCCAACATCAACGAGCCGATCCTCGGCGGTACGGCCCTGATCTCGGGGAGCTTCACGGTGCAGGAAGCGACCGACCTCGCCGTCCAGCTCCGCTCGGGCGCCTTGCCGGTCGAGCTCAAGGTGGTCGAGGAGCGCACCGTCGGCCCGGATCTGGGCAAGGATTCGATTCGAAAAGCCGTCATCGCCGGTGCCGTCGGCACGCTCGCCATCCTCGCCTTCATGTGGCTCACCTACGGTCGCTTCGGAATCTACGCGAACATCGCCCTCGTGCTCAACGTCATCGTCATCCTCGGGATCATGGCGCCGTTCGCGACCCTGACCCTGCCCGGCATCGCCGGCTTCGTCCTCACCGTCGGCGCGGCCGTCGACGCCAACGTCATCATCAACGAGCGGATCCGCGAGGAGCATCGGCGGGGGCGGCGGGTGATGGAGGCGGTGGAGCATGGCTATGCCGAGGCCCGCACAGCCATCTTCGACGCCAACATCACCAACGTCATCGCCGGCCTGCTGCTTTATTATTTCGGCTCCGGGCCGGTGAAGGGCTTCGCCGTCGTGATGATGATCGGAATCGCCACCTCGGTCTTCACCGCCGTCACCGTGACCCGCATGTTCGTCGCGATCTGGCTGCGCAAGCGCCCGACGGAGTTGCGGATATGATGGTCGATCTCGTCATCCCGGCGAAGGCCGGGATCCCAGCGAGTGAAATGCACCTCGCTCTTCACCCCACGGGGCCCCAGCCTGCGCTGGGGTGACGGAGTATTTATGCGACTTCTGAAACTCATCCCCGACGACACCAACCTCGATTTCCTGCGCTGGCGCAACCTGGCGATCGTCATCTCGGTCCTGCTGATGGCGGCCTCGATCGCCCTTCTGGCGGTCAAGGGCCTCAACTACGGAGTCGACTTCGCCGGCGGCCAAGTGATCCGCACCACCTTCGCGCAGCCGCCGTCGCTCGACCGGCTGCGCACCGAGATCACCGATCTCGGCCTCGGCGATCCCAGCGTCCAGGAATTCGGAAGCCCGCGCGAAATCTCGATCCGCCTGCCGCTGCCCGAGGGCGGCGAAGAAGGCGCGAACAAGGCGGCTTCCCAGGTGCGCAAGGCACTGGAGCAACGTTACCCGGGAGTCCGGATCGACGCCGTCGACACCGTCTCCGGCAAGGTTTCCGAGGAGCTGGTGAGGGACGGCGCTTTGGCGCTGCTGCTCGCCGCCATCGGAATCGTCATCTACATCTGGATCCGGTTCGAATGGCAGTTCGGAGTCGGGGCGATGTTCTCCCTGTTCCACGACGTGACGCTCACCCTCGGCTTCTTCTCCCTCACGCAGATGGAGTTCGACCTCAACGTCGTCGCGGCCTTGCTGACTCTGATCGGCTATTCGCTGAACGACACGATCGTCATCTACGACCGGGTCCGCGAGAATCTGCGCAAATACCGCAAGATGGACATCGTCTCGCTCCTCAACCTGTCGATGAACGAGACCCTGTCGCGCACCGTGGCCACCAACTTCTCGATGCTGCTGGCGCTCGGCTCGCTGATGATCCTCGGGCCCGACATCATCCAGAGCTTCACCACGGCGCTCCTGATCAGCGTGATCGTCGGCACCTATTCCACCGTCTACATCGCCGCGCCGTGGCTGGTCTGGCTCAAGGTCAATTCGGACAGCTTCCTGCCCAGGACCAACACCACCACCTCCGGCGGCGAGCGGGTCACGAGCCACAACGAAGGCTATTGATGTCCCGGTTCGAGCGCGATCCCGCCGCCGAAGGCCCCGTCGTCACGGGCTTTTCGGGCGGCGGCTTCGTGGTCGGCGAGGGCGTCTACCGGGCCTTGCTGCTGACTCCGCTCAGAGCGGACGAATGGGCGCCGCCGGCGATCGCCGCGCTGGGGATTGCGGATTTCGACGCGCTGCTCGTCCTCGACCCCGCGCCCGAGTTCCTGCTGCTGGGCACCGGGCCGCGCCTCGTCCATCCGCCGCGGGCGCTGCGCGAGGCGCTCGAAGCGCGCGGCATCGGCCTCGAAGCGATGGACAGCCGCGCCGCCGCCCGCGCCTGGGGCCTGCTGCGCGGCGAGGAACGCTGGATCGCCGCGGCCTTGATGCCGCTTTAGGACCGTCATCGCGAGCGGAGCGAAGCAGTTCAGTGCGGCCTCCGACCTGGTCTGGATTGCTTCGTCGCTTCGCTCCTCGCAATGACGGCCGTGCCTAGCGCACCAGCCCCGCCAGATGCTCGTGAAGCTCGGCGCCGTTGCGCTGCCAGCTGAACCGCTCGGCCGACTTGCGCACCGCTTGCGGATCGGGCGGCGAGGCCAGCATCTCCCGGGCGGCAGCGGCGATCGCCGCCGGGTCCCTCGCCACGAGGCGTCCCGCCTCCGGCCTGTCCAGCACCTCGCGGGCGCCGCCGACGTCGGCGATCAGGATCGGAGTGCCGCTGGCGAGCGATTCGATCCAGACGTTCGCCAGGCCCTCCCGCTCGGAGGGCAGAAGCATCAGGTCGGCCGCCGCGAGAAGCCCGGGCATCGCCGCCGGCGGGACGCTGCCGAGCAGCCGCGCCCTCGAGCCCAGGCCCCGGGCGGCGATCAGCGCCTCGAGCGCCGGCCGCTCCGGCCCTTCGCCGGCGATGAGCAAGGTCGCGGCGGGCAGGTCCTTCAGCGCCTCGATCGCCAGCCGGTGGCCCTTGAGCGCGACGAGGTTCCCCGGCGCGACGATCAGGGGCCCTTCCACCCCCAGCCCGAGCTTCGCCGCCGGCCGATCGAGTGGCCGGAAACGTTCCAGCTCGATACCCGTGTAGTGAACCCGGATCTTCTCCCCGGACATTCCCATCGCCGCCATGTCGGCCTTGAGCGCGGCGCTGACCGCGAGCAGCCCGCCCGCCGCGCGGCCGGCGTCCAGCATCTGCGCGGCGATCGCCGGCCGGCGGCCCCAGAGATGCACGTCGCTGCCTCGCGCCTTGACCGAGAA
>DASWLY010000003.1:0-5602 GCA_036400035.1 Allosphingosinicella sp.
GGGCGAGCAGCTCCTTGCCGTTGATCCCGTCCGGATAGCCGGCATGGTTGTGGGTGCAGGGTATCCATCCCGCGCGGCTCTTGCCGGCGTCGACCAGCTTCGCGGTGAGATGGAAGCGGGTGAGGTAGATGGCCGCGGTGAGCCCCGCGGGGCCGCCCCCGATGATCAGGCAGTCGTAGGAAGGTTCGGTCATCGCGGCGAAGCGCTTCGGGGCCAAAGCGGTTCCACTTGCCGTTACGGGTCGCCATGTATATACTCGAGGTATATACAGAAATCGCATGAAGAAAACCAAAACCTTTAAATCCGGGAACTCGGTGGCCGTCAGATTGCCGAAGTCTCTTGGCGTCGAGACGGGTGTGGAGATGACCGTGCGAGAGGAGCGCGGCCGCTACATCGTTGAACCGGTGGAGCAGGAGCCCAAGAAGATCGACCTGACCGGCATCTACGGTTCATGTCCCTGGCTCAAGCCCTTGACCGACGAGGAGCGTGAGATCGAACCGCGGGATCTCGATTGGGACGGGAAGCAGCTTCGCGGTGAGTGAGCCCGTCTATCTGCTCGACAGCAACATTCTCATATATCTCCTGGAGGGTACGTCACCGGAAGCCCGCGCTCAGGTGGAGCGGTGCGCACCCGGCCAAATCGTAACTTCTGCGATTGCCTTTGCCGAGGTCATGCGGAAAGTGCCGGAAGATGACGAACGGAAGCGGGCGGATGTCGAAGCCCTGTTCCGAGTTGTTGCCGTCTTACCTTTCGACCTGCAGGCGGGCGAAGCTTATCGACAGGTACCGTTCGAGCGCCATCGTTTGGATCATCTCATCGCGGCCCACGCGCTTTCGCTCGACCTCGTCATGGTCACTCGCAACGTCCGGCATTTCCGCAACGTCCCCGAGCTGCGTGTCGAGGATTGGACGTCGCGATGACATGGGCGGCAACGGTCCTTACCCTCTATCCCGAGATGTTTCCCGGGCCTCTGGGCGTCAGCCTTGCCGGCCGCGCGCTGCAAGAGGCCATTTGGTCATTGGAGGCCGTTCAGATACGCGACTTCGCCACGGACAAGCACCGCTCGGTCGACGACACGCCGGCCGGCGGCGGTGCAGGCATGGTGATGCGGGTGGACGTCCTCGGTGCGGCCGTCGACCATGTCCTCGGTGGAGCTTCCAACGTCCCCCTGCTCGCCATGACCCCGCGCGGCCGCCCGCTCACCCAAGCCTTCGTTCGCGAGCTGGCCGCCGGCCCGGGAGTGTCCATCCTGTGCGGCCGCTTCGAGGGTATCGACGAGCGCCTGTTCGAGGCGCGTCCGATCCTCCCCGTCTCCGTCGGCGACTACGTCCTCTCCGGCGGCGAGATCGGCGCTCTCGTCCTCCTCGACGCTTGCGTTCGGCTGCTCCCCGGGGTAATGGGCGCGGCCTCCAGCGGAGAGGAAGAGAGCTTCGAGAACGGGCTTCTCGAATATCCGCATTATACCCGACCTGTCATATGGGAAGGGCGCACGATCCCTGAAGTGCTGCGATCGGGGGATCATGCGAGGATCGCCGCCTGGCGCCAAGCCAAGGCAGCGGCCGACACACGGTCAAGGCGGCCGGACCTGGTCGAGCGTCACGGGGACGCGCGAAGGCCACCGCCCTCTGGCGCGCAGCGTGAAGAAGAGAGCGACTAGACATGAACCTCATCCAGCAGCTCGAGGCCGAGGCCATCGAGCAGGCCGTCCAGGGCCGTCCCATTCCCGAATTCCGCCCCGGCGATACGGTGCGAATCGGCGTCCGCGTCGTCGAAGGCGAGCGCACCCGAGTCCAGAATTTCGAGGGCGTCTGCATCGCCCGCGCCAACCGGGGGCTCGGCTCCTCGTTCACGGTGCGCAAGATCAGCTTCGGCGAAGGCGTCGAGCGAGTCTTCCCGCTTTACTCGCCGAACATCGAGACGATCGAAGTCGTCCGCCGCGGCGCCGTCCGCCGCGCCAAGCTCTATTATCTGCGCGGCCGCACCGGCAAGGCCGCCCGGATCGCCGAGCGGCGCGACACGCGTCCGGAGAAAGCGGCCGCCGCCGCCCGGACCGCGACTCCCGAGACCGAGACCGCCGAAGGCTGAGCCCAGAAGACGGGGAGGGCAGGGCCTTCTCCGTCGTCCCGGCGTAGGCCGGGATCCCAGCGGGTGAAAAGCGCCGCGGTCTTCACCCACCGGGGCCCCGGCCTTCGCTGGGGCGAAGGTGCGGTGGCGGCGCCCTAGAGCCTGACCTTGCCCAGCGCCACCGTCGAATCGGGAATATATTGCGGCTGCGCGGTCGCCGGCCGTCCCCGCACCAGCGCCGCCCCCTCCTCGGGAAGCCCGCTTCGGCTGCCGACGATGGTCGCGTCGAGCGGCGCCGTGCCCGCGACGAGCAAGTTCACCGCCAGGCCGTCGCAGCTTCGCCCGTGGCAGCGGAAGACCGGCGCTTCCTTGGCTTCGTCCTTGCCGAAGCGGCGGAACGATCCGCCGGCGCTCGCCGCCAGGAAGCGCTCGCCTTTCGGCCCGACGAGCCGAACGACGTCCGACCCGCGCATTCGCAGCCGGAAGGAGACCAGCCGGTTGCCGCCCGCGACCCGCTCGCCCAGCCGCTCCAGCGTCGGCGGCGCCACCGCCGGGCCGCGGGCGTCCACCGCCCAGCGCTTGTAGCTGGACCAGGGCACCTCCACCCCGCGCTCCAACCTGCCCGCGGCTTCGAAGGCCGCCGGCAGCGGGCCGCGATCGTGATAGGCCATCCATCGCGCCTTTCCCCGCGCTTCGTCCCAGACATATTCGAGGCTCAGCCGCTGCTTGCGCTCGGTCGAATAAGCGGGCGCGAGCGCCGCCGGAAGCCAGGCCACCGCCGCGGCCGCGGCCATCGCGGCGGTCACCCGCCCCCGGCCCAGCCGCGCCATCGCGCATTTCAATTCGATCAGGAAGGGGAAGAGGATCAGCACCGCGACCGGCGCGAATATCCAGCCGGCGTCGAAATCGAGCAGCACCTGGCTGAGATGCAGGAGCGGCAGCCAGTGGACCGCCAAGGCGAGAAGCGCGAGCCCGGTCGCGAACCGCTCCAGGCGCGGCCATAGCAGCCCAACGCCGGCGAGCAGCGGCGGCAGCAGGAAGTAGATCGCCGCCCCCGGCGCCACCAGGCAGATGGCCGAGCCCAAAGCGAGGTAGACCAGCCAGAAGGCGAGCTGGAGCCGGTCGCGCGCCACCGATCGGGCGATCCAGAGGAGCGCCGCCGCCGCCGACGCCATTGCGGTCGCATCGATCGCCAGCGAGATCCATTCGGGATTGGCGCGCCAATATTCGCCCGGCCGAAGCCGGCCGATCAGCCAGTGGAGGAGGAAAGCGGTCAGCGCGGCGTCCGCCATCGCCAGGAGCAAGGCCGCCGAGCCCCGGCCCACCCCGGAGCGACGCGACCAGGCGAGCCCGGCGAAGCCGAGCAGAAGCGCTCCCAGCAGCACCAGCCCGAGCCACAGGGGCAGCATGACCAGCCCGAGGCCGAGCACGTCGGCGTAGATCAATTCCCCGTCCGCCGGCACGGGGCCGTTGCCCGCCAGGTCCGCCGTCACCTGCAGGGCCTGCTCGCCCATGTGCCGAAGGCTTCGCGGGTCGAGGGCCGAAATCCTGTCGTCGGGGCTGTGGTAGCGGGTCTCGTTGCCGATGATGGAGAAGTTGAGGATCGTCCACGGCCGCGCCTTGAGGACGGCGACGTCGGTCTGGTTGGGAATCAGGCGCGAGAAGTCCGTGGTCAGCGAATTGCCCGCCGGGCGGCCGACCGAGCGGGCGTAATGGCGGATCGCGCGGCCGTTGGGACGGCTCGTCTCGAACATGATGGCCGGGCCGGTGGTGCCGCGCGATTCGAGGTTCACCAGGGTATCGACCCGAGCCGCCAGCGGATCCTTGTCGAGGAAGGCGCGGGCGCCGATCAGCCCCGTTTCCTCGCCCTCGTTGAACAGCAGGCTCACCGGACGCTTCAGCGGCCGATCCCTGAGCAGGGCGGCAACCTCCAGCATCGAGGCGATCCCGATGCCGTCGTCCGAAGCGCCCGGGCCGGCGGGTGTCGAATCGTAATGGGCAACGAGCAGCACATGCCGGCCCTGCGCCGGGCCGATCGTGGCGACGACGTTGCGGATCCGCGCGCACGAGACGGTCTGCGACTTGTCGGAGCCGTTGCAGGTGAAGGTGTCGGCGATTCGCGGCGCCAGCCCCAGCGCCCGAAGCTCCGCGACCAGCCGGCCGCGCACGTCGTCATTGGCGGCGCTGTCCACCGGGTGCGGCCGCTGGTCTCCCAGGATCCGCTGAAGCCGGGCCATCGCCCGGCCGGTGTCGAATCCTCCCGGCTCGCTCGCCCCGGCCGGGGCCAAAGGCACCATGGCGCTCTTCGCGCCCATCACCGCGAGCAGCGCCAGCAGCAGCAGCGCCACGATCAGGCCGGTCCGTTTCATCGCTCTCCCTTGCCGCGCCCGGCGCTCCTGATAACAGACGGCGGCAGGGTGGCAACGGGGCGGGAGTGCTCGACATGTGGCAGTGGCTTGCAGCTTTGGCGGCGGTGAGCGTCGTCGGGCCGGCGCAGATGGTGGCACAGGTGTCTTCGCCGCAGAACGACTACAATCTGAGCTACGACCGGTCCGAAAGCCTCCTGGTCTTCGCCCGCTCCGAGGCCGATTTCGCCAATGCGAAGATATACGTCTCCGAGAAATGGCGCGGCCGCTGGTCCGAGCCGAAGCCGATCGGGTTTTCCGACCCCCGCTACAGCGACACCGATCCCTGGCTGACCCCGGACGGCAGGACTCTCTATTTCGCCTCCAACCGGGCGACCGACGGCGGTCCCGCCCGGAAGGACCTGGACCTCTGGCGCGCCCGCCGCGATCGCGCCGGTCTCTGGTCGGTGCCCGAGCCTCTCGGGCCGGCGGTGAACGGGCCCGGTCCGGAGCTCGGGCCCGAGCTTCATGGCGACACCCTCTATTTCAGCTCGGCTCGAAAGGGCGGACAGGGCGGCCTCGATATCTACGCCGCCCGCCGGACCCTGGACGGTTTCGAGGCGGCAGCCCCGCTCGGGGCACCTTTCAACACCGCGGTCAGCGAGAGCGACTTCACCGTCTCCGCCGACGGCCGCCGGGCGGTCTTCTGGCGAATGGCCGGCGACAAGGGAATCCTCCACATCGCCGAGCGGACCCGGGCCGGCTGGTCCGAGCCCGCCGCGCTTCCGGCGGGCGTGAATATCGGCCCCTTCAACTTCACCCCGTCCTTCACTCGCGACGGGACCGGCCTTCGCTTTGCCAGCACCCGCCCGCGCCCCGGACAGGCCGAGGGCATGGCCGACATCTACGTTGTAAAGCTCGGCAGGATGCCTAACTGAGGCTCCTGCCTTCAGGAGTGAAAACATGGGTTATCGGGTGGTCGTCGTCGGTGCGACCGGCAATGTCGGGCGCGAGATTCTGAACATCCTCGCCGAGCGCGAATTCCCCTTGGACGAGGTCGCCGCCGTCGCCTCGCCGCGCTCCACCGGCGATCTCATCGATTTCGGCGACAGCGGGACCGAGCTCAAGGTCCGCAACATCGAGCATTTCGATTTCTCCGGCTGGGACATGGCCTTGTTCGCCGCGGGTTCGG
>DASWLY010000004.1:0-5001 GCA_036400035.1 Allosphingosinicella sp.
GACGATGCGCATGTTGATCGACGCGCGCCACCAGGAGGAAACTCGGGTGGCCGTGGTCAAGGGAAACCGGATCGAGGAATTTGATTTCGAATCCGCCGAGCACAAGCAGCTCAAGGGGAATATCTATCTAGCCAAGGTCACCCGGGTCGAACCGTCGCTTCAGGCGGCGTTCGTCGACTATGGCGGCAACCGGCACGGCTTCCTCGCTTTCTCCGAGATTCACCCCGATTATTACCAGATCCCGCGCGAGGATCGCGAGGCCCTGCTCCGCGAGGAAGCCGAGCATGCGGCCGAGGAGGAGCGCCTGCGCGCCGCCGAGGACGCCCGTTACGAAAGCCGCGACGATCATGAGGACGAGCGCGACAACGACCGCGGCCGGGACCGTGATCGCGACCGCGAGGAAGCCGATCACGGCTTCGACGACGAAGGCGAGGAAGGCGAGGCGCACGACGAGGACGCCCCCGCTTTGCCTGAATCCGCGGAAAGCGCGCCGGAGGAGAATGCGGCCGACGAGCTCCGCCGCAAGCGCCAGAATCTGCGCCGCCGCTACAAGATCCAGGACGTCATCCGCCGCCGTCAGGTCCTGCTCGTCCAGGTCGTCAAGGAGGAGCGCGGCAACAAGGGCGCGGCGCTTACCACCTACCTCTCGCTCGCCGGCCGCTATTGCGTCCTGATGCCGAACACGTCCCATGGCGGAGGCATCAGCCGCAAGATCTCCAACGGCGCCGACCGCAAGCGTCTCAAGCAGATCATGTCGGACCTCAGCCTGCCCAATTCGATGAGCTGCATCGTCCGCACCGCCGGCCTCTCGCGCACCAAGACCGAGATCAAACGCGACTTCGACTATCTCGCCCGCCTCTGGGACGAGATTCGCGACCGAACGCTGGGCAGCTCCGCCCCCGCGCTCATCTATGGCGACAGCGACCTGATCAAGCGCGCCATCCGCGACATCTACAACCGCGACATCGACGAGGTGATCGTGGAGGGCGAGGAGGGCTACAGGGCCGCCCGGTCCTTCATGAAGCTGCTCATGCCGAGCCACGTCAAGCGGGTGCAGAATTACGTCGACACGGTGCCGCTCTTCCAGCGCTACGGAGCCGAGGACCAGCTCGCCGCGATGTACCAGCCCGTCGTCCAGCTCAAATCGGGCGGCTATCTGGTGATCAACCCGACCGAGGCTCTGGTCTCGATCGACATCAACTCGGGCCGCTCCACGCGCGAGCACAATATCGAGCAGACCGCCTACGCGACCAATATCGAGGCCGCCAACGAGATCGCCCGCCAGCTTCGCCTCCGCGACATGGCCGGCCTCGTCGTCATCGACTTCATCGACATGGAGTCGAACGGCCACATCCGTAAGGTCGAGAAGGCGATGAAGGAGGCGCTCAAGAACGACCGGGCCCGGATCCAGGTCGGCCGTATATCGTCCTTCGGGCTGATGGAGATGAGCCGCCAGCGCCTTCGCACCGGCGTTCTCGAAGCCTCGACCCGCCCGTGCCCGCATTGCGAAGGCTCCGGCCTGATGCGCACCGCGTCGTCGGCCGGCCTCTCCGCCTTGCGCATGCTCGAGGAGGAGGCCGCGCGCGGCCGCGGCAGCCGGATCGTGCTTCGCGCCGGCCGCGAGGCGGCGGTCTACGTGCTCAACCGCAAGCGCGGCGAGATCGGCGAGATCGAGTCGCGCTACGGCGTCGTCATCGAGGTCCTGATCGAGGAGACGTTCGAAGGCGCCAAGATGGCGGTCGAATCCTTCGGCCCGCCGCCGGTCGCCCGGCCCCGGGTCGAGCGCATCGTCGAACCGGAAATCGACGAGGAGGAGTTCGCCGAGGAACTCGCCGACGAGGAGGACGAAGCCGAGGAGGCCGAGGATTCCGAGGAGGAGGAGGAGGAGGAGCGTCCTCGCCGTTCGGAAAATCGCGAGGACGGTCAGCGCCGCGAGGAAAGCGACGAGCGCGGCCGCAAGCGCCGCCGCCGCCGCGGCCGTCGCGGCGGCCGCCGCAGGGAGGGCGAGGAAGTCGTCGAGCCCGGCTCGATCGAGCAGGACGCTGAGCGGGCGGTAGCGGAAGTGCCGGAGGCGCTGGGAGTCGAGCCCCAATACGCCGCCGAGCCCCAATACGTTTCCGAGCCGGAGTCCGTAGTGACGGTCGAAGCGGCTCCCGAGGCGGTTCCGGAGGCTCCGGCCGAGGCGGAGGAGAAGCCCAAGGGCCGCCGCCGTCCCCGCGCCCGCCGCAAGGATGAGGCTCCGGCCGAAGCCGTTCCGGCACCCGAGGCCCCTGCCCCCGAGGCCTCCGAGGCGCCGGCTCCCGCCGGCGAAGCGGAGCCGGTCGCGATGGCCGAACCCGCCCCGATCGCCGACGAGCCTCCGGCCAAGCCGAAGCGGACTCGGCGCAAGAAGGCGGCCCAGGCCGAGGCTCCCGCCGAAGCTCCGGCGCCCGAAGCCCCGGCGGCCGAAACGGCCCCGGAAGCGGCCAACGACCGCGAGGAATCGGCCGCCGCCGAGCCCGCCGAAGCCGCCGAGGCGGACCAGGGCGGGCCCCCTCGCCGCGGCTGGTGGCAGCGCACCTTCGGCGCCTGACGGACAAAGGCATGAGCGCGCTTGCCCTGGCCGGCGCGCTCATGTCCCGTTCAGCCCCGCAAGATCAGAGGAAGGCATGGCTGAAGCTACGATCGCGCTGAGAGGATGGAGCGTCTTCGTCGCCCGCCTCGCTTTACTCCTCATCCTGAGCTTCGGCCTCTCCGCGCGGCCGGCGGCGGCGCAGTCGATCCTGCGCGACGCCGAAACCGAAGCCCTGTTCCGGGACATGTCGCGGCCGATCCTCGAAGCGGCCGGCCTGAGGCCCGAGAACGTCCAGGTCGTCCTCATCCACGACAAGTCGATCAACGCCTTCGTCGCGGGCGGCCAGATCGTCTACATCCATTCGGGCCTGCTCGCCGCGGCGGACGACGCCAACGAGGTCCAGGGTGTCATCGCCCACGAAGTCGGCCATATCACCGGCGGCCACGTCATCCGGATCCAGGAGGGGATCAAGGTCGCGAGCGGGATCATGCTGCTCTCGCTCGTCCTCGGCGCCGCGGCGATGGCGGCCGGCGCGGGCGAGGCCGGAATGGGCGTCATGGCGGCGGGCCAGCAGGCGGCGATGGGCAAGTTCCTGGCCTTCAGCCGTACGCAGGAATCGGCCGCCGACGCCGCCGGCGCCAGCTACCTCGCCAAGTCGGGGACCAACGGCAAGGGCCTGATCAGCTTCTTCAAGAAGCTCCAGAACCAGGAATTCCGCTACGCCATGCCGCAGGACAACGGCTACATGCGCACCCACCCGCTGACCGGCGAGCGCATGGCCGCGCTCGAGCAGACGGTGAAGAGGTCGCCCGGCTGGAACGTGCCCACGGATCCGAAGCTCGAAGCCCGATTCCAGCGCGTGAAGGCGAAGCTGTCCGGCTATGTCGAGGACCCGATCCGGACGATGGTCCTGTATCCCGAAAGCAAGAAGAGCGTCCCGGCGCGCTACGCCCGGGCCTATGCGTGGCACAAGAGCGCCTATCCGGACAAGGCGCTCGCCGAAGCGGACAGCCTGCTCGCCGAGGCTCCGACCGATCCCTATTTCCATGAGCTGAAGGGTCAGATCCTCCTCGAATCCGGCCGCCCGAACGAAGCGCTCGAGTCCCTGCGCCAGTCGGTCAAATACGCTCCGGACCAGCCGCTCATCTCCGCTCTGCTGGGCCATGCGCTCATCTCCACCGAGCGGGCCGACCATTATGAGGAAGCGAAGCGAGTGCTTCGCGCCGCCATCGGCCGCGACAATTCCAACCCCTTCGCCTGGTACCAGCTCGGCATCGTCTACGACCGCGAAGGCGATCCTGGCCGGGCGGCCCTCGCCACCGCCGAGCGCTACAACCTCCAGGGCGAGCCGCGCCTCGCTTTGGTCAATGCCGAGCAGGCGCTGAAGACCGTCCCCACCGGAACGCCCGACTGGCTGCGCGCCCAGGACATCGCGATGGTGTCGCGCACCGAGGTGGAAAAGAAGAAAAAGAACCGTGACAACTGACACCGCCCCCCGGCGCAGGGGTTTCGGAAGCTGGACCGTCGCGCTGGCGGCGGGGCTGATCGGCGCCGCCGTCGGCGGCGGCGCGGTCGCCTACGTGTCGCGCGAGTCGGTCCGCGACTATCTCCTCGAGAACCCGGAAGTGCTTCCCGAGGCCATGGACAAGCTTCGGGCGCGCGAGACCGCGAAGATCGTCTCCGCCAATCGCGGCGCCCTCGAGACGCCTTTCGCAGGTGCCTGGGCGGGCGCGAAGGACGGCGACGTCGTCCTCGTCGAGTTCTTCGATTACGCCTGCGGCTACTGCCGCAAGAGCAATGCCGACGTCGACCGGCTGCTCCGCGAGGATCCCAGGCTCAAGGTGGTCTGGCGCGAATGGCCGGTCCTCGGCCCCGACAGCGAGGCCGCCGCCCGGGCCAGCCTCGCCGCCGCCCAGGCCGGACGTTTCAAGCCCTTCTTCGACGGCCTGTTCGCCGCCGGCCGTCCTACGCCGGAGGCTCTCGCCGGGGCGCGGTCCGGAGTCGGCGTCAGCGCCGAGCTTCCCGCGGCGGTCACCGACCAGGAGCTGGCCAAGAATTTCCAGCTCGCCCGCGGGCTGGAAGCCAGCGGGACACCGACCTTCGTGGTCGGCGACCGGGTGCTTCAGGGCGCGGTCGGCTACGAGGCGCTCCGAGACGCGATCAAAGAGGCCCGGGAGCGCAAGAGCTGATCGTCATCCCGGCGAAAGCCGGGATCCCAGGCCGGAAGAGCGCCTTTCCTCGAGCTGACCGTCATCCCGGCGAAAGCCGGGAGCCCGAGGCCGGAAGAGCGCCTTCCCTCGAGCTGACCGTCATCCCGGCGAAAGCCGGGATCCCAGGCCGGAAGGGCGCCTTTCCTAGAGCTGACCGTCATCCCGGCGAAAGCCGGGATCCCAGGCCGAAAGGCGCCTTTCTCCACGAGATCCCGGCTTTCGCCGGGATGACGGATG
>DASWLY010000005.1:0-8333 GCA_036400035.1 Allosphingosinicella sp.
GCCGCCCGACGCCTCCGCCGGAGCGGAGGAGAAGGCCGGCGCGGCGGCCACCGGATCGAGCTCGGCCGGAGCGACGGGGGCGGGCGCCGCGACGGCGGCCGGAGCCGCCGCCGGAGTCTCGATCTCGAGCGCCGGGGCGAACAGGGCGATGGCCGGCAAGGCGAGCAGCAAGGCCACCGCCACCTTGAGAACGGCGCCCCGGTCCGCCGCGGCGCGGGACCTCAGCATCGCCGCCAGAAGCAGCGCCCCGCCGGCGATCGCCGCCGATTTCCAGCCCATCTCGATCAGGAAGTCGTAGCTCATTGGTCGCGCTCCTTTGCCTCGTCGATCGCGCGTTGCAGCGCGTCGAGCTCTTCGGGCTTCAGCGATTGGGAAAGGCCCAGAAGGGCCGTCGCGGCGCTCGCCGCGGACCCATCGAAAAAGGTTTTGACGAGCTGCCTCAGCGCCGTCTCGCGGACCTTGGCCGGCTGCGGGACGCTCCTGTAGACGTAGGTCTGCTCGTCCGAACGGTGCCGAACCAGCCCCTTCGCCTCGAGCCGGGTCAGCATCGTGCGGACCGCCGAGTGGCTGGGCGGGTCGGCCATGGCGCGGCGCACGTCGGCCGCCGTCGCCTCGCCGGCGCTGCACAAAATCTCGAATATCTCGCGCTCGCGGCGCGGGAGGCTGGCAATCATCACGACTCGGAAATCTCCTGCTACGCCTGTAGCATGCCACAAATGTAGCAGGTTGCAACCCCGTTCGTCGAAAAAGTTGGATACTTGGTCGATGGGAAGGCGCATGTTCCGCCAGCTAAACGAGGGAGGCCACAATGACGAAGTTCAACCGCGACTTCTTCTTCGCGCACGTGCGAGTAACCCTGTTCGACGGCTCGATGAAGCAACCGCAGGTGACCGGCCTGAACGCTATCCTCGATTATTGGGAGGCGCGGACGGGAGCGAAGGACGATCGCTGGCTGGCCTATCTGCTCGCCACCGCGCATCATGAGACCGACCGCACCATCCAGCCGATCCGCGAATATGGCGGAACCGCCTATTTCACCCGCCGCTACGATCCGCCGCCCACGGGCAAGAACCCGCAGATCGCCAAGGATCTCGGCAACGTCCGAGCCGGCGACGGGGCCAAATATAGCGGCCGCGGCTTCGTCCAGCTCACCGGAAGGCGCAATTACACCGACTGGGGCAAGCGGCTGGGCATCGATCTGGTGGGCAATCCCGCGCTCGCCCTCGATCTGGACGTCGCCACCCGGATCCTGGTGGACGGATCGCTGCTCGGCACGTTCACCGGCAAGAAGCTGTCCAACTACCTCCACGACAATGTCACCGACTGGCGCAACGCCCGCCGGGTCATCAACGGCGTCGACAAGGCCAATCTGATCGCCGGCTACGCGCTCAAATATTACGCGGCGATCAGCTACACGGTGTGACGTCGTCCCGGCGAAAGCCGGGACCTCCTCCGTCATCCCGCCGAAAGCCGACGTTATCCGTCATCCCGGCGAAAGCCGGGATCTCGGGGAGACCTGCGGCGACTTCTCGTCCTGAGATCCCGGCTTCCGCCGGGATGACGGTCGGCCCGCCCGCTCGCCGTCATCGCGCCGGCCTCCGGAAGCGGTAGACGAAGCGATCGGTCTTGCCCCGGATCGACGGGTCGAAGACGTTCTTCGAATGATCGTCCGCCGGCACCCGAAGCAAGTCGGACCGCGCCTCGAGCACGAAGCCGGCGCGCTCGAAATCGGCCCGAACGACCGCCGGATCGATCCGGTGCAGCTTCTCCACCACCCCGCGCGTGTCGCCGCCGGCAACCGCGACATGGTCGATGACCGCCACAGTGCCGCCGGGCTTCAGCGCATCCCAGACCGCCTTGACCACCGTGTTCGGATCTATCCGCGGCAGCCCGTATTGGGCGCTCTCCCAATAAGCGTCGTGATAGACGAGATGGAGGAGCGCGAAATCGAAGCTGTTCGGTGCGAAGGAGATCGCCGTCGACGGGCTCGAGTAGAAGGCGGTGTTGGGATTGCGCCGCCGGACGTCCTTGAGGGCGCTCACGACCTTTTCGTTGCGTCCGAAGCTGGCCGAGTTCCAGCCGACGACATGGCCTTTCGGCCCCACCGCCCGGGCCATGATCTCCGCATAATAGCCGGTGCCGGTAAAGTAATCGAGCGCACGGTCGCCCTTCTTGAGGCCCATGAATCGAAGCACCTCCGCCGGCTTCCTCACCTCGTCCAGGTCGGTCGCCGCCTTCGGCCGCCCCGGCGCCGCGACCGCCGCGGCGACGTCGGCCGCGCCCGCCGCCGGGGCCATCGCCGCCGCCGGACCGGCCATCGCCAGAATGATCGTCGACAAAGCCGTCTTGCGCATCATCTTTTCGCTCCCTTGCTTCCTCAGGTCGCCTCGCCGCGCTTCGTCGCGCCCCCGGTCAGCGCCCGTTCCTGAACCAGCGCCTGGAGCGCCTGCATAGCCGAATGCGACGAAAGCGCCGCCCCTTCCTGCCAGAACTGGACGTAGCTCAGATGCTCTCCGGCGAAGAAGATCGGACCCTCTGGCTTGTACAGCTCCGCATATAGCGGCGGGCGCGGCGACTCGAACCAGGCCGGGTTGCCCGGCCCGACGCCTTCGGACCAGCGCGTCAGCCCCCAGGCGACGGTGACCGGACGGCCGAGCTCCCCTGCCCTTCCGGGATGCATCCGCCCGATCACCTCGCGGCTGATCCGGAAGCGCTCCTCGTGGCTGAGCGCGGTGAATTTCGCGGGATGGTCCTCGCCGGTCCAGCCCGCGACATAGGCGGCGACCAGAACGCCCTTGTCGTCGTGCCAGCCGCCCGAGGGATAAAGCACGTTCTCGGACAAGGCGTCGGTCCAGCCGACTCCGCCATAGACGCCCTCGTCCTCCCAGAAACGTCTCGACTGGAAGCCGACCTTGACCGCCGAGACGTAGGCGATGTCCTTCATCGCCGCCTGCTTCGCGGCCGAGAAATCGTTCGGGATCCGGGCGAGCAGGTTCACCGGAAGCGTGCAGATGCAATAATCCGCCTCGGTCTTCCCGCCGCGGCCGTGCTCGATCCGGACTCGATCGCCGGCCCGCCGGATCGCCGTCACCTCGGTGCGCAGCCGCACCGCCGGCCTGACCTGCCGATAGAGCGCGTCGGCGATCCGGTCCATTCCGCCGACCGGCTGGAACATCGGCGCCTGCTGGTCGAATATCTCCTCGAACAGGAGCGGCAGCACCCAGCCGCGCTCCTTCAATATATCCTCCAGCTTCATCGGCGGAACGGTCGTTCCCGCCTCGCCATAGGCGCCGGGAAGCACGGAATAGCCGGAGCGCCCGTCCCCTTTATATTCGCCGTGGGGGCGCGAAAGGCCGCCATAGGCGCCCAGGAAATTGCGCATCACGCTCTTGTCGACGGCGGTGAGCTCCTCGTCGAGCGCGCCCTTCCCGACCGCCTTGGAGAGCAGTTCCGCGATCCGCCCGCGAACGTCGTTGACCGCCTGCCGGTTGGGAACCTGGCGGCCGCCGAAATCCCATCTCGCGGCACGGTTGGAATTGACCATCACCTCGAGCGGGACGCCCAGCTTCCTGGCATAGCCGAGGATGACGTGATGCGCCGCCGGGATCCGCGCCGCCCCGGCGTTGAGGTACAAGCCTTTGGAGAAGCCGCAGACCTGGTCCGGCCGGCCGGCCTGCTCGATCCGGTCGCCGCCCCGCAAGGTCCAGACCCGGCCGCCGATCCGGTCCCGCGCCTCGATCACGGTCACGTCCCAGCCGGAGCGCCGAAGCTCGTAGGCCGCGACCAGCCCCGCTATGCCCGCACCGAGGACGACGACGGAGGGGCGGCCCCGCGGAGCCGGCGGCAGCGCGAACGGCTCGGCGGCGGCGGGCGGCGCGTTGAGCAGCCCCATCGCCTCCATTCCCAGATAGACGGCGCTGACGCCGCCGGCGACCCCGAGCCGCTCCAGCAGCGCCCGCCGGGTGAGGCTCACCGCCCCGCGCCCTTCGGCTTCGCGGCGGTCGCCTCGATCTCCACCAGCCAGCCGGGATCGACCAGGCCCGAGGCTTGAAGGGTGGAGCGCGCCGGCTTGTTCGGCTGAGCGGCGGTTCCGAAATATTCGCGATAGGCGGTCATCATCCCGGCGAAATCCATCCGCTCCTGTCCGGGCGGAGCGATCAGGAAGACCCGCATCATCACGATATCGCCCAGACCCATGTCGTGCTGCTTCAGCTGCGCCTCGATCTTGCGCAGGACGCTTCGCGTCTGCGCCGCCGTGTCGCCGTAGCGCTGCACGGAACCGGCGGGCGCCGAAGGATCGACCGGATCGGGAACCGAGCCGCTTATGTAGACGATCCGGCTCCCGGCGGGCACCTCGGTCGAGGCGGCGATCGGCAACTGGGCGGGGCCGAGGCGGCGTATCTCCTTCGCTTCTCCCACGGAGGCGATGGCGAGTGCCACCGCCAGGATCGCCAGCTTGCGCATTTCGTCGTCCCCCCCTGCAATCGAACGAAGACTAGCTCAGCCGCTCGCCCGCGTCACCCCGGCCCGGACGATCGGGAAACGTCAGATCGCGAACGCTTCCCGCCCCGCCCGCCACCCCGGCCCGCCGTCCCCGATCCTGAGCTCGCCGAGCCGGAACACGATCTGCGTGTCGCAAAGCAAGGTGACGCTCAGAGTCGATCCCGGGGCGCCGTTGAAGCTGTAGAGGAGCGAGTGGCTCGAGCCGTCGCCGCAGCGGCCCGTGCACACCGCCTCGCCGCGATGATCGGGATCCATCCTTGCCGGCAATCCGTCGACGAACAGCGAATAAGCGCGCACTCCGTCGCCCGCTTGCACCTCGACCCGCAGCCTCGCCATCCACGCCTCCAAAAGGCGCGGGGCTTAGCGGGGCGGCGGGGGCGGTCCGTGATCTGGCTCACGCCGGCGGCACAATCCCGTCCGCGTTCGTCGTCCGCGGCCGGTTCGCGAGCCCGTGCGGGCTCCCGCCCGTGCGCGCGCCCGTCAAAGCGCCTGCAGGAACGGCTTGCTCGGCGCGAAGAAATATTCGCCGCCCTTGAGAGTCACCGCCGCTTCGAAGTTGAAGCTCTTCCGCCCGGCGCTTTGGTCGCCCCAGACCTTGGGCCAGCGCTGAGTCTCGTCGGCGTCCTGGCCGATCAGGGGATCGTCTCCCGTATCCTTAGCCAGCGGGTTGAGCAGGCTGACCGGGAAGTTGGGATTGTCGACCCAGGTGCGCTGGATGAACTGGAACTGCTTCTTGATGCTGGCCTGGAAGCACATGAACAGCAGCCCGCGGTCGCTGGCGCCGCGTTCGGTGTCGCTGGTGTCCGGATCGATGTCGGGGTGCGGCTTGCCGTAGGGGATGCCGCGGCGGACGATCCGGCGCTCGCGCTCGTCCTTGGACGAGGTGAAGGGCGTCGTGCCGCGCGGGTTGACCTTGCGGATATGGGCGTGACGGGGACACCGGAAACCGTCTTCGTCGTCCTCGTCGAACATGAAGTCGTTCTTGTAGTCGGCGCCGGCGGTATTGGAGTCGACCACGGGGGTGCCGTCCCGGAAGCGGCCGACGGCCATCGCTCCGGTAAGCGCCATGTCCGTTCCCAGCGCGGTGGCGCAGGCTGCGACGCGGCTGTGGAACAGGTCGTAATCCTGGGCCAGCTTCCGATAGACCAGGTAGCTGCCATAGGCGTCGGGGACTCCGGCGAACGGATCCTCGACGAGGACGAGATCGAGGCTCGCGCCGGGATCCCAGCCGACGCCGGGAGCGCCGCCCCGCCCTTTCCTGTAATAGGTGTCCATATCCTCCCGGGTGAAGAGCGGCTGGCTGATCCCGTCGAAATAGCCGAAATGCTCGATCGGCTCGAAATCGTCGGTGGCGGCGGTGGCGCGGATCGGGCGCCTCAACACCTTCCCCTTCTGCACGGTCAGTATCTCGGCGATGCCCGCCAATTGCCCTTCCAGCGCGTCCAGGGCCGAGCCGAGCCGCGGAGTCACGTCCTCGTCGTTGGCGAACGCCACCATGGCGTGGATCTCGCCCTGGAAGCCGGCCTCCCACGTCGCGGGCCTCGGATCCTTGTTGTTGGTTCCGATGATGTCGCTCAGGCCGTCGCTGCGATCCTTCATGCCTTTGCGGAACGGCGTGCTGCGCAGGCGCTCGGGGTCCAGGCCGATATGGCGATAGCCCGGCGCGGCCAGGAAGAAGAGGGTGACGAGGCCGCCGTCAGTGCCCCTGGCCCGGCGTCCCTGCTCATACTGCTCCTCGGCGGTGAAGAGGGCGGGGGCGATCTCGTCACGAATCCAGGCCCGAACCTCGTCCTTCGATCCGGTGAACCTGATGAAGACCTGCCACGCGCAATTGCGGCCATGCGCCTTCAATATGTTGCCCTGCAGGTTCTTGAACGTCGCCTGGTAGGCGGCGTCCTCGATGCTGACGTCGCGCGCTTGCTTCTTCAGGTCGATGGTCATGGTCTTTCTCCCCGGGCCTTCACCAGGCCTGAGTCCGACCATCGCACGCCGCCGGGCGGTGGGGGCGTGACCGGGGTCACGCCGGAGAATCCGCAAGCCGGTCGAGGGGGAGGAGCAGCGCGGCCAGGCGCCCGTCCGAGGCTACCCGCTTGTGCCGCCCGCCACGGGTTTGCGGCTCGCCGAAAGAGCCCGCAGCGCGGACGCGAGCTGGCGCTCGAGCGCGGTCAGCCGCCGCTCCTGCTCCTCTCCCTGCCGCCGCACCTGCGCTTCGCGCGCATCGCGGAGGAGGACGATGTGCACGGCGCGGGCCACCGGATCGGCGATCTCCGCCAGCGCTTCCTGCTCGTCCCTGCCGTAGAAGCTGCCGTCCGGCCGAGGGCCGAGGAGAAGCCAGCCGACCAGATGCGCGCCGTGCCGGACGCGCAGCGGCACCCGCGCCGGAAAGACCGGATCGCCGTAATTGCAGACGACCCGCTCGGCGGCGCCGTCCAGGGCGCTCCCGTCCCGCCACTCCGCCGCCTCCCGCGCCGATATGCCCCGGGTCGCGGCGACCTCGTCGCCCACCAGAACCGCGGCCCGCGACGTCCGCACGCCGGCGGCGACCCGGTCGAGCACCTCGTCCGTAAGCTCCGCCAGGGTCGCCGTCTCGCGCAGATCCTCGACGCAATCGGGCAGATCGCGCTTCAGCCGCATCAGCGCTTTCTGGAAGCGGCGCTCCGCCCAGCGGTGGACCCGGTTGTGGAGCGGCGTGATCAGCACCACCGCCAGCCCGGCGCCGGTCGCTCCGGGGAGCGCCCCGGCATCGCCGCCGAAGCCGGTCTCGAACGCCCATTCCAGCCCTTTGCTGCTCGCGGCGAAGGTGGCGCCGAGCAGCAGGGTAAGCACCGCATAGCCGGTCGACCGGCTGATCACGGTCTCGGCGTCGTAGAGCCGGTAGCGGAGCAGGGCGACGAGGATTCCGGTGACCAGCAGCATCGTCGACAGATGCTGGGCGACTTCGGCCGCGATCAGCGTCCAGATCCGCCACGATTCGGTGGTGGCGAGGGAGGCCCCCACCAGCAGCGCCAGCCAGAGGATGCCGGCGCCGACCGAGGCCGCGAAGCCGAAGAAGGCCCAGCGCAGTTGCTGCCGTTCGACGCTCGGCTGAAGCCGCCGGTAGCGAAGCCCGAGATGGGCGACGGCGACGACGACGATGGCCATGGCCGCAAAGCCCTGGACGGCGGCAACAACCGAAGTCGACGAGGGGAAGAGGACGAGCACGGCATAGAGGAGGATGGCGACGAGCGGCCAGCGGGGCCTGAGCCGCCCGGTCGGGAAAGTGAGCATGACGGTCACGAAGCCGATGCCCGCCACCACGGCCAGCTTGGTCCACAACGCCTGCAGGCCGAAGAAGGTGAAGAGCGACCGCCCCGGCTCCCCAACGACGACGGCGATCAGCAGGGTCAGCGAAAGCAGCGAGGCGATGGGATCGCCGGCGGCCTTGCGGTAGAGCAGGAAGGCCGCGCCCAGCGACATGGCGACCACGACGAGGCTGAGCACCGTCTCGGTCTGGTGCTTCGTTTCCGGAGAGATGCCGTTGCCGGCATAGGCTTTCTTCAGGTGATCGCTGGACCGCCGAAGCCGATGCTCGCGCTCGCTGCCGTCCGCTAGCCGCGTCCGAATCCGCACATGATCCCCCGGAACGGCGCGCAGCCGGGCGGCGATCTCCGCCTGAGTGGTCACCGCCGGCAGCTTCACGCCCTCGATGGCGATCAGCTTGCTTCGCGGGACGATTCCGGCTCGCTTGGTTTCCTCGCCGATCGGCAGGCCGAGGTCGGTGCCGGTCAGCGAGGCGGCGCGAAGGCCGAGCTCGGAATAGGGCTCGCCCCATTCCTCGTCGATGATGTTGT
>DASWLY010000006.1:0-7170 GCA_036400035.1 Allosphingosinicella sp.
CGAGCCAGTAGCCGAGGCCGCAGCCGACCGTCATTCCGAGCCAGATCAGCACTCCGCCCAGCCATCCGAACAGGACCACGGCGGCGACGCTGACCAGGCTGGAGGGGATTGGAAGCACGACGTCGAAGGCGAGCAAGACGACGATCGCCAGCGCCAGCACCAGTCCCGGCTGGCCGCCCGAGCCGAACAGATCCTTCACCAGCCGGCCGACGTCCGGCTCGAGCAGAAGGAACGGCACGACGATGAGGGCAAGGAGCGCCAGCCCGAGCACGGACCATTTCAACAGCGCGCCCACTTCGCCTCCTCCTGTGCCCGGCGCTAGACAGCATAGTCGAGCCGCTGAGCCAATAGCCCCTCTGAGCCGTCACCAAGGCCCGCGACTTCGACGAGGATGACCGGATCCGGACCCGCCTCGCCTCCCGGGGCTCCTCCTCGAGGACCACCCCAGGGCAGCACCTTGCGCCGGCCTGATCTTGCCTCCCCATCGAAGATGGGGAGGGGGACCACCGAAGGTGGTGGAGGGGTAGAAGGCACGGAAGCCGAGGTTCTCCGCTTGAACCTCCGAGCCCGAGCCGATTACCCCTCCACCATGCTTCGCTTGGTCCCCCTCCCCACGCCTTCGGCGCAGGGAGGCAAGAGCCGCCGACCTCAATCTAACAATGTCAAAGAGCCCTGCCAGTCCGCGACTCGGCCAGCTCTTGGCTTAATAGGAAAAGTCCTACACTGCAAGAACATTAATAGAACCCCGGAACCGCCTCCGCCGCCCTTGCCTCCCTTTGCCCCGTCCTCTACTCCTCGGCCATGGGCTGGAGCAGGTGATGCGCATCGCGTGCCTCGGGGGAGGCCCCGCCGGGCTCTATTTCGCCATCTCGATGAAGCTGCGCGATCCGGCGCACGAGATCGACCTCTACGAGCGCAACCGGCCCGACGACACGTTCGGCTGGGGAGTCGTCTTTTCCGACCAGACCGTCGACAATCTGATGGCGAACGATCCGGTCTCGGGCGCAGTCATCCGCGACGAGTTCGCGCATTGGGACGATATCGAGGTCCATATCCACGGGGAGACGGTGCGCTCGTCGGGGCACGGCTTCATCGGCATCGGCCGGAGGCGGCTGCTGAACATCCTCCAGGACCGCGCGGTCGAGCTCGGGGTGCGGCTCCATTTCGAGCATGAGGCGAGCGCCGACCTCGACACTTATGCCGGCTACGACCTCGTCATCGCCGCCGACGGCGCCAACAGCCGGATCCGGACCGCTTATGCCGGGCATTTCGGAGTCGACGTCCAGGTCCGGAAGAACAAATTCTTCTGGTTCGGGACTCGCAAGGTGTTCCAGGCCTTCACCTTCGCCTTCGAGGAGACCGAGGCCGGCTGGGTGTGGGCCCATGCCTATCGCTTCGATCAGGGCCTCTCCACCTTCATCGTCGAGATGGCCCCCGACACCTGGCAGCGGCTCGGCCTCGACCGGATGGACCAGGACGAGGCGATCGCCCTGTGCGAGCGGATCTTCGCCCGCTACCTCGGCGGCAACGCGCTCATGTCCAACGCCGCGCACCTCAAGGGGCCGGAGGCGTGGCTCCAGTTCCGCCGGATCCTCTGCGAGCGCTGGTCGTACCGCAACCTGATCCTGCTCGGCGACGCGGCGCATACGGCGCATTTCTCGATAGGCTCGGGGACGAAGCTCGCGATCGAGGATGCGATCAAGCTCGCCGAGGTTCTCAACCGGCCCGGCCTCAACCGCGAAGCCGCCCTCGGCGAATATCGCGAGGAGCGGCAGATCGAGGTGCTCAAGCTGCAGAACAGCGCCCGCAACTCGACCGAATGGTTCGAGACCCTGGACCGCTACCTCCATTTCGAGCCCATCCAGTTCGCTTACTCTTTGCTCACCCGCTCGCAGCGGGTCAGTCACGAGAACCTGCGGCTTCGCGACAAGCTCTGGCTGGAGGGCGTCGAGCGCTGGTTCCAGTCGAAGGCGCAGGGGGTGGCGGTCAACGACCCTGCCCCGCCGATGTTCGCGCCCTACCGGCTTCGCGAGCTCAAGCTGGCCAACCGGATCGTGGTCTCGCCGATGGCGATGTATTCGGCCGAGGACGGCGTTCCGGGCGACTTCCACCTGGTACATTACGGCACCCGAGCCCAGGGCGGCGCCGGCCTCGTCTATACGGAGATGACCTGCGTCTCGGCCGAAGGGCGGATCACTCCCGGTTGCGCGGGCCTGTACGAGCCCGGACATCGGGCGGCGTGGAAGCGGATCGTCGATTTCGTCCACGCCAACACCAGGGCGAAACTGTGCCTGCAGCTCGGCCATTCCGGTCCGAAGGGCAGCACCAAGGTCGGCTGGGAAGGCTATGACGTGCCGCTCGACAGCGGCAACTGGCCGGTCATGGCGGCCTCCGACGTGGCCTGGTCGGCGCGGAACCAGACACCCCGGCCGATGACCCGCGCCGACATGGACCAGGTGCTCGATCAGTTCGTCGCGGCGACTCGGATGGGCCTGGAGGCGGGGTTCGACATGGTCGAGCTCCACGCCGCCCACGGCTACCTCCTCTCCAGCTTCATCACTCCGCTCACCAACAGGCGGACCGACGAATATGGCGGCAGCCTTGAGAACCGGCTGCGCTATCCGCTCGAGCTGTTCCGGGCGATGCGGGCGGCCTGGCCGGCGGAGAAGCCGATGTCGGTGCGCATCTCCGCCAACGACTGGATGGGCGACCTCGGAGTCACTCCGGACGAGGCCGTGCTGATCGGCCGCGCCTTCGCCGAGGCGGGCGCGGACCTGATCGACGTCTCGGCGGGGCAGACCTGGGCCGATTGCGCGCCCGTCTACGGCCGGATGTTCCAGACGCCCTTCGCGGACCAGATCCGCAACGAGGCCCGGGTGGCGACGATGGCGGTCGGCAACATCTACGAGAGCGACCACGTCAACTCGATCCTCGCCGCCGGCCGCGCCGACCTCGTCGCGCTCGCCCGGCCGCACCTGGTCGACCCGATGTGGACCTTGCGCGCGGCGGCCGCCCACGATCATCGGGGGGTCCACGTCCCGCCCCAATATGTCGGCGGAATGGCCCAGCTGGCGCGCAACCTGGCGCGCGAAGCGGAGCTCAAGGCGTGACGCTGGCCACGCCCTCACCCTGGCGCTCCGCGCCTGTCCCTCTCCCCTGCAGGGAGAGGGAGGCAACAACCCCTCTCCCTGCAGGGGAGAGGGAGGGGCCCGCCGCGAAGCGGTGGGAGGGTGAGGGCACGTGAAAAGGCCGCCGGGTTACGACATGCTCACCCGCGCGCGCACTCTGCGTCGCGAAATGACTCCGCAGGAGCGCATCCTGTGGGGCCATTCGCGAGGGCGCCGCTTCGAAGGTTTCAAGTTCCGGAAGCAGATGTGGCTGGACGGGTACATTGCGGACTTCGCCTGCCCGCAGGCGCGGCTCATCGTCGAGGCCGACGGAAGCCAGCATGCGGACAACGCTCAATATGACGCCGCCCGCGAACGCGCCTTCGCCCACCTCGGCTGGCGCACGCTTCGCTTTTGGAACAACGAGATCAACGAGAACTTGGAAGGCGTACTCATCGCCATCGCTGCCGCCCTGCCCTCACCCTCGCACCCCGCTTCGCGGGCTGCGTGTCCCTCTCCCCTACAGGGAGAGGAACGAACTACCCCTCTCCCTGTAGGGGAGAGGGAGGGGCCCGCCGCGAAGCGGTGGGAGGGTGAGGGCCTGTGACTCGTCTGGCGGCCCACCACGCCGTCATCACCGGCGGCGGCACCGGAATCGGCGCCGCCATCGCCCGCGCGCTTGGCGCGGAGGGCGCGAAGCTCACCCTGGTCGGCCGCCGCCGGGAGCCGCTGGAGGAAGTCGCATCGGGTGATCTCGACGCTCTCGTCGCGCCCGCCGACGTCACCGTGCGCGACGAGGTCGACCGCGCCTTCGCCCTCGCGCGCGACGCGCAGGGGCCGATCACGATCCTCGTCAACAATGCCGGCGCCGCGGCGGGGATGCCCTTCGCCAAGGTGACGCCCGGCTTCTGGCGCGACATCATGGCGGTCAATCTCGACGGCATGTTCCATTGCTGCCAGGCGGCCCTGCCCGACCTGCTCGCCGCCCCGGCGGGCCGGATCGTCACCATCGCCTCGATGGCCGGGCTGCACGGTTTCGCCTACGCTTCGCCCTATATTGCCGCCAAGCACGGCGCGGTCGGCCTCACCCGCGCCCTCGCCGCCGAATATGCGCAGAGGAGCCTGCGGGTGAACGCGGTCTGCCCCGGCTTCGTCGATACCGAGATGACCGTGCGGTCGGTCTCCAATATCGCGGCCAAGACCGGCCGCAGCGAAGACCGGGCGCGGGCAGACCTGGCGCGGCTGAATCCGTCCGGGCGGCTGATCTCTCCCGATGAAGTCGCGGCCGCGGTGCTTGACCTCGTCCTGTCCATGCGGAACGGCGAGACGGTGGAGATCGCATGAACCTGGAAACCTTTTCGCCCGCCCATTTCCTTTGGGACCATGCCGAGGGCGTCGCCACGATCACGCTGAACCGGCCGGAGCGGAAGAACCCGCTCACCTTCGAGAGCTATGCGGAGCTCCGCGACACCTTCCGGGCACTGGTCTACGCCCGCGAGGTCAAGGCGGTGGTGGTCGCCGGCGCGGGCGGCAATTTCAGCTCGGGCGGCGACGTCCACGAGATCATCGGCCCCCTGACCGAAATGGACATGCCCGGCCTGCTCGACTTCACCCGGATGACCGGCGACCTCGTCAAGGCGATGCGCGCCTGCCCGCAGCCGATCGTCGCCGCGATCGACGGCGTCTGCGTCGGCGCCGGAGCGATTATGGCGATGGCCTCGGACCTGCGCCTGGCGACGCCCGAGGCGAAGACCGCCTTCCTCTTCACCCGGGTCGGCCTGGCCGGCTGCGACATGGGCGCCTGCGCGATCCTGCCGCGGATCGTCGGCCAGGGCCGGGCGGCGGAACTGCTCTATACCGGCCGGGTCATGAGCGCCGAGGAAGGCGAGCGCTGGGGCTTCCACAACCGGCTGGTGCCGCGCGAGACGCTGCTGGGCGAGGCACGGGCGCTGGCGCTCAGCCTCGCCTCGGGCCCGACTTTCGCCCACGGGATCACCAAGACCCAGCTCAATCAGGAATGGAATGTCAGCCTCGAGACGGCCATCGAGATGGAGGCACAGGCCCAGGCGATCTGCATGGCCACGGGCGACTTCAAGCGCGCCTTCGAAGCCTTCGCAGCGAAGCGGATTCCGGAGTTCAAGGGTGATTAGTCCCCTCTCCCTGCAGGGGAGAGGGAGGGGCCCGCGATGCGAAGCATCGTGGGAGGGTGAGGGCATGCCGGCGAGAAGTCACTACAGCCCCTCACCCTGTCAGCCTTCCGCTGACGTCCCTCTCCCCTACAGGGAGAGGGATTCGTGAGGGACTTCCTCGACTGGCCCTTCTTCGACGACAGCCATCGAGAGCTGGCGGAAAGGCTGGAGCGGTGGTGCGAGGGCCATCTCGAGGACGCCGAGCCCGCCGACGTCGACGAAGCCTGCCGAGCCCTCGTCCGCAAGCTCGGCGAAGGCGGCTGGCTTCGCTACTGCGTCCCAGCCGCTCAAGGCGGCGTGCATGAGGCGCTCGACGTCCGCTCGCTGGCGCTGATCCGCGAGACGCTCGCGCGCCATTCGGGCCTCGCCGATTTCGCCTTTGCGATGCAGGGGCTCGGCTCGGGCACGGTCAGCCTGTTCGGAACGGAGGCCCAGAAGGCCGATTACCTGCCGGCCGTGGCGCGGGGGGAGAAGATCGCCGCCTTCGCGCTGACCGAGCCCGAGTCGGGCTCCGACGTCGCCTCGATCGAAACCGCGGCGCAGGAGGCGGAGGGCGGCTACGTCGTCAACGGCGCGAAGACGTTCATCTCGAACGGCGGCATCGCGGATTATTATGTGCTCTTCGCCCGCACCGGGGAGGCGGCCGGCGCCAAGGGCATTTCCGCCTTCGTCGTCGATCGCGGCACGCCCGGCCTCGATGACGGCGAGCGCATCGAGGTGATCGCTCCCCACCCTCTCGCCACCCTGCGTTTCTCCAACATGCGGCTTCCCGCCTCCGCGTTGCTCGGCGAGCGCGGGCGAGGCTTCGCCCAGGCCATGGCGACACTGGACGTCTTCCGAACCACCGTCGGCGCGGCCGCGCTCGGTTTCGCCCGGCGCGCGCTCGACGAGGCGACGAGGCGCGCACTGACCCGGCAGCTCGGAGCGGGCACGCTGGCGGACAATGCGATCACCCAGTCCAAGCTCGCCGAGATGGTGCTCGACGTCGAGACTTCGGCCCTGCTCGTCTACCGCGCCGCGTGGCTTCGCGACGTCAAGGGCCGGCGCAACAGCCGCGAGGCCGCGCTCGCCAAGCTCCATGCCACCGACGGCGCCCAAAGCGTCATCGACAAGGCGGTGCAGATGTTCGGCGGCCTCGGAGTGACGAGGGGGATCGCGGTCGAGCGGCTCTACCGGGAGATCAGGGCGCTGCGCATCTACGAAGGCGCTTCGGAAGTGCAAAAGGTGGTGATCGCCCGGGCGCATCTCGCGGAGTATCGGGAATGAGGGCCTTGCTCCCCCCCGGCTGGCCGAGGCCGAGAGGCTATGCCAACGGCATCTCGGCAACCGGGCGCCTCGTCTTCACCGCCGGGGTGATAGGCTGGAACGAGGAAGAGAGGATCGTCGCGGCCGATCTGCCGGGGCAGCTGCGTCAGATCCTGCTCAACACGCTCGCCATCCTCGCCGAGGACGGCGCCGGCCCGGAGCATGTGGTGCGGATGACCTGGTACGTCGTCGATCTCGACCAATACCGATCCCGCCTCGGCGAGATCGGGGCCGTCTACAAGGAGGCGATGGGGCGCAATTTCCCGGCCATGGCGGTGGTGCAGGTGGCGGGCCTGGTCGAGCCGGAGGCCCTGATCGAGATCGAGACGATTGCGGTGGTGCCCGATTGATGAGGACCGCCCTCACCCTCCCACCGCTTCGCGGCGGGCCCCTCCCTCTCCCCTCCAGGGAGAGGGGTATACGGGCCTCAGCGCTCGCTCAGATAATATCGGTCCCTCGCCTTAAGTGCCTCGTCCAGCTCGTAGACGATCGGCTGCCCGGTGGGGATCTCGAGGCCGGTGATCTCGTCGTCCGGAATGTCCGACAGATGCTTGACCAGGGCCCTCAGA
>DASWLY010000007.1:0-3345 GCA_036400035.1 Allosphingosinicella sp.
AAAAGGCGCGGGTCTCCACCAGATCCCGGCTTCCGCCGGGATGACGGTGCGTTCTTCAACCCGGACTCGCCGCCCCTCCCGTCATCCCGGCGAAAGCCGGGATCCCAGGACGGAAAAGGCGCGGGTCTCCACCGGATCCCGGCTTCCGCCGGGATGACGGTGCGTTCTTCAACCCGGACTCGCCGCCCGTCCCGTCGGGGACTTCCCGAGCTTCCGGCTTCCGCCGCAATGACGTAACGGGGCTGCATGGAGGTGTCTGATGACCGACAATATGACCGGCGGCTGCGCCTGCGGGCGGATCCGCTACACCGCGCAGGTCGAGAATGACGAGGCCTATCTGTGCCATTGCCGGATGTGCCAGCGCGCCACCGGCGGCGTGTCCATCGCCTTCAAGAACATGAAGAAGGCGGACGTGACGTGGAAGCGTGAGCCCGACTGGTACGTCTCCTCGCCGATCGCCCGCCGCCCCTTTTGCCGCGAATGCGGCACCCCGCTCGGCTTCGCCTTTCCGGACAGCGAGAATATGGACCTCACCATCGGCTCTTTCGACGATCCGTCGCGTTTCAGGCCGAAGCACCATTTCGGCGCGGAGAGCCTTCATCGCGCCTGGATCGACACCGAAGGACTGCCGGAATATCGCACCGATGAGTATAAACCCCTGGTCGACCGCTGGCTCGCAGCGACGGGCAAGGTCCCGGATTGAACCCGTCAGCGCGCGCGAAGCGAAGCAATCCAGTGCCGCGCCTCCGCTCGCTGGATTGCTTCGTCGCTTCGCTCCTCGCAATGACGAATGACGGTTGATGATGTCCCGGTCCGAACCCACCACCCACCGTTTCACCGCCTCCGACGGCGTCGAGCTCGCCTGGCACGAGCTGGGGGAGGGAAGGGCGGTGCTGCTCCTCCACGGCCTCTTCTCCAACGCGGAGACCAACTGGATCCGCTTCGGCCACGCCGGCGAGATCGCGACCCGCGGCTTCCGGGTGATCATGCCGGACCTGCGGGCGCACGGTCAGAGCGCGGCGCCGCATGACGAGGGGTCCTATCCGCCCGACGTCCTCGCCCGCGACGGGATGGAGCTGATCGCCCATCTCGGCCTCACCGATTACGACCTCGGCGGCTATTCGCTCGGCGCGCGAACCGCGGTTCGGATGACGATCCTCGGAGCGCGGCCGCGGCGGCTCGTCGTCAGCGGCATGGGCCTTCGCGGATTGCTCCACACGGGATCGCGCTCGAACCATTTCCGGAACGTCCTGACCGGCATCGGCACGCACCAGCGCGGCTCGAACGAATGGCTCGCCGCCGCCTTCCTCAAGACCACCGGCGGCGACCCGGAGGCGCTTCTGCCGCTGCTCGGCAGCTTCGTCGATTCGAGCGAGGCGGAGCTTCGCGCCATCGCCGTTCCGACCCTCGTCCTGTCCGGCGCGGAAGACCAGGACAACGGTCCCGCGGAGGACCTCGCCGAGCTGCTTCCGGACGCCCGCTTCGTCGAGGTTCCGGGCAACCATATGAGCTGTGTCACCAAGCCCGAGCTGGGCCGCGCGATCGCCGATTTCCTCGCCCTTGATTCAGAACAAACCGAGGCGCAATAGCCCGGGCAACCAGACCAGAAACGAGGATGCCTACCCGATGAAAGCCACCGTATCCGCTCTCGCCCTCGCAATCTGCCTCGCCGCCTGCACCAATGCTTCGGCCGACACCTCCGTCGACACGGCGTCCGCGACTCCGGCGGAAGCGCCGGCCACGGCCGAGCAGGCCGCGCCGACGCTCGAACAGGCCCGCGCCTTCGTCGCCCGCGCCGAGAAGGAGCTGTCCGAATTCGCGGTGCTCAACAGCCGCGCGCAATGGGTGAATTCGACCTATATCACCGACGACACCGACGCCCTCGCCGCGCATTTCGGAACCATCGGCACGGAGATGTCGGTGCGCTTCGCCAACGAGGCCGCGAAATATGCCAACGTCCAGGGCCTCGATTACGACACCAAGCGCAAGCTCGATATCCTGCGCAGCGCTCTGGTGCTGCCGGCGCCGACCACGCCCGGCGCCGCCGCCGAATTGAACACCATCTCCACCCGCCTGAACTCGACCTACGGCAAGGGCCGTGGAACGCTCGGCGGCAAGGAGATGACGGGCAACGACCTCGAGGAGAAGATGGGCACGGTGCGCAACCCCGCCCAGCTCCAGGAGATGTGGACGAGCTGGCACTCCAATGTCGGCCGGCCGATGCGCCCCGATTACATCCGCCTCACCGAGATCGCCAACCAGGGCGCCAAGGAGCTGGGCTTCAGCGACACCGGCGCGATGTGGCGCTCGCGCTACGACATGCCGGCGGACGAGTTCGCGGCGATGACCGACCGGCTGTGGAGCGAGGTCAAGCCCCTCTACGACGAGCTCCATTGCTATACCCGCGCCAAATTGAACGCCAAATATGGCGACTCCGTCCAGCCCGAAGCCGGCCCGATCCGGGCCGACCTGCTCGGCAACATGTGGGCCCAGGAATGGGGCAATATCTACGACGTGGTCGCTCCGAAGGGAGCCGGCGACGTCGGCTACGACCTCACCGAATTGCTCGTCGCCAAGAAGTACACGCCCGAGAAGATCGTCCGCACCGGGGAGAGCTTCTTCACCTCCCTGGGCTTCGCGCCGCTTCCCCAGACCTTCTGGACCCGCTCGATGATCACCGCGCCGAGGGACCGCGAGGTGATCTGCCACGCCTCCGCCTGGGACGTCGACAATGTCGAGGACCTGCGCATCAAGATGTGCACGAAGGTCAATGCCGACGACTTCGTCACCGTCCATCACGAGCTCGGCCACAATTTCTACCAGCGCGCCTACAACAAGCAGCCGCTGCTCTATCTCGACAGCGCCAATGACGGCTTCCACGAGGCGATCGGCGACATGATCGCATTGTCGGTCACTCCCGAATATCTCGTCCAGGTCGGCCTGCTGCCGCGCAACAAGGTGCCCTCGGCGGACAAGGATATCGGCCTTCTCCTCAGGCAGGCGATGGACAAGGTCGCCTTCCTGCCCTTCGGCCTGCTCGTCGATAAATGGCGCTGGAAGGTGTTCAGCGGCGAGATCGCCCCGACCGCCTACAACCAGGGCTGGAACGACCTTCGCCTGCAATATCAGGGCATCGCTCCGCCCACCGCCCGCACCGAAGCGGAGTTCGATCCCGGCGCCAAATATCACGTGCCGGCGAGCGTGCCCTACACGCGCTATTTCCTCGCCCGGATCCTCCAGTTCCAATTCTACCAGGCCGCCTGCAAGCAGGCCGGCTGGACCGGGCCGCTCCACCGCTGCTCCTTCTACGGCAACAAGGAGGTCGGCCAGCGGCTGAACGCGATG
>DASWLY010000008.1:0-50474 GCA_036400035.1 Allosphingosinicella sp.
CCGGAAATAAGAGGATTCGGCGACTCGCCCGAGAAGTCTTCGGCGATACCGAAAGTTCCCGGACGATCTGCCACAACAATAGCACCTAGCAATAGACGCCGTTATCTGCCCCCGAGCCCGCATAACGGTAGTTTCCCGGGAAACGATATTCCGTACAGCCGGCAAGGGCAATCCCGTCGCGCGCGTTCCATTTGGAAGCGCTCTTCTCGGTTTTGTCAGCCAGCTTGAATGCAAAAGTCTTCTTTTCCATCTTACTCTCCAGTCTCGGTAATTACGTCCGTGTTCGCGCGTAACCGGTCACAATGAGACCCGAGGAACCCCCGGCTGTCCGCCGAGGGCTCCAAGGTGATCTGCTGTTAGCACCAGTCTCCGTGATCACCCAGCCTGAGCTTGTAGCGCAAATCTCCGTCTCCGGTCACATCGGTGCATCCGGCGAGAGAAACGCCATCGCGCGTCCTCCATTTGGAGCCGCTATTCGCGGCCTTGTCGGCCAGCTTGAACGCAAAGGTCTTTTTTTCCATATCTGCTTCTCCTACGCTGTCGATTACATCCGATATGGATGTAATTACATCGGCGAGTCGGTGTTTCACCGGGACCAAGGCTGACACCAATGCCCCGAAGCTTCAAGTCGATCTCCTTATTCTTCGCTCCGATTCGGTTATTGTGCCCGGCATTCGAGGTGAATGGCGGGCTGGCGGTTGAGCGAGGGGCCCGAGGCCTTGGATCGGACTTCGTCCGCGTGCCCCGGCTCCGCCACGCGTGACCGGGCCGGCGTCCGTCCCCGGTTCGCCCGCCCGGTGGGCTCTGACCCAGCTGCTGGCGCTGATGTGGCCGCGCGGCGAGGCGGGCGTGAAGGTGCGCGTCGTCGCCTCGGTCGCTCTGATCTTCGCGGCCAAGCTGATCGCGGTCGCGGCGCCCTTTCTCTACAAGCAGATCATCGATTCATTGTCGGGTCCCGCGCTCGCCGCGATCCCGATCGCCCTGATCCTCGCTTACGGTGTGGCCCAGGTCGGCGGGCAGCTCGTCGAGGCATTGCGCAGCCTCGTCTTCATCCGGGTGGCCCAGCGCGCGATACGGCTGACCGCGCTCCAGATGTTCAACCACATCCACGCACTGTCGCTCCGAGTTCACCTCGACCGCCAGACCGGCGGCCTCGCCCGGGTGGTGGACCGCGGCGTCTCCGGAATCGAGTTTCTGCTCGAGCTCATGCTGTTCAACGTCGTTCCGACGCTTCTGGAGCTGGTGCTGGTATCGGCCATCCTGTCGAGCTTCTACCATGCGGGCTTCGCGGTCGCGGTGCTGGCCACGGTGCTCTGTTATGCCGGCGTGACGATCGCCGCGACGGGCCGGCAGATCCGCGCAAGGCGCCACCGCAACACGTGCGACGTGGCGGCGATCTCGATCGCGGTCGACAGCGTCCTCAACTACGAGACGGTGAAATATTTCAGCGCCGAGGCGAACGAAGCGCATCGCTACGAGCAGGCGAAGCGCGCCTACGAGGAGGCGGCGGTCCGCGCCGAGAGGGTCGAGGCGCTGTCCGCCGCCGCCCAGGCCGCGATCATCGCCGCCGGGATGATCGCGGTCATGGTCATGGCCGGCCGCGAGGTCGCCGCCGGTACGATGACGGTCGGGGACTTCGTGCTGGTCAACGCCTATCTGCTGCAGCTCTACGTGCCGCTTGGAATGCTCGCCTCCAGCTACAGCGGAACTCGGCAATCGATCACCGACGTCGAGTCGCTGGTCCAGCTGCTTGAGGTGCAGCCGGAAGTGAAGGACGCGCCGGGCGCGCCGGCCCTGGCGGTGGCGCGCGGCCGGATTTCGTTCGACTCGGTCACTTTCGCCTACGATCCGCGCCGGCCGATCCTCGAGAGCGTGTCGTTCGACGTGCCGGCCGGGAAGACGGTGGCGATCGTCGGCCAGAGCGGCGGCGGCAAGTCCACGCTCGCGCGCCTCCTGTTCCGCTTCTACGACGTCCAAGGCGGCGCCATCCGCATCGACGGCCAGGATCTGCGCGAGGTATCGCAGAAGAGCCTTCGGCAGGCCATCGGAATGGTGCCGCAGGACACGGTCCTGTTCAACGACACGATCGGCTACAATATCGGCTATGCCCGCCCGGGCGCGACCTCCCGGGAGGTCGAAGCCGCGGCGCGGGCCGCCAGCCTCCACGACTTCATCCTCACGCTTCCCGACGGGTACGAGACGAGAGTCGGCGAGCGCGGGCTGAAGCTGTCGGGAGGCGAGAAGCAGCGCGTCGCCATCGCCCGCGTCGTCCTGAAAGATCCCTCGATCCTGGTCTTCGACGAGGCGACCAGTGCCCTCGACAGCCAGACCGAACGGGAAATTCAGGAGAGCCTGCGCGCGATCTCCGCTGAACGCACGGTTCTCGTCATTGCCCACCGTCTCTCCACGATCGTCGATGCCGACGAGATATTGGTCCTCGCCGGTGGCGGCATCGCCGAGCGCGGCCGCCATGATGAGCTGCTTGCCGGTGGCGGCCTCTATTCGGCGATGTGGCGGCGCCAGAGGCGCGCCGCCGCGCGCGAAGAACTCCAGAAGGATGCAACCCGGCATCGCCCGTAACAACGGATCGGAGCATACCGGAAAATCGGCCGTCGGGACGCCGAGATGGTTCGCATTCGATTTGCTCGATCAATGCTCCACCGAAGCCAGCCTTGCCTTCGGCGCCTCGCGCAGCCGCGACACGATCGCGGCGCGGCGGCGCACGTTGAGCTTCTCCAGAATGTTGTGGACATGGTTCTTGACCGTGGCCGGTCCGATGCGGAGGTCGATGGCGATCTCCTTGTTCGACAGCCCCTCGGCGATGAGCGCGGCCACGTCCCGCTCCCGCCGGGTCAGCGGCACGGCGATGTCCGACCTGGTGACGGCGAGCGAGGCGAGACGGTCGCACATCATGGCGGCGACCCGCGGCGAGCAGGCCAGCTCGCCCCGAAGCGCCGCGAGCACCGCATCGATCAGAACCTCGATGGTGCCGTTGCGGTCGACGAAGGCGACCAGTCCGGCTTCGGCGCAGGCGATCACGTCGCCGCCTTCCTCGGAAATCCCGAAGCCGATCAGGCGGATGGTCGGGCAGGCGGCATGAAACCGGCGGGCCAGCTTCAATCCTGAGTCGGTGGACGCATCCACGAGCAAGGCGCAGGGAGACAGCCTCAGCGCGGCCGCGAAGGAATCGGTGCAGCTCGCCGCCGCCGCCACCTCGAGTCGACCGTCCCTCCGCAGGCTGGCCGCGAGTCCTTCGCGATAGAGAAGCACGTCGCTCACGACTAGGACTCGCGGAATCGCTCCCGCTCCGAGCACCGGCCCAAGCGCCGCCTGATCAGACCCAACCACGATCCCTCCCATCGCCCCCTCAGGCGAGTGAACGGATTTGCGGGTGCAGCTCCCATGCCCGGCTCCACGTTCGAAGCCTCGGTTCAGGCGAAGAGCTCCAGCCGCTTCCACGAAGACAGATGTAAGCGGGCCAACCTGTATCAAGATTCTCGATCCGCTGGAAATAATAATCGGACGCATTCGGAGCTGTTCCCGGCAAACCGGCTTTTCCGTCCCTGAACCGTACCGAATGGGGGGGACCGTTCGGTCCGGTCGGTTTTCCGAAAAAGCGTCGCCGCGCCGATACTTGCTTGAGGCCTCGGCCATTCCGCGTCGGTCCGGCGACGGCCGAACGGTCCCGGATCGTCCAAACCCGTTTTTTCCGCCGATCGGAGGATTTTCGGGGGCCTGCGGCCGGCGCACCATCCGGGCTTCACATTTGCGGGGATGTCGTGAGCCCGATTCGCATTCAGCTGGGACAGATGCCGTCGATGCTTAGCACGATCGTCGATGGCCTGCTTCTGAGCGAACCGGACATGGTCGTCGTCGGCCGCTCGCCGGACAGCGGCGATGCGCTCCTCGAGGCCCGCGACAACCGCGCCGATATATTGATCGCCCAGGCCCAATTCGGCGGCGGCGGCACCTGCCTCGACGCGATCCTCGCGGCCCCGCCCCTCGATATCCTGGCCATCTCCAGCGACGGCCTCACCGGCGCCCGCATCAGCCTTTCGCGCCACCCCGTCAATCTCGGCGCCGAGGGCGCAGCGAGTCTCGCCGAAGCGATTCGCGGCTTGGCGGCGGAAGGCTGATGGCGCGGACCCAGGGCATCGCGGCGGTCAGCGCTACCCTGATGGGGCTGCTGCGCGACCGCTATCCACGCGACGAATTCGGCCCCTCGCTCGCCTTCGAGCTCTACCAGGCGCGCAACTTCGATTCGCCGATGAAGGAGGGCATCGCCATCTGCCTGTGGCGGGTGGCGCCGAATACCGCCCGGCGCAATTTCGCCAGCCGGACCGACTCGCTCGGCCGCCGGTTCCGCGGCTCGCTGCCGCTCGACCTCTTCTATCTGATCGTGCCTTATGCCGAGCAGGCGGAGCGCCAGCAGAGGCTGCTCGGCTGGGCGATGCGGGCGATGCACGAACTGGGCACTCTCGCGCCCACCCAGCTCAACCATTATCTCGCCGAGAGCGACGTCTTCGCCGAAGCGGAAAGCCTCGATGCCGTCGGCGACCCGCTCGGCGTGGGCGACTATCTCACTTTGTGGGACCGGCTGAAGCGGCTTCCCCCGGCGGCGACTTACGTGCTTCGGATGCTGCTGCTCGATTCCGAAATACCCATCGAGGAGCATCCGCTGGTCGAGGAGCGCAGCTTCGACATGGGGGTGCTCACACGATGAGCATCGTCGCCGGCCCCGTCAGCGTCCTGGAGCGGATCACCCGCCCGGCGCCGTTCGGGATCATGTTCTGGGACTTCGCCAGGGGCGAGCCGATCCGCGACGGGCTGGAAGTGAGCCTCACCCTGCTCACCCGTCCGGCGCAGACGACATCGCTGATCCCCAACCGCAACGGCGTGTGGGTCGCGGCGCGACTTCCCGGACGGACCGACTCCGAGCTTGCCGCCGCCGCCGACTGGTCCACCTTGCGGCGACCCTACCGGATCGAGGTCGCCGACACCGCGCGCCGCTTCCTGCCGCTCCGGCTCGAAGCCGAGCTTCCCACCGCAGGTCTCTACGAATGGCCCGCATGGGGCGATTTCCCGCAGGAGCCGCTACGGCCCCTTTCCGACGGCCTGTCGCCGCCGCACGTCAGCCCCGGCCGGATCCCCCTCTTCTCGGCGCCCGAGCGCACAGTGGCGGGGCCGCTGGCGGAGGTGCGCTGCGAGCTGCTCGACGCCGCCACCGGCCTTCCGGCCCCCTGGGCGCTGGTCACCGCGAGCCATGGCGGAATCGTCCGCGGCCTCGGCCTTGCCGACTCGATGGGCCGAGCTACGCTCTATTTCGCCTATCCCGAACGCGAGCGGCCCTCGCTCAGCTCGCCGCCCGCGATCACCGATTTCCGCTGGCCGCTGACCTTCGCGGCCTATTACGATCCGCCGGCCGGCCCGACCCCCGACGTGCCGGATCTCGCGGCGATCCTCGGCCAGCTCGACCATCCCTGCGACCTGCTCGATTCGACCCTGTCGCCGCCGGAGCCGCTCGGTCCGCGGCTACTCAGCTTCGGCCGCGCGCTCGTGCTGCGGACCGCAAATACACCCGACGGACCGTCCTCCAGCCTGATCCTGGAGCGGCCATGAGCGATCGAGGAGGAGCATCATGCCCGAATATCTAGCCCCCGGCGTCTATGTGGAGGAGGTCTCCTTCCGCGCCAAGTCGATCGAAGGCGTTTCGACGACCACCACCGGCTTCGTCGGCCCGGCCCGCTATGGCCCTCTCGACGTCGAACCCGAGATCATCACCAGCCTCGTCGAGTTCGAACGCGTCTATGGCGGGAAGTCGCAGCTGGTCTACGACAGCGGAGCGGTCGACAATTACCTATGGAACGCGGCGCGCGCCTTCTTCGAGGAAGGCGGCAAGCGGCTCTACGTCAGCCGCATCTTCAACCCGCTCGGCGGCGATCCGCTGTCGGGAGTGGCGATGCCGGCGGATTCGCCGCCGGCCGCCCTGGATGTCCGCGCCCGGTTCCCGGGGGCGGCCGGCAACGGCCGGGTGACGATCACGCTGCAGCTCAGCCCGAACCGGCTGGCGCCGGTAAGCGACGGCGTCGCGCTGCGCGGCGCGACCGACCGCGACCTGGTTTATATCGAAGGTGCGGGCGCGGACGACTTCTATCTGGCACTGCGCGACGAGACCGCCAGGACCTGGCGCTTCTCCGCCACCGGCGGCGACGTCACCGACCCCGCCAATCTCGAGCTCCAGGCCGATCTGGCCGGCGGCGGCGTGACCGTAAGGACGGTGACCGCCACCGTGACCTTCGAACCCTCGGGCGGCGATCTGCCGACCTTCGTCGCCACCGAGCTCGCGCTCGATCCGCTGCACTCGACCGCCGGCACGCCCGATTCCCTGTTCGCCCATTTCGCGGCGGAGCCGGCCAGCCTGTCGCGCGCCCGGAGCATCCCGATCGTCATCGACGCCGTCGACGGGAATACCGGCCTCGACGTGCTCAACGCCATCGCCTCGGCCTACGTCGCCGATGCGGCGGCAAGCCCTCCCGACCCCGGCCTCGAGGACAGCCTCACCGCCGGCGACCTCACCCCCTCGCCGGCGGGGCGGCGCTCGATCGTCATCCTGCTCGGGAACGGGGATGACGGCGCCATCCCTCAAGCGACCGATTACGAGGGCGAGATCGATCCGCTCACGGACCGGGCGACCGGCCTGCGCGCCTTCGAAGCGCTCGAAGACATTTCCATCGTCGCGGCGCCGGGATCCACCCGGATCGACGATGCGCAAAGCCGCACGGTCATCGGCCTGCTGATCAGCCACGCCGAGCGGATGCGGTACCGGATCGCGGTGATCGACAGCGCCAAGGGCCAGACCATCGCCGAAGTGCGGGCGCTTCGGGCGCAGTATGACAGCAGCCACGCCGCTTTCTACTATCCCTGGGTCCGGATCATCGACCCGGTTACCCAGCAGGAGAATCATTATCCGCCGTCCGGCTTCGTCGCCGGCATCTATGCCCGCAACGACGTCGAGCGGGCGGTCTACAAGGCTCCGGCCAACGAGGTGGTCAACCTCGCCATCGGCTTCGAGACCTTGCTCAACAAGGCGCAGCAGGAGGTGCTCAATCCGGAAGGCGTGAATTGCTTCCGCTTCTTCGAGGGACGCGGAATGCGCCTGTGGGGCGCGCGCACCATGTCGAGCGACCCCGAATGGAAATATGTCAATATCAGGCGCTACTTCGCCTATCTCGAACGGTCGATCGACAAGGGCACGCAATGGGCCGTGTTCGAGCCGAACGGCGAGCGCCTGTGGGCCAACGTCCGCGGCACCGTCGCCGATTTCCTGTTCAACGAATGGCAGAACGGAGCGCTGCTCGGGGACAAGCCCGACAAGGCCTATTTCGTCAAATGCGACCGCTCGACCATGTCGCAGAACGATCTCGATAACGGCCGCCTGGTCTGCCTGGTCGGGGTCGCGGCGCTGAAGCCCGCCGAATTCGTCATCTTCCGCATCGGTCAGTGGACGGCCGACCGCAAGATCTGAGGAGCTGAATCATGGCATTGGAGAGCGACCGCCCTTACGGGCAAATGAACTTCCTGGTCGATATCGGCGAGGGCACTGACGGGCCGAAAGCCGGCTTCCAGGAGGTGTCGGGCCTCGGCATGGAGGTGAGCGTCGCGGAATATCGCAACGGCAATTCCCCGACGAACAACGTCATCAAGGTCCAGGCGATCAGCAAGCAGACCGACGTCACGCTCAAGCGCGGCGTGATCGGATCGCTCAACCTCTACACATGGCTCGACGCGATCCGCAACGGCGACCGGAACGCCCGACGGACGGTCAGGATCATGCTGATGACCGAGGATCATTCGGCGCCGGTCTTCACCTGGCGGCTGCTCGAGGCGCGGCCCGCCAAATACACGACCGGTCCGTTCAGCGGCAAAGGGACCGACGTCGCCGTGGAGGAGCTGGTCCTCACCTACGAGCGGCTGGAGATGGAATAGGCGCATGTTCGCGGGCCATCGCCTTCCCGGAGTCGAGTTCGAGACGGTCCTGCCGCCGGCGCCGGAGGCGTTGCCGCGGATGGATGTCGCCCTGTTCGTCGGCTTCGCCGAGATGGGCCCGGTGCACCGGGCGGTGGAGATCAACGATGTCGCCGGCTATCGGCGCACGTTCGGCGGCGACCTCCCACTGGCGCGGGACCCGGAAAGCGGCGAAATCCTGATGGCCGCCCTCCCCCCGACGGTGCGCGCCTTCTTCTCCAACGGCGGCCTGCGCTGCTGGGTGATCCGGGTCGCCCGAACGGAGGCGCTCGAGACGCGCTGGCGCGGGGGGCCGGACCCGGCGGCGGCGGGCATCGCCTCGGCCGGCCGGTTCGTCCTTCCCGGGCTGCTCGCCCTCGCCGCGGACGGAACGTTGAGCCTCGCCCGGGCCCAGGCGCGCAGCCTCGGCTCCTGGTCCGACCGGCTCGCGGTAGAAGCGCGCGCCGAACGCGTGCCGTTCGCCCTCACGGACCTGGTGGCGACCCCCGGGCAGGCGACGTTCACCGCCACCCGTCCGCTCGGGGTCGGAGCGCTGATCGAGCTGACTGATTTCGGCGGCGTGGTTTGCGCCAGGGTGGAGCGGGTCGACGGATCGATGGCGGCCGCTACCTGCCTCGCTCGCTTCGCGCCGGTGGCCCGAGCCGGGGTGGAAGAGCCGGTCGGCGTCCATCTCCTGGGCGGATCGGACTCCCATGATGCGCAGTTCGATCCCGTCAAGGGGCTCCTGACCTTCGACTCGCGCCCGGTCGCGATCGCCCCGGGATGCTGGCTGACGGTGTCGAGAGCCGGCGGCGACATGATCTTCCTGACCGAAGCCATCGTCGGTGCGTCGGCGACGGGGCGCGGCTGGACGGTGACGGCGTCCCCGGAAGTGGCGAACGACGCCACAGCCGCGGAAGCGACGCTTGGCCTCCGGATCGACGACGGCCGCGGCGAGGTGCGGGCAACGACGGGCATCGGCCTTACGCCCGCCGCCGCGCGCAATTGGTGGACCCACCCGACCGACGACTCGCGTCCCCTTGGCGGCGACCCCCCCGTGATTCTGCTCGCGAGGACGGACGAGGAAGCGGAGCAACCGGCTTCGGCCTGGCTGCCGCTGGGACTGAGCGGCGCCTTCTCCGGAGCGGTCAGGGCAGTGGACGAAGGCCGCACCGCGCTCGAGCGCGACGGCCTGTCGCGCTTCGACTCGGAGCTGTTCCTCGACCCGGAGCTGGCGGCCACCCGCGCCGGGCAGGTCGCCGCCGAGGCGGAGCGGATCCTCTATGTCGACGGCCGGCCGCTGCTCGGGCTCCACGGGGCCGTCGGAATCGCCGACGGCGCCGAGTTCAATCCGGTCAGCCTGGTCGCGGTTCCCGACGCAATCCAGCCGGGCTGGACCGAACGCACTTACGAGACGCCGCCGCTGCCGACGGCCAGGGCGCCGGCCCCCGCTCACTGGTTCGACCATCGCGGTCCCTGCGCCGCTGTGCCCGAGCATGGCAAGGATGCGGCCGCGCCCGCTTTCTCGCGCTTCCTCGATTGCGGCACCCGGCTGCTCGAGGCTCCGGCCTTCGACCCGATCGATTCGCCGCGGGCGCCGGGGCCGGTGCCGCTAAGCTGGTCCCCGGCCGGCCAGGGCTCGACCTACGTGATCGAGATGGCGGCGCTCCCCGATTTCCAGGGCGCGCAGACCCTCTACCGCGGCAGCGTCCCCGCTTATGCTTTCAACGCCCGGGCCGAGGGCTTCTATTATTTCCGGCTGCGCGCCGAGCTCGAAGGCGAGGTGAGCGCTCCCGCCGTCGCGGTCGTGGCGGTGCGCGGTTCGGCCTGGGACAGCCTCGCGCCCGCCGAATATTCGGCGGCGCCCTTGCTCTCGGTGCAGCGCGCCTTGATGCGGCTCGCGGCGGGCACTGGGGAGATGTTCGCGCTGCTGTCGCTGCCCCGCCATTACCACGCGCCCGAGGCGATCGAGCATGGCCGCCGGCTCGCGCTGTGGCGCCAGGGAGGCTTTGGCGAGCCCGACATGTTCGACACGAACGAGCGGCGCGTGCTCTCGTTCGGGGCGCTCCACCACCCCTGGATCCGGTTCCGCGACGGCCCTGCGCCGGGCCTCGCCTCGGCGCCTCCCGAAGGCGCGATCGCGGGCGTCCATGCCCGCCGGACGCTCGCCCGCGGCGCCTGGATCGCCGCCGCCAACGAACCGCTGCGCGACATCGTCGCCCTCGCCCCGTCGATCGGCGACGGCGACTGGCCGGCGCTCGATGCCGGCCGGATCAACTTCCTGCGCCGCGACGCGCGCGGTTTCCTCCTGCTCGGTTCCGACACCCTTTCCGACGAGCCCGAATGGCGGCAGATCAACGTGCGACGGCTGATGAGCCTGCTCCGCCGGGTCGCCGTCCGCCGCGGCGCGCCCTACGTCTTCGAGCCGAACGGCGACGTGCTCCGCCGCGCCGTGGAGCGGGGCTTCACCCAGATGCTCGATTCGATGTTCCGTCAGGGTGCGTTCGTCGGGCGCACCGTGCAGGAAGCCTTCCGGGTCTCGGTCGATCCGACCGCGGCGGATCGCGACGGCGGCCGGCTGATCGTCGAGATCGGAGTCGCGCCCTCACAGCCGATGCGCTTCCTCACCGTCCGCCTGTTCCAATCCGGCGAGCGCTTCACGATCGCCGAGGAAGCCTGACCATGACCGATTATCCGTTCACCACCTTCAATTTCTCGGTCGAGATCAACCGCGGCCAGAGCGGCGGTCCGCTCGCGGCGGCGGCGTTTTCCGAGTGCGACGGCCTCGAGATGACGATGGACGTGAAGACCATCCGCGAAGGCGGCTCCAACGACCGGCCGATCCGGGTCAACGGCCCCGTCAATTATTCCAACCTGACTCTCAAGCGCGGAATGACCGCCAATTTCGACCTTTGGACCTGGTTCCAGGATTCGATCGCCGACCCCCGGCTTCGGGCGGACGCCGAAGTCGTCATGCTCGCCGCCGACGGGACGAAGGAGCAGGCGCGCTTCCAGCTGTCGCGCTGCGTGCCGGTCAAGCTCAAGGTTCCGGCGCTGAGCGCCAAGGACGGCACCGTCGCGATCGAGGAGATGCAGATCGCCTACGAGACCCTCAAGTTCGTCGCGGGGAAGAACTGATGGCCGAGCTCGCCAAAGCCAGGCTCATCGAGCTGGAGCAGGACTTCAAGAAGGAGAAGGCCGGCGGACAGAATGTCGCGGTCCAGTTCAATCCCGATTCCCTCAAGGTCACCTTCGCCAACCAGATCGTCCAGCCGCAGGGGGGCGATCAGTCCGCCGGAAGCACGGGCCGCCAGTTCGTCGGCGCCGGCACGACCAAGCTCGCCCTCACCTTGTGGTTCGACGTGGCCGCGATGACCGACGACCCGGTCGACGACGTCCGGCGGCTGACCAGCAAGGTCATCTTCTTCATGACTCCGCAAAAGGACCAGACGGATCCGCAGAAGCTGGTCCCCCCCGGGGTCCGGTTCAGCTGGGGCACATTCCTGTTCGACGGCATGGTCGACGGACTCGAGGAAAGCCTCGAATTCTTCGCCGCCGACGGCAAGCCGCTTCGGGCCAGCATCAGCCTGACCCTGTCGCAGCAGAAGATCCTGGTCAGCGAGTTCAAGGGCGACGGCAAGGTGCCCTCGACGCCCGGGCACAAGCCGCTCACCTCCGCTAAGTCCGGCGACAGCCTCCAGTCCATGGCCGGCGACAAGGGCAAGGGCGGCGGCTGGCAGGGGATCGCCGCGGCCAACGGAATCGAAGATCCGCTCCGGCTCAAGCCGGGCCAGTTGATCAACCTCGATGCCTCCGCCGCGGTGGGCGGCGGTTTCGGCGTTTCGGCGGGCGCCACCCTGTCGACCGGCGGCGCCACGATCACCCCTCAGATCATCCTCCCGGGCGCCTCCGCCCGCTTCGGACTCAATTGAAAGGAAGCTCATGGCGGTCGTCATCAACGAGTTCGAAGCGGTCGCGGAACCTCCCCAGGCGAGAGGAAGCGACGGCGCGGCCGGCGCCAGCGAGGCGGCGAACAGGATCATGCCCAGGGACATTCGGCCGGCCCTGATCCTGCTCGCCGGGCGCCGCTCGCGCCTTCGGTCCCATTAGGAGCCGCCGCGCATGCCGCCCACCTCGAACGTCGCGATCCTCCCCTCCCGCCCGGCGCGGCCGACTCTGGAGATCGGCGGCGAGCGCCGGACGACGCTCGAATCGGCGCTGCTGGCGATGGAGGTCGGCGCTTCGGTCGATTCGCTCGCTCACGCCGAGCTCAGCTTCGGCAATTGGGGCGGCGCGGAAACGTCCGGCTTTCAGCATTTCGACCGCAAGGTCCTCGATTTCGGCAAGCCGCTGGTCGTGAAGCTCGGCGACGAGATCGTGTTCGAGGGCCGGATCTCGTCGATCGTCGCCGACTTCCCCGACGGCGGCCCCCCCACAATCGGGGTGCTCGCCGAGGACCGGCTGCAGGACCTCCGGATGACTCGGCGCAGCCGAAGCTTCGTCGACAAGTCGCTGGCCGACATCGTCCGCCAGATCGCCGGCGAGCACGGCCTCGCCGCCGACGTCTCGCTGAGCGGTCCCGCGACCAAGCTCGTCGCCCAGGTCAACCAGAGCGATCTCGCCTTGCTGCTCGATCTCGCCCGGCGCGAGGACGCGCAGATCTGGGTCGAGGGCAAGATTCTGCGCGCCGCCGCCACCCGCCCCACCGACAAGGTCGAGCTGCGCTGGGCCGGCAGCCTTCGCGAGTTTCACGTCGAGGCTGATCTCGCTCACCAGCGCACAGCTTTGGTGGCGAGCGGATGGGACGTCGGCGCCAAGGCCGCCGCCACCCATCGAGCGACCGCTACCGTCATCTCGGCGGAGGTCGGCAGCCTCGAGGGCGGCGCCACGATCCTGGCCGGGGCGTTGGCCGAGCGAGTCGACACGCTAGCCCACGGAGTGGCGCGCGATGCCCAGGAGGCGAAGGCGATCGCCGAAGCCGGCTTTCGCCAGATCGCCCGCCGCTTCGTGACCGGCCGGGGCCTCGCGGAGACTCGGCCGGGACTTCGGGTCGGGGCGACCCTGGCGCTCTCCGGCCTCGGCAAGCTGTTCGACGGCGATTACCGCGCGACCGGCGTCACCCACCTCTTCGACCTCAAGGAGGGCCAGCGCACCGCCTTCGAGTGCGAGCGGCCCGGGCTGGGGCGGCCATGACCGGCCCGATCGATCTTGGACGGGCCGAAGCCCGCTTCCACGAGCGGCTCGCCGACGGCTGGGGCGGCCGGTGGTACGGAGTCGCCCCCGCGCTCGTGACCGACATCAAGGATCCGGACGGCCAGGGGCGGGTGAAGGTGAAGCTGCCCTGGTCGCCCGACGGCGGCGGCGGCCAAGTCTATGAGGCGTGGGCCCGGATCGCGACCCTTTTCGCGGGCGGCAGGCGCGGCAGCTGGTTCATCCCCGACGTCGACGACGAGGTGCTGGTCGCCTTCGAACATGGTGATCCGCGCCGTCCCTACGTGCTCGGCGGCCTCTGGAACGGCAGCGACAAGCCCCCCGAGAACATGGACGGCGGCGGCCGCAACCATAAGAAGGTAATCCGCTCGCGCAACGGAGTCACCGTGACGCTTGACGACCAGGACGGGCAGGAGAGTCTGAAGCTCGAAACGCCCGGCGGCCAGAAGCTCACCCTGAAGGACGGGCCGGGGACCGTCACCATCGAGGATTCCAGCGGCAATTCGGTGAAGCTCGAGACTTCGGGCATCACCGTCACCGCCGCCGCCAAGGTCACGGTCAAGGCCAGTCAGGTCGCGATCTCGGCGGGGATGGTGACGGTCGACGCCGGCATGTCGAAATTCTCCGGAGTCGTGCAGGCCGACACGGTCATCACCAATTCGGTGGTCTCGGCGAGCTACACGCCGGGCGCGGGGAACATCTGGTGACGGCACTCGCCCACCCGCTGACCTGGGCCTCGCCCCGGCCGCTGTGGCGCGGCGCCGGCGCTCCGGGCCGCGCTCCCACCATCCTTCGCTTCGCCAGCGACGATTTCATGGACCAGCTGCTGGCGGTCCTCGCGGTCGATCCGGGAAGGCTCGCCGACCATGTCGCGCGCTACGAGACGTGGCGGACCCCCCAGGGGGCGACGGCGGAGTCGGACCTGGTGGACCGGGTCCCGCTGGCCGAGCCGCTGCGCAAACGGCGGCTGCTCACCCGCCTCGCCAAGGCGCCCAGCCCGGTCGCCGCTCCGCCGCCCGCGCCGACGCTGAAGCTCTACCAGGCCGGGCATCAGCGTTACTACATCGCCTGCGCGACCCTCGCCTGCGCCATTCCCGGCCTTCCCGACCGCAAGCTCGGCGGCAATCAGGAGCAGGTCGGCTTCGTGCTTCGGCGGCTGATGCCGGCGACGCGCAACGCCCCGGCCGGGGCACCGCTCTACGAATATGCCTTCATCAAGGACGCGACCGGGGCCCGCTGGCAGCGCGTGTCGGCGGACGACGAAGCCGTGCTCGCACCCGGCGAGGAGCGCCTGCCCACCTTCCCGCTCGGTCTCGAAGACGGCAACGGCGTCCGCCGCACCCTCTGGGGCGGCCTGATCCCGGTGGGACGGCGCGAGGAATATATGAGCGCGTCGGTCACCCGCGAGCCCAAGCCGCTGGTCGAGGGGCAGCAGGCCGCCCTGGCGGGGTTGCAGCCAGCGCCCCGGCGCAATTCGAAACTCGCCCGAACGGTCGAGTTCCGGATCGACTTCGCCGAAGGCTGGAGAAACCTGATCCAGTCGGCGATGAAGGCGGCCGACGATATCGCCGCCGACACCGGCGACGGCTTCACGGCCGCGAACCAGCAGCTGCAGATCCGCAATCGCAACCTGCAGTTTCAGTCGCAGAGCTGGCTGCTGCTTCTGGACTTCTGGGCGTTCCTCGTGCGGCACCTGGGCACGGTCGCGACGGCGGTGCAGAACAATTCTCCCGCCGGGCTGAGCGGCGGACGTCTGGACCTGTACAATTGGCTGTCCGCGCAGATCGGCACTGCGGACCGAGACAAGCTGGCGAACGGCTTCAACGCCGCCGGCGTGGATTCGACCGGCCGCCCGGCCTACATGCGCAGCGTGGCGGAGGCGCTTCGCGGCGTTGCCGCGGCCGGAGTCGGCGCAAAGCTCGAAGCCGTCGAAACGGACTATAACGACCTGCCAGCAGAGCGCTCGCTTTGGCCGAGCTTCCACTATCTGTTCGCCGGGATCTGGAGCGACGGCAACGGCGGCGGCATCGATGCCCAAGGCACGTTCCGCGCTCTCGGCAGCATCGCCGCGACGGCCCCGGGCGACCCGGACGTTGCGGCGATGACGTCGCCGCTCGTCGCCCCGCCTTTGCCCGTCACGCCCGGCGCCACGCCGCCGCCGACCCCCTTCGATCTCAACCTGGTCGACCGGCTGACCGTCCTCGTCGCGCGCGCGCTCGAGGCCACCGACGAGGCCGACGCCCGGCCGCTGCCGTTCGCTCAGCAATTGGCGCAGTCGATGCAGGAGAGCCTCGGCGACACCGGCAAGTTCCGCCTGCGCTTCGTCCACCTCAACGAGGATTGCGGGCCCCTCCACCCGCCGACCTTTTCAGAGCCGAGCCAGCCGTTCGAGCTCGCCAGCTTCTTCGATTCGGACGCGCCGGCGCGTCCGGTACGGATCACCCTGCCGATGGACACCAGCCCGGCCGGCCTTCGCAAGCACGCCCGCGGCACCGCCTTCGTCCTTTCCAACATGCTGTGCGGCCAGGTGCAGCGGGCGAAGGGGCTCGGCTTCGTCGATCTCGTCCGGCAGGTGCTGCCCTGGCCCCTTCACAAGGACATCGACGTCGGCGGCGGCGGAGGCTGCAAGAACGGCAACGGGCTCGACATCGGAATGATATGCTCGCTGTCGATCCCGATCGTCACCTTGTGCGCGCTGATCCTGATGCTGATCATCGTGTTCCTGCTCGATTTCATCTTCCGCTGGGTGCCCTGGCTGATCTTCTGCTTCCCGGTGCCCGGGCTGAAGGGCAAGAAATGAACCCGTTCGGCAAGAGCCTCGCCTTCCCGCCGCGGGTCGGATCGGACGGACGGATGCGCTGGTCCGAGGGCGAGACGAACATCCGGGAATCGATCCGGATCGTCCTCAGCACCGACAAGGAGGAGCGGATCGCGCTCCCCGATTTCGGCGCCGGGCTGATGCGGTTCCTGTTCGAACCGAACAACACCGCCACCCACGCCCGCATCTCGCACGCGATCGGCACCGCGCTGGCCCGCTGGGAGCCTCGAATCGCGGTGGAGGACATCGCCGTCGCCGCCCATCCGGACGAGCGAACGAGCGCGATCGCCACCATCAGCTATCGGCTCGTGGCCACCGGAGCGCTCGAGCGGACCAGCGTCGCCGTCCCCATCGGCGCGGCAGGATAGGGAGACCAAGACATGCCCCTCCCCGCCCCTCCGATCGACACCCGCACCTTCCAGCGGCTGGTCGACGACACCCTGGCGATGGCCCCCACCTGCACTCCGGAGTGGACCAATTACAACGCGTCCGATCCGGGGGTCACCCTCGTCCAGCTGTTCGCGTTCCTGACCGAGGCGATGATCTACCGGGCCAATCAGATCCCGGTCCGAAACCGCGCCAAGTTCCTCGACCTGCTCAACATCCCCCTGCGCACCGCCAGCGAGGCGGTCGGCCTCGCGACCATCGTCAACGAGCGCGGTCCGATCGAGGCGACGACGCTGGCCGCCGATCTGGAGCTGCTCGCCGGCAAGGTGCCGTTCCGAACCCAGACTGGGCTGGACGTGCTTCCGGTCGAGACCCGGATGATGGTCAAGCGCCCCGTGCTCGACCCCGACCCGGCGATGCTCGAATATTACAAACTGCTCTATGCCTCCTACCAGGCCGACTTCCCCGAGGCGCCGTCGCTCTACGAATCGATCCAGCTCGACCCGATCCGGGACCCGATCGACCTTGCCGGCACCACCGACCGATCGCTGTGGATCGCCCTCATCGCCCGCGCCGACGACCGGGCGACCGGCGACGACCCGTGGGCAGCCGTGCGCGAGGCGCTCGGCGGCCGCACCCTTTCCCTCGGGCTGGCGCCGGACCTCGCCGTCGAGCAGCGTGTGCTGCTTCCCGGCGGCCGCCGCCAGGAACCGGCCGACCTTCTCGCCTTCGAGCTGCCCCAGGTCGGCGCCGACGGGCTGATCGGCTTCGATTCCGACGGCGCTCCGGCGCCGGCCTACCGGCGGCTCGAGGCCCGGATGGATTTCGATCCGCTCACCCAGGCGGGAGTCGTCCAGATCCCGCTTCCGGACGCGCAGAGCCTGCGCGGGTGGAGCAACCTCGATCCGCTCGAGGCCGGAGTCGGCGACCTTCCCCCCGCCATCGAGGACACCGCGGTCGGCGAGCGGATCGTCACCTGGCTCCGAGTCCGCGCCACCGGCGGGGCCCGAGTTCAGCTGCGCTGGGCCGGGATCAACGCCACTCCGATCCGCCAGATCGAGCAGGTCCTCGTCGAACCGCTCGCGTCCGGCGACGGCACTCCGGACCAGGTCCGCCGCCTCGCCAAGGCGCCGGTGCTCGAAGGGTCGATCGCGGTGACCAGCATCGACGACAAAGGCGAGGAACGGCAATGGCAGGCCATCGACGACCTCCTGGCAGCGGGGCCGGAGCTCGCCATTCCCGACACCCTCGACCCGCGGCCGACCGATGTCTTCCTGGCGGACCATGAGGCGGGGCTGCTCCGCTTCGGCGACGGCCTCGCCGGGCGCCGGCCGCCCGACGGCGTGCGTCTGCTCGCCACCTACCTCTATACCGAGGGCGCCGAAGGCAATGTCGGCCCCGGCGCGATCAAGGGCGGCCCGCTGCTGCCCGCCGGCTTCACCGCGACCAATCCGATAAGGACGTGGAGGGGCGCCGACTCCGAGAAGGTCGAGGACGGCGAGAAGCAGGTCCGCCGCTACCTTCAGCACCGCGACCGGCTGGTGACGGTCGGCGATTTCGAGACGATCGCGTGGCGAGCGCCGGGCATCTCGATCGGCCGGATCGATATCCTGCCCGCCTGGCACCCGATCCTGTCTCCGGCGGCCCCGGGCGCGGCGCCGGGGGTCGTCACCGTCCTCGCCATCCCCCGCTACGATCCCGCTCATCCGAACGCGCCTCGCGCCGACCGGGGTTTCCTCGACGCTTTGTGCAGCCATCTCGATCCTCGACGCCTGGTCACCACCGAGCTGGTCGTGCGCGGCCCCATCTACAAAGGGATCTGGATCTCGGTGGGCATCGAGACGATCGCAGGCGCGTCCATCGCCGAGACCAGCGAGGCGGTTCGGCAGCGGCTGCGCGATGCCCTGACCCCTCTCGCCACCGCGGACTTCGCCGAGCAGCAGGGCCCACTCTACGGCCCGCCGCCCACGGCGGAGCAGCGCGGCTGGCCGCTGCGCACGCCGGTCCAGGCGCGGGTGCTGCTCGCCGAGGCCGCGCGAGTCCCAGGCGTGCGTTCGGTGGCTCCGGTCCTCCTCGCCGAAGGATCGGGCGCCGCGGTCGAGACGATTGCGATCGAAGGCATCGAGCTTCCCGAGATATTGGGCATTTCGGTGGTCGCCGGAGATCCGATCGAGCTGTCCAGCCTGCGCGGCGATTCCTCCCAAGCCGGGTCCACGGGATCGGGCGGGTCGGCCGGTCCGAAGCGCCTGCCGGTGCCGGTGGCGGCGGAGACCTGCTGATGCGGCCGGACGAATCCCGCTTCCACATGCTGCTCGGGCGCCGGGACTGGCAGACCTCCAGCCTCTCGCAGGGCGAGACGGAGACGCCGCTCGCGGATCTGTGGGAGCCGCAGGCGGGCGGCCCGCTGCTCGACCGTCCCTATTGGGACGAGCGGCGCTCCGCCCTCACCCTGCCCGAGGACACGAGCCTGCCGCCCGCCACCAAGGGGGAAGGCACCTTGTCCCTCGCCACACGCCGCGCCGCGGCGGCCGACGCCAACGGCAATATCTACTGGATCGGCGACGATGCCCTCCGGCTCTACGTCCGATCGGCCGGAAACGGGCGGTCGGGACCGTTCTGGCCGGATCCCAGAGCGGGGAAGCGCCCGCCCGACCTCTTCCTGCCGGCCGCGCCGCCGCCGCCCGCCGAGCGCCGCTACACGGCGCTTGCGGCGACCGCCGAGGGATGGCTGATCGCGGCCTTCGAGGAGCCCGGCGGCGGCGGCCTGTCGCAATTCGACCTGGTCGGCGGCGGCGCGCCCAGCGACCGCTACTGGCCTCAGGGCGCCGGCATCCGCGCGCTCGACCTGGCGGCGGGATGCTGCGGCGGCCTGTGGCTGCTCGACGGGGCGAAGCGCCTGTTCGAGCTCGACCGCGCGCTGGGCCTGGTCGGCCTCGCTCCGGGCGCTCCGGAGGCAGACCTGTTCCAGCCGCTCGGCGAGGCATCCCGCAGCCGGGCGGCCTCGAGACCGGCGCTCGGGCGCGACCTCTCCGAGATCGATGAAGCCATCGATCCGATCGCGCTCGAAGCTCTGCCGGGCGGAGTCGTCGCCCTGCTTTCGCGCCAGGGGGAATCGGGCAGGATATTCATCCTGCGTCCCGACGGCACCACGCTGACGATGCCCCTGCCCGACGGCTTCGTGCCGCACGACATGGCTCTGGGGGCCGCCACGCTTCGCGACGGTTCCAGCGGGTCGCGGCTGGCGGTCACCGGCGGCTCGGGCAACCAGGCGCTCTCCTTCGGCATAGCGGGCGAAGGCGCGACCTTGACCCTGGCCTCCCTGCCGGAGGCGTTTCCGCTCCGCCGCTACGGCGGGCGGGCGCTGGTGCCGGTGCTGGGGATCCTGAATTACGACAGCGGCCCCAACCCGAACTGGATGCCGCTGGTCGAGCGGCCGCGGCTTCGCTTCGCCGAGACCGTCACCTTCGTCACCCGGGTGTTCGACGGAGTGATCCCGCAAACGGTCTGGGACCGGATCCGACTCGACGGCTGCATACCCCCGGGCACCGCGGTAAGGATCGAGGCGCGCGCCGCCGACGAGAAGGATACCGGGGCCGGGCTCAGCGGCGAATGGTTCGCTCAGCCCCCCCTGGTCCTCAACCCCAACGGAAGCGAGTTCGCGGGCTACGGCCCTAGCGCCGTCCCGGCCACTGACCTCGCCAAGGGCAAGGGAAGCTGGGAATTGCTGCTCCAGAGGATCCGGGGCCGCTTCGCGCAGCTGCGGATCACCCTGTCCGGCGACGGCGGCGACAGCCCGCATCTGCGCGCCCTTCGGTTATGGTATCCGAGGCAGAGCTGGTCCGAGCGCTATCTCCCGGCCGTCTATCGAAGCGACCCGGAGCCCGCCGACTTCCTCGAGCGGTTCCTTGCCAACATGGAGGGGACGGTCACCGTCATCGAGCGGCGGATCGCCGACGCCCAGTTCCTGTTCGACCCGCGCAGCGCCCCCGTCGAGACCCTGGAGTGGCTGGCTTCCTGGTTCGACGTCGCCCTCGACCCCGCATGGGACGAGCAGCGCCGCCGCCTGTTCATCGCCCATGCGGTGACTTTCTTCGCCATGCGCGGGACCGTGCGCGGGGTCGAGACGGCGCTGGCCTTGGCCTTCGACGAATGCGTCGACGAGCGGCTGTTCACCGACCCGGAGCCCGAGGGTTCGGGGATCCGAATCGTCGAGAGCTTCCTGACCCGCCGGCCGGGAGTCCTGGCAGCGCCGGACGGAGCCCGCTTCTGGACTCCCGCCGAGGGGAATGCCGGCCTCGCCGACCGCCTCGCCCGAGCGCGCGGGCTCGCAAGCGCCTCGGCCGGCGATCGCGCCCTGCCGGTGCCGCTTTACGCTCCCGCCGGCGCCGATCCGGCGGTCTGGGCAGCGGAGATGGCCGCCGCATTGGGCTTCGTGCCGGAGGCGGCCGCCGGCGAGCGGCAAAGATGGCGGCAATATCAGCTGAGCCTCGGCCGCAGTGCGGCGGCGGCCGATCTTCCGCGCGGCGGAGTCGCCGGCGGCCAGCGCTCCCACTGGACGGGCTTCGCCGCGCTCGCGTCGCGGCAGCGCGGATTGTGGCAGCAATTTCTCCACGGCCGCTACGCCAGGCTCGCCGCCCTGAACTCGGCCCACGCCGCCGCCTGGACGAGCTTCGCCGAGGTGTCGCTTCCGGACCGCCTGCCGGCAACCCCGGCGGGGCAGGAGGACTGGCGAAGCTTCGAGGCCGACATCCTCCCGACCGACTCGGCCGCCCATCGCTTCAGCGTCCTGCTTCCGGTCGCGACGGTGGTGACGGACTCCGCCGCTCTGGCCAGGCAGGAAGCCCTCGCCCGCCGGATCGTGGAGCTGGAGAAGCCGGCGCACACCGTCTTCGACGTCCGCTTCTACTTCGCCATGAACCGTATCGGCGAGGCGCGGCTGGGGCTGGACACGACGTTGGGACAGGGAAGCCGGGCACCCGAATTGCTGCCGCCGGCGATCCTCGGCCGCGCCTATCTGGGCGAAAGCTTCGTCGGTCCGGAAGGTCCTTTCGACAGCGACGGTCGCAAGAGGCTGGCATGCTGACCCTCGCCCACACCGCCAAGTTCGACAAGGAGCCGCACAATGGGATGCTGTAATCAGATTTCGACCGGCCTGGTCGCCGGCGCTCCCGACCCGTCGCTGCACGTCAACTTCGTCAAGGGGATGGTGCTCGGAGTCGACGATTACCGCCAGGAATTCGCCTATCTTTCCAACGGCTACCGCTGGGCGATACGCGAACTCATCGGCTACGGCACCGCGAGCGGCCTCGCCGTCGCGGTCGAGGAGGACGGCCCCGCCGGACCGCGGGTGCGGGTGTCTCCCGGCTCCGCGGTGCCGCCCTCCGGCAAGATGATCTGCGTCGGCTCGGCGCAATGCGGATCGATCAACGCCTGGCTCGCCAAGCCGGAGGTTGCCGCGGATCTGAGCCGCCGGCTGTCCGCCAACTCGCCGCCCGGCTCCGGCGCCATTGCGATCCATCTCACCCTTTGCTTCCGCGATTGCGAGACCCTGCCGGTGCCGGTGCCGGGCACGCCCTGCCGGACCGACGACGAGCTGATGGTGCCCTCGCGGATCGCCGACGATTATCATCTTTCGCTGAGCTTCGATCCGCCGCCCCAGGCGGAGGCGGATGCGATCGCCTTGCTTGCGGCTTGGATCGGCAGCGTCGAGCTTTCCGAGTCGGCTTCCCCGCCCGACGATGAGGAAGCCGCGTGGCCCTCGGCGGTCAGAGCCGCTCTGGCCTTCATCGACGGCGCCTTCCGGTCCGAACCCAGCCCGCCCGATGCCGGCGCTCCGGACGGCGGCCATGATTTCGCCGGGCTGCCCGGCAGTCCGCCCTGGGGCCTGCCGCCGCTGATCGTTTCCGAGGAGCGCTATGACGACTTCATCCGGGTGGCATTCAGGATCTGGGTGACCGAATTCAGGCCGAGCTTCATGGCGAGGCGCTGCGCCGCTCCGGCTGACGATGCCGACGATTGCCTGCTCCTCGCCACCCTCGACGTCGCGGTGCTGCGCGAGGGGGATTCGGAGGAGCGCGGCTGGCAGGTCGACCCCGCCGTGCAGATCCGGATCGACGAACGCCGCCGGCCGCTGATCGCCCCGCTCCATCTCGTCCAGACCGCGCTCGGAGTTGCCGACGACGCCGATGCCGACCCGGACGCGGTGCTGCTGTCGCCTCCCGCCGGTCCGACGGGTCCGGAGGGACCCCAGGGTCCGCAGGGCCTGCCGGGGCCGCAGGGTTCGAAGGGGGACAAAGGCGATCCCGGCGTCCCGGGGGCAGCTGGCGCGGCCGGACCCAAGGGCGACAAGGGCGATGCCGGCGCTCCGGGGACCGCGGGTGCGCCCGGCGCCAAGGGCGACAAAGGCGATGCCGGCGCGACCGGGGCGACGGGCGCGCAAGGCGCTCCCGGCGCGAAGGGCGACAAAGGCGACCAGGGAGTACCGGGACCGCCGGGCACCTTCGGGCCGTTCATCCTGCGGCCCATCTTCATCAACGCCGACTTCACCATTCCGGCGACGGCCGAGATCGACGTCGTCGTCGCCCAGCAGGGCGCCGGGACGATCATTCTCCCCGAGGCGGCGGCCGTTAAGCCGGGACGGATATTCGCCATTCGGGCGATGAGCGAGATCCGGGTGGTGTCGACCCCCAACAACACCGTCGAAGGCGCGAACACCCTCTCGCTGTCCCCGGGAGAGGCCGAGATGCTGATGTCGGACGGCAAGGCTCGATGGATCAGCATCGCCGACCGCAGGCCGCCCGCGGTCGAGCCCATGATGGGCCGGACCGGGGCTGGACGCCTCGGCAGGGTGCTCGGCGGCATCGCCGGCGACGGCACCGTGCTACGTTGAGGAGGCAGACATGGCGACAGATTTTCCGGCGCTCGATCAGCCGCTTCCCGACGGCGGCATCCGCACCGTCAATTTCTTCAACGGACGGCTGCTTACGGGAAGCGACATGGGCCGCGAGCAGGCGGCCCGGCGCGAGGCCGACGCCCGGATCGGCCTGGCTCTGGGCGACGGAGTCGCCGAGGGGCTGTACGTCGAGTTCGCGGGACGGATCGCGCCGAACAATCGACCCGCGGTGACCGTCACCGCGGGAATGGCGGTCAACCGGGAGGGGCGCACGCTCCTCCTCCCCCACGAGGTGACGGTCGCCCTGTCGCGGAGCGCTCCGGCCGGACCGGAGGCTGTGGCGTGCCTGTTCGAGGACTGCACCGAGGCCGGCGCCGGGGAATATGTCGCGGGCCAAGGCCTCTATCTCCTCACCATCGCCCCCGCCTTCGTCAGCGAGGGGCGGGCGAAGACCAACGGCTTCGACGACCAGGGAGTCCGCTGCAACACCGACGCGACCGTGGAAGCGGTGCAGTTCCGGACCATCGCGATCAGCCCGCAGCTTCTCGGCGGCGCCGCGTTCGGCACGAGCGATTTCCGCAACCGGGTCGCCTACCGCGCCTTCGGCAAAGGCGTCACCCGGGCCTGGGCCGCCGACCTGCTCGGATCGGAGCCGCGCCGGGACGATCTGCTCGAGGCGCTCGGCTCGCTGCTCCACGCGGAGGAGGTCCCGCTCGCCCTGCTCGCCTTCACCGGCAGCTTCGACCATCTGTTCACCGACAATTGGAGCGTTCGCCGGCCGGTCTGCCCGCGCGACCCGGACGCCGTCGTCGCCAATTTGGCCGAGCCGCGTCGGCCCGTCGTCGGACGGGCCATGTTCCGCCAGTTCCAGGAGCATGTCTCCACGCTCGCCGCGGCCAACGGCAAGCTGCCGTCAGTGACGGCGCGAAGCCATTTCAAATGGCTCCCGCCGGTGGGCATCCTGCCCTGGCTGACCGACGCCGAGGCCCGTGCCTTTTTCGCCGGGATGACCGTGCGCGGCCCGCTCCACATCGACGCCGCCAGCGCCGAGCCGCTGATCCGGGAGAGCTTCGACATGCCCGCCGTGGAGACGGCGTCGGCCGAAGCGGTCTGGCTCTACCGGATCGCCCAGAACCGGATGGATCCGGCCCGTCCGGCGCCGGTGATGCTCTTCGCGAGCGGCCACCTGCCCTGCCGCGCGGATGCCCGCTTCAACCTGAATTACTGGAACTACGCCAATTACGCGCTGATACCGTGAAGGGAGCCGGAACATGGTCGAGAAAAAGGGAATGGCCGCCCAACGATTGGGCAGGAAGGTCGTCGAACCGGAAGCCCTGGTGCAGCAGGGCCCCGAGTTCATTGGAAATCGGAAAGCCGAGGCCGTTCGAAATCCCGACGCCGAGTTCGTCGGAGGCCGGATGACCGAGGCGGATTCGAATCCCGACGTCGAGGCGGTCGGAGACAAAGGGGAGTTCGCTCCTGACACCAAGAGCCCGCCGATCGTAGCGAAGCCCGGCCGGCCCCGCTGGCCCCGTCGGCCCCGCCGGCCCGGGCGGCAGGAGCCGGCGCTCCGCCTGGTGCAGGCCGGTGACCTGATCACCGCCGATTTCATGAACGACCTGGTCCAGGCGGTCCAAGATCTGCAATCGCGAGTCGCCGACCTGGAGGCGGCGGACGACGACGATTCGTCCGACGACTTCAGCGCGAACGCGATCTAGTGGACGATTGGAGCGCCTCCGCGATCCGCACCGGCGCGACATTGTGGATCGGGCGCGCTCGCCTTCACAATGCCGCTCCCGGGGACCGCGATCGCCTCGCGCTCGGGCTCGAAGCGGTCAGACCGGCGGCCATTGGAGTGCCCGACCGCGCCCTGCTGATCGTGCCCCGTCTCGTCGTTCGCAAACCGCTTCCCCGGCATGGCGACGCCGGACTTTTCGCCGGCGATGTCGCCGACGCCGTTCGGGTGGCGCTGCGGCGGGCGCGGCGGCCCGGCGAGCCCGCCTCGTCCAGCGACAGCTTCTTCTTCGCCGACGAGCTCGACGCGGCGGTTCGGATCATCGAGCAATGGCTGGCCGGAGCGCCGCCGGCCGAACGGGCATGGTGGCCGCACGTCACCGGCGGCGTCGCGCCGCCGGTGTGGTGGCGGCGGGCCATCCGTCCCGACGGCCGCCGCCTGCCCTCGGTCATAGCGAGGCTGGCACGGCGCGGTGTCGCCGAACTTTGGCTCGGACGGCTCGATCCCGGCGACATCCGCACCGGTCTGGGGGCGATCGCCGAGGCCTATGGGCTGACCTTGCCGCCCATCGCGGAGGCTCCGGCCCCGGCCCGGCAACGGCGTTCCTCGGACGCGGTTTCGGCGGACCTGGCGCCGGCGGCGGCGCTGGTCGAGGCGATCGCTCCGGAGGCGCGGCGAGCGGACCTTCCGCCCCCCGTCCGCCTCCTGCTTCTGGTCGGGCTGATCGCCGAGCGTCGGCCGGCGATGCTCGCGGTCCGCACGGCAAGGCTCGCTTTCGCCGCGGTGGCCGCCGGCACCCTTCCGGAGCCGGGGGAGAGGGCGCACCCGCCTCGGCCACGCGCGCGCTCTTCGAGCGCCTCCGTGCCGGATCGCCCGCTTCAGCGGGCCCGGACCCGCCGTACGGAGCCGGGCCCGTCCCCAGCGTCGCTTACGCCGACCCTTCCGGCGCCGTTGGAAGAAACCGCGACTCGCCGGCCCCAGGACCTGAAGCCGCCGGAATCCGCCGTTCGCGCTCCTGTGGAACGGCCCGCGCGCCCGGCCCCCGAGGCCTGGGACGAAGCACCCTGCCCTTCCGCCGAAATCGGGTCCGAATATGGCGGGCTGCTGTTCCTGCTCAGCGCCTTGCTCGCCCTTGGAATCTATGGCGATTTCAGCGAGCCTCGGCGGTCGCTTCCGGGCCTTTCGCCGTTCGGCTTGCTTCGGCTGCTCGGCCGCGCGTGGTTCGGAGCGCCGTTCGTCGCCGATCCTCTCCATGGCCTGCTCGTGCGCCTGGCGGGAGGACGGCGTGCGGACCCGGCGCGGGACTTCGAGGCGCGCCCCTGGTCGGTGCCGCGGATATGGCTGCTGCCCTGGCCGGACTCGGGCCCGGCTCTCGTCGCACCTCGCGGGCGGCGGCCGATGCTCTGGCACCCCGCCGGCTTCCCGCTGGCGGAACTGGACGGCGGCGATCCGCCCTCCGCCGCCCGCGCCGCCCGGCAATTGGGCCTGAAGGGCCGGCCGGGTCCCTCCCGGCTTCCCGCCTTGCCGGTTGCGCCCCGAGCACGCTGGATCGCCTGCCTGCGCCTCTATCTCGAGGCCCGGGTCGGCAAGGGGCTGGGCTGTGCCGGAGGGATCGAGGCCGTGACCCTGCTGTGCCGCCGGCCCGCCCGCATCCGCGTCGACGGCGACAGGATCGAAGCCAGATTCGCCCTCGACGATCATCCGCTCGCCATCCGGCTGGCGGGCCTGGACCGCGATCCGGGCTGGATCCCGGCGGCGCGGTACGATTTCCGGCACTATTTCGAATGAACCCGACGTCCCTCCTCGACCCATTCGAACGGACAGCGGCCAATCATTTGCGGCTCGCGCTGCTCGGGGTCGTGCTTCGGGTGGTCGAGGTCGCCGCCGACCCGGCCGCCCTGCTCGACGAGGCGCCCTTCCTCGTCGAGCATCTCGCGAACCTCCCTCAGCTTGCGGAGACGCTTCCCACCGCGGCGGAGTGGCAGGAGGCTCTGCGATCCTGGTGCCACGGCCACGACCATTTCCCGCTCGTGCGGCTGGAGGCGGCGGGGCTGGCAGGCCTCGACATCGACATCCTGCTCACGCTCGGCTTGGCGGAGGAGGACGGGCGCCTCGCCGCTCTGTTCGGCACGAGCTCGAAGCGGCTGACGCTCGGCGCGATCGACGCTCTGTGGCGCGGCGCCGAGGCGAGCGGCGAAAGCGTCAGGACGAGCCTGGCGAGGTTGTGCGACGTCGGCCTTGTCGTGCTGCTAAACCCGGAGGACGTCCGACTCGACTGGCAATATTCGGTGGCGGCGGCGCTGTGGGACGCGCTTTGCGGGATCGCCCGGCCGCCGGCGGGAATGACCCTCACCGTTGCCGCGGCGCTTCCCGAGCCCGGCGGTTTCGTGCCGCCGCGGCCCGATTTTCCAGGGCTGGAGACCCTTGCCGCACTGCTCGCCGGGCCGTCGCGGCCGATCGTCTGCCTTCGCGGTCCTAGCCATAACGGGCGGCATATGCTGGCCGGCTGCCTGCTGAAGATGCTCGGCCGGCCGCTGCTGACCATCGAGGAAGCTCTGGTCGGCGACGGCGCGTCATGGCGCCTCGCCGGCGCCCTCGCGATCGTCACCGGCGCGGGGCTGGCGGTGGAGGTGAGAGCCGGCGCGGGCGAGGAGCGAATCCTGCCGGCCTTGCCGCTGGCGGGCGTGCCGCTCATCGCCATCGCCGGCGTCTCGGGAGCCATTCGAAGCGCCGAACGGCGGCCGGTGGTCGCCGTCGGCGTGCCGATGCCCGCCCCGGCGGCCCGCGCCGAGCTGTGGCGCCGGACCGGGCTCGATTCCGGCGAAGGGAACATGGGGTGGCTGGCGGCGGAATTCCGGCTGACCAGCGGCACGATCGTTCGAGCGGCGGAAGCGGCGGCGGGACAGGCGAAGCTCGCGAGCCGCGACCGGATCGGCCGCGGCGACGTGCAGGCGGCGATCCGAACCCTGCACGACGCCCGCCTGGAATCGGTCGCCAAAAGAATCGATCTCGGAGACGATACCACCTTCATCGCTCTGGACGAGCTCGCCCGGGAGGAGCTTTCGGCCCTTGGCGCGCGGTGCCGCCATCGCGAAAGCCTGGCCGGCGGCGGCGCCGGGAGCGGGCCCGGCGCGGGCGGCGTGCGCGGCCTCTTCGCCGGCCCCAGCGGCACCGGCAAGACGCTCGCCGCCCACTGGCTTGCCCACGGGCTCGGCAAGGACCTGTTCCGGATCGATCTCGCCGCGTCGGTCAGCAAATATATCGGCGAGACCGAGAAGAATCTCGACCGCGCCTTCGCCGCCGCCGAGGAGCTCGACTGCATCCTGCTGCTCGACGAGGGCGATGCGTTGATGACCCGGCGCACCGACGTCGGCAGCTCGAACGATCGCTACGCCAATCTCGAGACCAACTTCCTGCTCCAGCGGATCGAATCCTACGAGGGGATATTGCTGGTCACCACCAACGCCCCGGACCGGATCGACGAGGCCTTCGCCCGCCGGATGGACGTCGTCGTCCACTTCCGCCTTCCGGACGAAGAGCTGCGTTACGAGATACTGGAGCGCCACCTTGGGCCGCATTCGGCGTCGGACGCGCTCATCCAGGAGATCGCCTGCCGATGCGCGCTGAGCGGAGGCCAGTTGCGCAACCTGGCGCTGCACGCGCGGCTTCTGGCGCTCGATGCCGGCGGGCCGCTCGGCGACGGACAGGTCCGGACCGCCTTGCTGCGCGAATATCGCAAGACCGATTCCCATTGCCCGCTTAAGCCGCATCTCGCCGCGGTGATGTGAGGTGGCGAGCCGGGCGCCCGCCGAAGCCGCCGCCGCGCCCGCCGAGGCTGAGGCCGCGCCGACCCCTTCGCGCCACCGGGAAAGCCTCCGGGTCCGCACCGCCCTCAAAGTGTCCTCGCCCAGCGATCCGGCCGAGCGGGAGGCCGAAGCGACCGCGAAGCGGGTGATGCGCATGCCGGCGCCGACGCGGCTCGGCCCGATCGTCGCCCGTGCGCCCCTGCAGCCGGCGCGGGCGCCGGCGATTTCGGTACCGCGTCCGCAGGCCCCGTCCGGGGCGGCGCCGCCGCCGCCCAAGGCGCGCCCGCCGGAGGAAACCAGCCCGGAGCTCGAGGCGGCGATCAAGAAGGAGAAAGGCGGCGGCCGGCCGCTTCCCGCCGACATCGCAAGCTTCATGGGGCCGCGCTTCAAGGCCGATTTCAGCGGCGTTCGGATCCACACCGGCGGACGGGCGGAGAATCTCACCACCCGCCTCGGCGCCAGGGCCTTCGCCTTCGGCCGCGACATATTCTTCAACGCCGGGCAATTCCAGCCCGCCACGCCCGAAGGCATGGAGCTCATCGCCCACGAGCTCACCCACACCATCCAGCAGCGCGAGGTCGTCCAGCGCGAGGTGGCGGACTTTGCGCCCGTGGAGGTCCGCGAGAGCAGCGCTCCCCAGGTCCAGCGCGGAATCGTCAGCGAGGCCCTCGACTGGATCGCCGACAAGGCCAATTACATACCGGGCTTCCGGCTGTTCACGGTCGTGATCGGCCTCAACCCCGTCAACATGAGCAAGGTCGACCGGAGCGGCGCCAACATCCTGCGCGCCCTGATCGAGTTCATCCCCGGCGGCGGGCTGATCGTCGAGGCGCTGGAGAATCACGGAGTCTTCCAGAAGGGCGGCAAGTTCATCGAGGATCAGTTCCGCTCGCTCGGAATGGTCGGCGGCATGTTCCGCGACGCGCTGATGGAGTTCATCGACTCGCTCGGCTTCAGCGACATCTTCCGCCTCGGCAGCCTCTGGGGCCGGGCCAAGCGCATCTTCACCGAGCCGATCGACAAGCTCATCGAGTTCGGCAAGGGGCTGGTCTCCGGCGTCGCCGACATCGTCAAGGACGCGATCCTCAAGCCGCTCGGCCGGTTCGCGGCGTCGGTCGTTCCCAAATGGGACCTGCTGGTCGGAGTGTTCGGCAAGAACCCGATCTCTGGGGAGGGCACGTCCCCGGCCGCCGCGATCATGGGCTCCTTCATGGAGCTGATCGGCCAGGGCGAGATCTGGAAGAACATCCAGCAGGGCAATGCGGTCGGTCAGGCGTGGAGCTGGTTCAAGGGCGCGATGGCGGGCGCGCTGGCGCTCGTCACCTCGATCCCCGGCCGGGTGATGGGCGTGATCCGCTCGCTCACCATCTTCGACATCGTCACCGTCGCCGGTGCCTTCAAGAAGGTCCTATCCGCTTTCGGGAGCTTCGCCGGGGATTTCATTCGCTGGGCGGGCGGGACCGTCCTCAAGCTGCTCGAGATCATCCTGTCCGTGGTGGCGCCGACGATGGTGCCCTATCTCAAGAAGGCGGGCTCGGCCTTCGGCACGATCATCAAGGCGCCGGGCACCTTCATCGGGACGCTGGTGCGGGCCGGCAAGCTCGGTTTCGGACAGTTCAAGAAGAACATCCTCAAGCACCTCACCCAGGGCCTGATCAACTGGCTTCTGGGCTCGCTGGCCGGCCTGAACCTCTACCTGCCCAAGAGCTTCGAGCTGAAGGAGATCCTCAAGTTCGGGCTCTCGGTGGTCGGACTGACCTGGGCCAATCTGCGCGCCAAGCTGGTGGCGGCGACCAACGAGACGGTGGTCAAGACGCTCGAGACCGGCTTCGACCTCGTCGTCACGCTGGTTCGCGAAGGGCCGGCGGCCGCCTGGCAGCAGCTGCTCCAGTCGCTGTCGAACCTCAAGTCGATGGTGACCGACGCCATCATCGACTACGTCAGGCAGAAGGTGATCGAGTCCGCGATCGAGAAGCTGGTCTCGATGCTGACCCCGGCGGGCGCCTTCATCCAGGCGATCCTCGCCATCTACCGCACCATCACCTTCGTCGTGAACAAGCTGTCGGAGATCGGCCGGCTGGTCGCCGCCTTCATCGACAGCATCTCCGCGCTCGCCGGGGGAGTCGTCGCCACCGCCGCCAACCGCATCGAATCGGTGCTCGCCACCGGCCTGTCCCTCGCCATCAGCTTCCTCGCCAACTTCGCCGGCCTCGGCAACGTCAGCAAGAAGGTGGTCGAGATCGTCAACAAGATCCGCAAGCCGGTCGACAAGGCGCTGGACAAGGTCGTCACCTGGGTCGTCACCAAGGCGAAGCAGCTCGGCAAGATGCTGATAGGATCGAGCGGAAAGCCCGTCGCCCCGGCCAAGGGCGACAAGCCGACCGACGGCGAGCTCGGCAAGACCGTCACTTTCGCGGCCGTCGACGGCGGGCACCGCCTGTTCGTCGCCCCGTCCGGCGAGCTGATGCTGGCCAGCAAGCTGCAGAAGCTCTCCGCGCACCTGACGCAGTTCCGCAAGGACGCCAAGAACCTCGACGAGCCGGCCCAGTCCAAGGTGCTCGGCGCCATCGCGACCGCTCATCCGATTGCGAAGAGCATCGAGAAGGACGCCAAGGAGGCGAAGAAGACCAAGATCGGAACGGACGATCGGGACAAGCTCGACAAGCAGATCGAGTCTGCCGAGGTGACTCTGCAGCCACTCCTCAAGACGATCCTCGACGAGCTAGGGGTCAAGGTCCCCGACAGGCTGGACCCGATGACCTTCAATTTCATCAAGGGCCCGACATGCGATCCCGGCGAGTATAAGCGCCAGCTCGACCGCCAGGCGAAGCAGATCAACGAATGGTCGGTCGAGATATGGCTGACCCGGCGAGCGCAGTTCACTGAGTTCAAGCGGGCCGCGCGCGCCCGGGGCAAAACGGGCAGGGACATCACCGGCCGTGATCCTAGATCGAAGAAGGCCCAGGACCAGGCGAAGGTCGCGGTGTTCGAGCTTATCGTCCAGCGGCTGATGCTGCCGCAGAACGCCACCGGCGGGGTCGCCGCCCTCATTGCCGCCGACAGCGGCGCGCAGAAGATCGTCGACAGGATATTCGGTAAATTCTCGGAATCTACGCGGCGCAGGGGCATGGCGGAGAGCACGGCGCGCGCTGCGGTGGAGCCCGAAAAGAAAGGCGTCTCCGCACTTCACGAGCCGGACCAGGTCGTCGGCGGCAAATACAACCAGATCGACGATGTCGGAAATTCCACGGTCAACGAGGATATCGGCGCCAACTGGGGCGGGCGCAGTTTCCATGGACTGGCGCGGGCGCCCCTTGCCAAGAACATGGAAACGCAGGTCAAGAGCGAGATGCGCAAGCTGAAGATCAGCCGCGCTTTCTGGCGCAAGACCAAGATGAACGTCGTGCTGACCTAAGGGAGACGTTGGAATGGCAGCGAAGAAGGAGCCCGAGCGATCGGTAGCGGCGTTCCGCAAGGCCTGCGGTCCGGCGCAACCTTATCGGCCGTTCAAGCCAGCCGACGCCAAGCGCCTGGGCGAGCGGTTGCCCGCGGCCTTGCGGCTCCTCGCCGAGATGGACGGGTGGGCGAGCTATGCCGAACAAACGTTCTGGCTTTGCGACCCCGACGATTGGAGCGGCATAGCGGACGACTGGATGGAGGACGCCCCCGGCGCTGAGGTGGTCATGCGCACCGGCTTCGGCGACCTGCTGGTTTGGGACGGCGCTTTCTTCTGGCTGGTCATGCCCCACCAATCGTCGCGAATGCGGCTCACGGACAATGCCGAATGGCTGCTGCGCTCCAGCCTGCTCAACCCGGAATCCTACTTTCAAAAGGATCTGCCCGGAATGATGGAACGGGCGCGCCGGGAGGCTGGGTCCCTGGAAGCGGATACCCTCTACACCTACGTCCCGGCGCTCGCGCTCGGCGGCGATGACAAGAGCTCGAAGATCGAGACGGAGAAGGCACGGGAAGCCTTGTCGATCCTGGCGCAGCTCGCGCCGGTCGCCAAGCTTGGACTCTGAGCCATGACTCCCCGCGTCTCCGCGATCATGCCGACCGCCGACCGACGGCGCTTCGTGCCCGGCGCGGTCTCCGCCTTCTTGGCTCAGGATCGGGAGGATGCCGAGCTGGTCATCCTCGACGACGGGGCCGATCCGGTCGCCGACCTCGTGCCCGACGATCCTCGAATCCGCTATTTCCGCGAGACGCGCGGGCGAACCCTCGGTGATAAGCGCAACCGGCTGTGCGAACTGGCGCGCGGCGAGATCCTGATCCACTGGGACGATGACGACTGGCACGCCCCGGACCGGATCGCCCGCCAAGTCGCGGCGATGGAGGCCCATCGGGCAGACATATGCGGGGTCGACAGGGTCATCTTCCTGTCGGACGACGGCGAGAGCGCCTGGGACTATGTCTATCGCGGGCGGCAGCGCTGGGTGTGCGGGGGAAGCCTGGCCTATCGTCGCGCCTTCTGGGAGCGCCACCCCTTCCCCGCCTTGCGCAGCGGCGAGGACACGCGCTGGGTGTTCAGCGCCGTCACCGCCGCGGTCCACGCGATGGACGCTCCCGACCTCTTCGTCGCCCGGGTCCATGCCGGCAATACCAGCCCCAAGCAGGTTCGGGGCGGCTACTACCACCCGCGCGACCCCGCGCCCGTGAGGGCGATAGTCGCCGGTTTCGAGCGGCCGGGGACGAGCTTGCCGGTGCGGCGACCGGCGCTTCCGAACATCCGTATCGGCATTCACCTCTGCTCCCGAGAGCAGGACCTGTCGGCGACGATCCGAGCGGTTCACGAAAACACGTCGCTTCCTTTCGATCTGGTGGTTCTCGACGATCTCGCCCCCGGCGAAGCGGGGGGTCCCACGTCGGGGGCGGCGGCATCGCCGAAGCTTCGCCACTGCCGGATACCGCCCCCCGGCGGCGTGCAGGCCTGTTTCAACCAGCTGGTCGGGCCGGAAGCCGATATCTATGTCTTGCTCGAAGGGGGAGCATTGCCCGCGCCTGGATGGCTCGACCTGCTCGTCGGCGCGCTCCAGGCGGATCCCGCCAACGGCCTCGCCGGACCTTCCACCAACTGGTGCTGGAACGAGCAGGGCGTCACTTCGAACCGCGGCGCGACGGCCGCCGATCTGAGGCGGCAGGCGACCGACCTGCTGCACCGGCACGGGCGCGGCTGGCGCTCGATGGCGCCGCTCTACTCGCTGTCGGACTTCTGTCTCGCGGTGCGCAAGGAAGTGGTCGCGGCGATCGGCGCGGCCGATCCCGTCTACGGGCGCGGGCCGTGCTGGGAGATGGACTATGCGGCGCGAGCCGCCCGCGCCGGTTTTCATTCGGTCTGGTCGCAGGCGGCCTTCGTCCATCGGGCGCCGCCGCCCACCGAGCGCATGAAGACGGAGCAGCGCCTGTTCGAGGCCAACAAGCGCGCCTATCAGGATCGTTTCTGCGGCCGCCGGCTCCTGGCCGAAGGGCGCGGCGCGCCTTATCGGGATCATTGCCGGGGCGACGATTGCGCCAATTTCGCGCCTGCCGCGATCACCCTTTCGCTGCCGCTGCCCAGGCCGTTGGCGGAGGAGTGCCGGCTCGGCCCCGAAACGCCGCCGCTGATCACTTGCATCATGCCGACCCGGGGGCGGCCCGAATTCGTCGCTCAGGCGATCGCCTATTTCCAACGTCAGGAATATCCCGCCCGCGAGCTGGTGATCGTCCACAAGGACGATTCCGACTTGCCGGAGATCGCGGACGCCCCCGACATCCGTATCGTCCGGACCCGCCAGCGCAGCATCGGCGGCATGCGCAATGCGGCCGTCGAGGCGGCGCGCGGCGACATCATCGCCCATTGGGACGACGACGACTGGCACGGCCCGCGGCGCCTGAGCCGTCAGGCCGCCCCCATCCTTCAGGGCATCGCCGACATGACAGGCCTGAACGACACGTTGTTCATGATCGTGCCGACGCGCGAATTCTGGTCCGTGTCGCCGAAGCTCTTCGCCAGGCTGTTCGTCGAGAATATCCACGGCGGCACCATGATGTTCCGGCGGGAGATCTGGCGGCGAAGCGGCCCCTATCCGCCCATCTCCCTTCGGGAGGACGCCGAGCTGTTGATTCGCGCCGTTCGCGGCGGGGCAAGGCTGTGCCGGCTTCGTGGCCGCGACGATTATGTCTACGTCCGCCACGGCCGCAATACGTGGAGCTTCGCCGAGGGAAGCTATCTGCAGCGGGAGGAATGGCTCAAGGTGGGCGAACCCGAGGTGCTGGCTCCGGACCTCGGCTTCTATTTCACCCACCGAAACGCACCGCAGGCGCTGACGGCAAGGCCGCGGACGGGGCTTCGGCCGCCGACCTTGTGCCGGCTACGCGGTGGCCGGCGGATCGCGAGCTGAGGCTTCGGGCGAGCCGGATCGGGGCGACAAGGCAAACCGAATTCCGAATTGGGCCGCGGCCGCCGCGGGGCGGGCTGGACAGCCCGGGCGCCGACCGGCAGGGAGCCGCGATGGCGAGGCTCCTCTTCCCGCTCTCGATCGCCCTGCTCGGACTGGTCGTGCTCGCCGCCTTGCTGCTCGGCGGCCCGGAAACCCGGATCGACCCGGTCATATTGTCGGCGTTCGCCATCCCGGAGCTGGTGCCGGCGGCCCGCCTGCTCACGCATCTGGGCGACGTCGTGACGGCGCTCGCGGCCGCCGTCGCGGCAGCCGCCTGGCTGCTGTGGGGCGGCCACCGGCGCCGCGCCATCCTGCTCCTCGTCATCGTCGTTTCGGAGCGCCTGCTCGTCGAGGCCATGAAGATCGGGTTCGACCGCGCCCGCCCGGACGTGACCGGCCGCCACGTCGCCGTCCACAACATGGCCTTTCCGAGCGGCCATTCGGCCAATGCGATGGCCGCCTGGCTCGCCATCGCCTTGCTCGCGACCAGCCCTCGGCTTCGGATGCCGGCGGTCGCTCTGGCCCTGACCATAGCTTTCGTCACCGGCATCTGCCGTCTCGTCCTCGGCGTGCATTGGCCGAGCGACGTCGTCGGGGGCTGGGCGTTCGGCCTTGCCTGGACTTTGCTGCTCGTCCGGATTTTCGGAACCGCTCCTCCGGCGCGGCATTGATCCCGTCGAAAAGGAGAAGCTCATGACCGACCGCAACGACCGCGGCGCCGACCGCGCCGAGACCGCCCGCCGGACCGACGACAGCGACATCATCGACAAGATGGAGGACGCCCCCAGCTTCGGCGGCTCCGCCGGCGGCAACCTCCAGCGCGACATCGGCACCCGCGACGAACTGAAGGAGCAGGTCGGCGACGGCGACGGAGTCACGAGGGTCCGCGACAGCGACAAGCCGGAGCAGGCGAACCTGCCGAGGTTCAACCCGAAGTGACGGCAAAGCCGTCATTGCGAGGAGCGTAGCGACGCGGCAATCCAGAGGGCCTTCGCGGCCGCTCTGGATTGCTTCGCTTCGCTCGCAATCACGGCTCAGTCGCGGCGAAACACCAAAGTCAGGTTGTTCGCCGGCATCTCGGCCACGCGTTCCAGCCGAAGCCGGTTCTCCCTCGCCTCCGCTTCGACCGCCTCGATATCCCGAAGCCCCCACCGAGGATCGCGGCTCTTGAGCGACCGGTCGAAAGCCACGTTGCTTGGCGCCGTCGGCACGCCCGTCTGTCTGTAAGGACCGTAGAGGATCAACGGCGCGCCCGGCGGGAGCAGGCGCCCCGCCCCCCGCATCAGGCCCACGGTCGCGCTCCACGGGCTGATATGGACCATGTTGACGCACAGGATCGCGTCCGCGGCGTCGGCAGGCCAGGAGTCCGCCGAAGCGTCAAGGCACAGCGGCTCGAGCAGGTTGGGCGGCCCCTCCGCCACCCGCCACGCCTCGATCGACGCCAGCGCCTCGGGATCGGGATCGCTCGGCTGCCAGAGCAGGTTCGGGAACAGACTTGAAAAATAGGCGGCATGCTCCCCGGTGCCGCTGGCGATCTCCAGCAAGGTCCCGCGCTCCGGCAGCACCTCGCGCAGGACGGCGGCGATCGGCTCGCGGTTGCGCTCGGTGGCGGGTGCGCGGCGCCTCATTCCTCCGCCGGTCCACCCGTCCAGTCATAGCGCCTCGAGAAGAGGCCGATCGTGATCGGAAGCGTCGAGTAGGCGAAAGCGGCGAAGAGGCCGAAGCGGGTGAGCGACAACAGGATCGAGAAGACGCCCGTGCCCGCCAGAATCAGCCAGATCACGACCTCGCCTTTCGCCTGGGCGCGCTCGCTTCGATCGAGGTCCGGGCTCCGCCGCGCCTCCGCGAACAGCCCTGCCAGGGTCAGCGACATCAGCACGAAGCCGCTTCCGTAGACGGCGAACAGGCCGGTGAGGTTGCCGCGAAAACCGCCGCCCTGTCCGGTGAAGAAGATCGCGGTCGCCGCCGCCATGGCGCGCAGCGGCTGGATGTAGATCAGCACCAGGAAGACGAGCAGCAGGGTCAGGAACATTGAGCGCCAATCGCCTTCGCCGCGCAGTCGGCGCCACCGGACATGGGCGAACCAGAACAGCACCACGATAGCGAAGCCGAAGGCGAAAGCGGGGATGTCGCCCAGCGCGCCCACCAGCGTGTTGAAATCCGACGGCGCCCCGGCGCCGCCGATGACCAGCAGGCTAACCGCGAACGCGAAGGCCGCGTCGGTGAAATTGTCGAGCCGCCCCGCCGACGTGGTCATGGCCAGGGGTTAGGGCGGCCCGGATGCCAAAGCAAGCCAGAGGCAGGCTGCGGCGCCGAGGAGAAGCGCCAGGCCCGTCGTCAGGTTGCCGATGAAGCGGATCGCATTGGGATGCCTGTCCCGCATCATGCCAAAGGCCTGGAAGACCCGACCGAGGGTGAAGCCCGCGCCCAGCGCATGGAGCCAGGCCGGCGGCCCGCCCAGAAGCGCGATCGCGAGCAGCAGCAGCAGGACCAGAGGCGCATATTCGGCGAAATTGGCGTGAGCGCGTATCGCCCGGGTCAGCATGGCGTCGCCCATGTCGCCCGGCTGGAGCTGCTTCTGGGCGCCGCGCCTCAGCCCGACGTTGAGCGCGAGGCCGAACATGAGCAGGGCGTTCAGCGCAGCATAGACTGCCCAGGTCGCGATGGCGCCCTGCTCCACCATGCTACTCCGCCGCCTCCGCCTGGGGCGGCTCCTTCCAGACCAGGACCGGCTTCCTCGCCGCCAGGGTTTCGTCCAGCCGCCGCCGCGGGGCGTGGACCGGCGCCGCCTTCAGGCTCTGGTCGCCCGCCTTGGCCCGCTCCGCCACCGAGCGCAGAGCGCCGATGAACTGGTCGAGCGCCGCCTTCGATTCCGTCTCCGTCGGCTCGATCAGCATGGCCCCGTGGACGACCAGCGGGAAGTACATGGTCATCGGGTGGAAGCCTTCGTCGATCAGCCCCTTGGCGAGATCCAGGGTGGTGAGACCTCCGGCAAAGCCTTTGTCGCTGAACAGCGCCTCGTGCATGCACGGGCCGCTATGGCCGAACGGCGCCTCGAGGACGTCGTCAAGGCGCCTGAGGATGTAATTGGCGTTGAGCACCGCGTCCTCCGACACCTGCCTCAGACCGTCGGCGCCGTGGCTCATCATGTAGGCGAGCGCCCGGGTGAACATGCCCATCTGGCCGTGGAAGGCGACCATCCGGCCGAAGCTGGAGCCGTGATGCTCACCGGCATTCTCCTCCTCCACCAGAGCGAAATGATCGCCCTGCTTCTCGACGAACGGAAGCGGAGCGAACGGGGTGAGTGCCTCCGAGAAGACCACGGGGCCCGAGCCCGGCCCGCCGCCGCCGTGCGGAGTGGAGAAGGTCTTGTGGAGGTTGATGTGCATGGCGTCGATGCCGAGGTCGCCCGGCCTCACCCGGCCGACGATGGCGTTGAAATTGGCGCCGTCGCAATAGACCAGCCCGCCCGCTTCGTGGACGGCCCGGCTGATCTCGGTCATCTCCGGTTCGAACAGCCCGCACGTATTGGGGTTGGTGATCATCACCGCCGCCACGTCCGGCCCGAGCCGCGCCTTCAGAGCGTCGAAATCGACCCGGCCGCGTGTCGTGGCCGGGATGCTCTCGACCCGGTAGCCGACAAAGGCCGCGGTCGCCGGATTGGTGCCGTGAGCGCTCTCCGGAACGAGGATGACCTCGCGCGCGTCCCCCCTCGCCTCCAGCGCGGCTCGGATGGCGAGTAGGCCGCAAAGCTCGCCGTGAGCGCCGGCCTTGGGGCTCATCGCGACGCTGTGCATTCCGGTCAGCGCGACCAGCCAGCCGCCGAGCCGGGCGATCAGCTCCAGAGCGCCTTGGACGGTGTCGACCGGCTGGAGCGGATGGATGTCGGCGAAGCCGGGCAGCCGCGCCATCTTCTCGCAAAGCCGCGGATTGTGCTTCATCGTGCACGAGCCGAGCGGGAACAGGCCGAGGTCGATGGCGTAATTCTGCCGGCTGAGCCGGGTGTAATGGCGCACGGCCTGGGGCTCGGAGAGGCCCGGAAGGCCGATCGGGCGATTGCGCTCGAGACCCCCGAGGCGGCCGGTGGAATCGCCGTCCGCCGGCTCGATGTCGACTCCGCAGCCATCCTCCTCGCCCAGCTCGAAGATCAGCGGTTCCTCGAGCATCAGCGCCCGGTTGCCGGTATAGGTGGGCGGGGCGCCTTCGGCGGCTTCGGGCCTCGTTGGGCGTCCTTCGCGGTTCATGCTCATGCCAGCGCCTCCTCCAGCGCCTTTGCCAGCGCTTCCACATCCTCGACGGTGGACGTTTCCGTCACCGCAACCACCAGCCCCCGCTCCAGCGCCTCGACGCTCGGGTAGAGGCGCCCCAGCGACACTCCGCCGAGCACGCCTCTCTCGGCCAGGGTCCGAACCACCGGCCGCGCCTCCCTGGGCAGGCGCAAGGTGAATTCGTTGAAGAAGGCCGGGTTGACGATCTCGACCCCCGCCACCCGCGCCAGCCGCTCCGCGGCCGCCGACGCTCGGGCGTGATTGACCTGCGCCAACCGCCGCAGCCCGGTCTCGCCGAGCAGGGTCATGTGGATCGAGAAAGCCAGCGCGCACAATCCGCTGTTGGTGCAGATGTTCGAGGTCGCCTTCTCGCGCCGGATATGCTGCTCGCGAGTCGAGAGGGTGAGAACGAAGCCGCGCTTGCCCTCCGCATCGACGGTCTCGCCCGCGAGCCGCCCCGGCATCTGCCGGACATATTTGTCGCGGGTCGCGAACAGCCCGACATAGGGGCCGCCGAAATTGAGACCTACTCCGATCGACTGCCCCTCGCCGACGACGATGTCCGCGCCCATCTCGCCGGGCGAGCGGATCAGGCCGAGCGCGACCGGCTCGGTGACCACCGCGACCAGCAGGGCGCCCTTCTCATGCGCCCGCTCCGCCAATGCGGAAAGATCGCCGATGCGCCCGAGGATATCTGGATATTGAACGACAACGCAGCTCGTCTCGCCGTCGACGGCGTCGAGCAGAGCGTTCGTGTCCGGGTCCGGCCCCAGTTCGGGGAAACCCACCTCCAGCACGTCGCCGGTGAACCTCGCCATCGTCCTGGCGACCGACACGTACTGCGGGTGGAGCCCCGAGGAGAGGATCGCCTTGCCGCGCCGGGTGATCCGCCGGGCCATTCCGATCGCCTCCCAGCAGGCGGTCGAGCCGTCGTACATGGAGGCGTTGGCGACGTCGCAGCCGTAGAGGCGCGCCACCTGGGTCTGGAATTCGAACAGAGCCTGCAAAGTGCCCTGGGCGATCTCGGGCTGGTAGGGCGTGTAGCTGGTCAGGAACTCGCCCCGCTGGATGAGGTGGTCGACCGAGGCCGGGATGTGGTGCTTGTAGGCGCCGCAGCCCAGGAAGAAGGGGACGTCGCCGGCGACCAGGTTGCGGCGCGACAAGGCGGCGAGCTCGCGCTCCACCGCCATTTCGCTGAGATGATCGGGAAGGTGGCCGATCTTCTCGGCGAGGCGAGCCGCCTCGGGCACGTCGACGAACAATTCGTCGATCGACGAGGCGCCGACGACCCGGAGCATTTCCTGCCGATCGGAGTCGGCGAGGGGCAGATAGCGCATTCGGTTACTCCATCATTCGTCTGGCTTGCGCATTGTGAAGCGCAACCGGACATAATCGGCGACCCAGCTGCCGTCGGGCTGCTGGAGCTGCGGCTTCACCCGCGCCTCGACCGCCGCCGCGACCTCGTCCCGGTCCGCGGGCGCGACGCCCGCGACGTCCAGCCAGCCGGCGCGGAAGGTCTTCACCCAGGCGGCGACGCCGCCGGGCGGGAGCGGCGTCGGCCGCGGGATCAGCCGGACCTGGATTCCGGTGAAGCCGGCGCAGGCATAGAGGCGGACGAACTCCTCGCAGGCGGGATACCATTGCGGGTCCTCGGCCGGCAGGACGTAGCCCCGGCCGCTCAGCTCCTCGCGCAGCCCCGAGCGAAGGGTCGCGATATTGCCGGCGCCGCCCATCTCGCCGACGAACCGGCCGCCGGGCTTCAGGATGGCGAACACGCCCGAAGCGACCGCGTCGGGATCCAGCATCCAGTGCAGGGCCGCATTCGAAAAGGCCGCGTCGAACTGGCCGAAGCGGGCCGCCTGCCCGCCAAGGTCGAGCGCCTGAGCGTCGGCGACGAAGGCGTCGACTCCGCGCGCCCGCGCCGCCTCCACCATTGCCTCCGAAGCGTCGAGGCCGATCACCCGGGCACCGGATTCGACGATCTTCCGGGTCAGCGCTCCGTCGCCGCAGCCCAGGTCGACGATCAGCTCGCCCGGTTGCGGCGCCAGCAGCTCCAGCGCCGCCGCGCCGAGCGCCGGCACGAAAGCGGCGTTGGTCGCATAGTCGGTCGGGGACCATTGAGAGGAGGGGTTGAGGCTCACTGGCTGTCCGTGAAGGCTTTGTAGGCGTCCGTGTCCATCAGCCCCTCGAGCTGGGAGGGGTCCGACAGCCGAAGCCGGAAGAACCAGCCTTCGCCTTCCGGGTCGGAATTGACCAGCGACGGATCGTCGCCGAGCGCCGCATTGGGCTCGGTGATCTCGCCGTCGACGGGCGCGTAGACGTCCGAGGCCGCCTTCACCGATTCGACCACCGCGGCCTCGCCGCCCTTCGTCACCTGCCGGCCCGCCTCGGGCAGTTCGACGAAGACGATGTCGCCGAGCTGGCCCTGGGCGAAATCGGTGATCCCGACCGTCGCCACGTCGCCTTCGACGGAGATCCACTCATGCTCCTGGGTGTAGTAGACGGTCATCAAGCGGCTCCCTTGCGTTGGTAGCGGTGGGGGACGAAGGGCATCGGCGCCACCTTCGCCTGGAAGATCTTGCCGCGCTGGACGAAACGGACATCGCTCCCCGGCTCGGCCATGGCGGCGGGCACATAGGCCATGGCGATCGGCGCCTCGAGCATCGGCGAGAAGCCGCCGCTGGTCACCTTGCCGACCTCGTCGCCGTCGGCGTCGACCACCGCCGCGCCCTCGCGCACCGGCTGGCGGCCCTCGACGGCGAGCCCGACCCGGCGGCGCACCGGCCCCTGCTCGATCTCGCGGATGATCCGGTGCCAGCCGGCGAAGCCCCCTTCGGCGCGGCGGCGCTTGGAGATCGCGAAGCCCAGATCCGCCTCGATCGGCGTGGTATCGGTGTCGAGGTCGTGACCGTAGAGCGGCAGCCCGGCTTCGAGCCTGAGTGAATCGCGGGCGCCGAGGCCGATCGGCTTCACTTCCTCCTGCGCCGCCAGCAGCTCGGCCACCGAAGCCGCGCGCTCGGCGGGAAGCGAAATCTCGAAGCCGTCCTCGCCGGTATAGCCCGAGCGGCTGATCCAGACGGCGGCCCCGTCCAGAGCGAACGCGCCTCCGGTCATGAAGCCGAGCTGCTCGACTCCCGGCACGAGCCGGGCGAGGGCCTCGACCGCCTTCGGGCCCTGGAGGGCGAGCAGGGCCTGCTCCTTCATATGGTCGAGAACGACTCCGCGCGGCAGCCGCTCCTTCAGATAGGCGATATCGCCCTCCTTGGTGGCGCCGTTCACCACGACGTAGAAATGGTCGCCCCGGCGGGTCGCCATCAGGTCGTCCACGATTCCGCCGTCGTCGTGGAGCAGAAGCGAGTAGCGGAGCCGCCCTTCCTTGAGGATGGCGAGGTCGGCCGGAAGCACCGACTCCAGCCCCTTCTCCGCCTCCGGCCAGGCGACGATGAGCTGGCCCATATGGCTGACGTCGAACAACCCGGCGGACGAGCGGGTCCAGCGATGCTCGGCGATGATCCCTTCATATTGGATCGGCATGGAATAGCCGGCGAAGGCGACCATCCGAGCGCCTTGCGCCCGGTGCCAGGCGTCGAGGGGGAGAGTGCGTTCAGGAAAGTCGCTCATCGGTCAGCCTCCAGGGCGCCGCTTCGACGCCCGGGATCGGACACCGTCGCAGGCAAGCCCCTCTGTCACTGAACCTGAGAGCTTTCGCGGCGCCACAAGGTTCCGCTTACCCCTTCGGTGGTCCGCCATAGCCCGAAGCGACGGAGGACGCTTTCCAGAGTGCCTTTGCGCGCGCGGTCCCTTGTGCCTGAGAGATTCCGGGCCGGTTGCTCCTTCGGCGGCATCGGGCCTTCCAGCCCTCCGCCCTCTCCCGCGCGCGCACCGGTTTTGGGCCGGCGGCAAGGGCGCTGTGAACAGTCGAAGGCGCCAAGTCAACGCACTGTTTCGCCCCCGCCGTCATCCCGGCGAAAGCCGGGATCTCGCGTCGGCAAAGCTCCGCGGCCAATTTCCACGAGCCCCCGGTTTTCGCCGGGGTGACGGGAGTTTAGCGAGTCGCGTTGTAGGCCAGTTGATCCTGGGTGAGCTGGAAGCCGACCAGCACCTCGAAGCTGGCGCGCCGGACCGCCTCGCGGACCGCCGGATCGGCCATGGGGTCGATCGCCGCCGACGGATCCCCGGGCTTGCGCCGGCGGGTGATCTGCTGGCGCACGTCCTCCGGCAGGGTCACCGCCGCCCGGGTGACCTGGCCCGTCGCCGAGCCCGACGTGGCGGCGCGAAGCTGGCCGTCGGCGAAGCTCAGCGCGACCCGGCCCACGCTCTTCGACTGGACCTGGTTGCCGCCCTGCACCGCGACCACGAAATAGGGGACCACCACCTGGCGGGCGCCGCGTCCGTCGCGGCGCTGGGCCTGGACGTCGAACGTCACCCGGGTGACGATGTTGGCGCCGCTCTCGTCGCAGGTCGAGCGCAGGTTGGTGATGTTGGCGACGACGTCGATCGCGCTGGAATCGCGGCTCCCCTCCGGGTTGAACAAGGTGATGTCGCCGGTCGCCGCCGGGATGGCCACCGCCGGGCAGGCGGAGCGGGTGGCGGTGATGCCGGTGTCGGTGATCTGGCCGTTCGGCGTGGAGCAGGCGACGAGGCCTAGGGGAATCAGCGCGGCGAGGGCCGCCTTGGACTTGAACACAGGGTGGAAATCCTCACCTTTTGTCGGGACGGCGCGGATCATAGGAACCGGGCTTAGCCGAAGCAAGCCGTGAACGGGCCTCGCCCCCGGTGGACGGAGCGGCCCGGTTCGTCGTAGGAGCCCTTGATCATGGCCGCCAAGCCCCCCCTCACCCTTCTGATCGCCGCTCCGCGCGGCTTTTGCGCCGGAGTCGACCGGGCGATCCGGATCGTCGAGCTGGCGCTCGAACGCTACGGAGCGCCGGTCTACGTCCGGCACGAGATCGTCCACAACAAATATGTCGTCGACAGCCTGAAGGCCAAGGGCGCGATCTTCGTTCCCGAGCTGGACGAGGTTCCCGACGGGGTGCCGGTGGTCTTTTCCGCCCACGGCGTGCCGAAGGCGGTGCCCGCCAAGGCGGCGGAGCGCGGGCTCGACTTCCTCGACGCCACCTGTCCCCTGGTTTCCAAGGTACACCGCCAGGCCGAGCGACTGGTCGAGAACGGCCGCCATATCCTCTTCATCGGCCATTCCGGCCATCCCGAGGTGATCGGCACGTTCGGCCAGGTGCCCGAAGGCCGGATGACCCTGATCGAGAGCGCCGCGGACGCCGAACGGATCGAGCCGGCGGAGCCCGACAGCCTCGCCTTTCTCACCCAGACCACCCTCTCCGTCGACGACACCGCCGAGATCGTCGCCGTTCTGGAGCGCCGCTTCCCCGGCATTCGCGGGCCCAAGGGCGAGGACATCTGCTACGCCACGTCGAACCGCCAGGCGGCGGTCAAGGACATCGCCCGGGCCTGCCAGGCGATGCTCGTGATCGGATCGCCCAAAAGCTCCAACTCGGTGCGCCTGGTCGAGGTCGCCGAGCGCGAGGGCACGCGCGCGCGGCTGATCGGCCGGGCCGACGAGATCGAGCTCGACTGGCTGGCCGGGGTTTCGACCCTGGGGATCACCGCCGGCGCCTCGGCCCCCGAGACCCTGGTGCGCGAAGTGGTCGATTTCCTCGGCCGCCATTACGACGTGACCGAAGTCGAGGGCGAAGGCGTGGTGGAGCGCATGGTGTTCAAGCTGCCCCGCGGGCTCGAAGCCGCTTGACCCTGGTTCCGGTCGAGATCTTCACGGACGGCGCCTGCAAGGGCAATCCCGGCCCCGGCGGCTGGGGCGCCGTCATCCGTTCCGGCGCCCATGAGAAGGAGATTAGCGGCGGCGAGCCGCTGACCACCAACAACCGGATGGAGCTCCTCGCCGCGATCCGGGCTTTCGAGGCCCTGAAGCGCCCCTGCGAGGTAACGCTCTGGACCGACAGCGTCTACGTCCGCGACGGCATCACCAAATGGATCCACGGCTGGCGCCGCAACGGCTGGAAGACGGCCGACCGCAAGCCGGTGAAGAACGCCGAGCTCTGGCAGGCGCTGCTCGACGCCGCGGCCCCGCACAAGGTCGACTGGCGCTGGGTGAAGGGCCATGCCGGTCACCCGGAGAACGAGCGGGCCGACAAGCTGGCCTGCGACGCGGCGATGCAGTTCGCGAAGCGGCGAGCGTGAGCCCGCCGGTGGGTTGAGTGCCTCCGGCATTCGGTTTTCGGTTTTCGGTAAGACCGAACGCGGAACTTGAGCTGAGCACGATCGAATTTCTCGATCCGTCATTGCGAGGAGCGAAGCGACGAAGCTATCCAGCGAGACCTCCGAGGCCACACTGGATTGCTTCGCTGCGCTCGCAATGACGGATGAGCAATAACAAGCGATCATGGTCTAAAGGCACCAGGGCAGGCGGGTGCAGCCGCTTGAAACCCTCTCCCGTTGTTACGGGAGAGGAGGGGCCCAAGCGAAGCTTGGGAGGTGAGGGTCTGTAGCACTGAGTCAGCTAGACCCTCACCTCCCACCGCTATGCGGTGGGCCCCTCCTCTCCCGCGGAAAGCGGGAGAGGAAAAGAGGCGCCCGCCTGAATGTCATGCCGGGCTTGACCCGGCGTCCCGCTTCCTTCCGTAAAGCCGGGGAAGAAGATGCACCCCGGGTCAACCCCGGGGTGAGGTTGGCGCATGATGCTCCAGTCAGCTTCGCGCCCGCCGTGGATGGGCGGACCGAGGACTCCAGCCCCCCTTCGTCAGGAGGCGCTCACGAGGCCGCCGGGCAGCCCGGCTCGCGCTTGTTGCCCGCCGGTAGCACCCTGAGCCGGCGCTTGGCCCAGTAGCTGATATCCATCGAGATCCTCACGGGCGCGCCCTCGAGCACGTAGATCGCCTGATCGCCCTTGTCGCCCTCCCCGGTAAGGCAGGATCGCCAGCCCTGCCGTTCGAGGGCGGCGGTGACGGCGATCACGGCGCCCTGGTCCTTGTCGTGCCACAAGGTCAGCTGATCGAAGCCCCCGCCTCCGCCGCTTCCCACCAGATCGAGCGCGGCGTCATAGGGGCCCTGGCCCAGGAGCATCACGCCCCCTCGCCGGCAACGCATCTTGGCCCGGTCCTCGACGCATCCGCCGAACCCCGCCTTCCGCGCATCCGCCAGGCTGCCGCTTACCGGCAGGCCCTCGAACCACAGCGGCGGCGGCGGCGGACGAACGGGGCCGCCGCAGCCGGCAAGCAGGGCCAGGGCGAAGGCGAGCGCCATGCACATGCCGCTCGCAGGGCGGGGCCTGCTCAACGGGTGGCGGTTCGAGCCCCGGCCGATGTGCTCACGGGCGTGGGAGGGCTGTAGGCCTTGGCCGCGGGCTCCGCCCCCAGCGCATCGTAGATCGCCCGGGCGGCGGTCGCGATGACGGCGGGCCGGTTCGAGCCGCCGCGTGCGAAGAAGGCGACCGCGATCCGGCGGCCGCCGGGCGTCGTCAGAAAGCCGACGTCGCCGGTATAGCCCGAAAGCGTGCCCGTCTTGTGCTCCACGGTCGCGCCGGGGGGAAGGATGCCGCGGATTCGGTTGGAGCCGGTCGCGCAACGCCGCATCATATCCCGAAGGAGGTAGCGGCTCTGGGATGTCAGCGCTCCCTCGGAGTCGATCAGCCGAAGCAGGCCGAGCATCGCGATCGGCGTGCTCGAATCGCGAATGTCGCGCAGATCCCTGCGGTCGCTGAGCAGCTGCGCGATCGTCCGGTCCACGCGGATGCCCTCGAGCCCGTGGCCGCGCAACCAGCCGTCGATCGCCCTTGGCCCTCCGAGCGTTCCCATCAGCAGATCGGTGGCGCGATTGTCGCTGCGCGTGATCATCGCATCCATCAGCTTCAACGCGGATATGCCCGCGACGGGATCGTCGAGAGTCCGGCGGCCGGCGTCCACTTCCGCGAGATAGGCCGCCGCGACCGCGATCTTCATCGTGCTCGCCATGGGGAAGGCCTGCCGGCCGTTGAAGCTGATCGTCTCCCCGCTGGCGAGGTCGAGGGCGGCGATGCCGTACTCGCCGGGATTCTCCGCCGCCATGGCCGCCAGCCGCTGCTCGAGCGAACGCAGGCGCGGACTGTCGTCCGCCCAGGCAGGCTGCGCAACGAAGACCAGCAGGGTCGCCAGCAAGCCAGTAAATCTCATCGGAGCTCCTCAACAGCCGCTGTCGTTCGCCCCGCCGGCCGGGGGTCCGGACGGTGCCGTAATCGGGGTGAGCATAACGTGGCCTGAATTGAAAACTATGGACCCACTTTGGTAAACGGGCGCGTTCGTCGCAGGTTTGGCTCCATACGGCGCTGCCCGGGAGCGAGAACGCTCACGCCGCCTTTGGATCCGGGCCGGAACCGGCTTTCCCAAAGGCCCCGATTTCATCGTGCGGGGGCGCGAAGCTCAGCCTGAACGCCGCTCCCCCTCGACCGGGCACCAGCGCAACCTCGCCGCCATGCGCCCGCATTATCTCGCGCGTCAGGTGGAGCCCCAGGCCGCAGCCCTCGGCGCTCGAGCTGCCGCGCGAGAAGGGCTCGAACAGTCGGGGCTGCAAAGCCGCGGGCACGCCCGGCCCCTCGTCCGTCACCTCGATCGTCCGGTCCGCGCCGACCGCGACCCGTATCTGCCCGGCACCGCCGCCATGGGCGACCGAATTGCCGATCAGGTTGGTGACGGCGCGCGAGATCGCATGGGCATCGCCGGTCACCATCACCGGTTCATCCGGCGCCTCCAGCGACAGGTCGTAGCCCGACTTGATCGCCGTCGGCGCGAGGTCGGCGACGACATCGCGGGCGATCGCCGCAAGGTCGGCGGGCGAGCGCTCCCGGCCGGACAAGGAGAGCCGCTCGATGTCCAGCATCTGAGAGACGAGGTGGACCAGGCGCCCGAGCCCCCGCCGAAGCTCCTGCCTGTCGGTTTCGTCCGCGAGCGCTTCCACCCGCAGCGAGACCACCGCCAGCGGAGTGCGAAGCTCGTGCGCGGCGTCGGCGATGAAGCGCCTCTGCCGTCCAAGCTCGGAGGCGAGCCTGTCGAGCGCGGCATTGAACCCGCGCACGAGGGGCAGCAGCTCCCGAGGCGCCTTTTCCTCGTCGAGCCGCCGGGCCGGCTCCCGCGGAAGGATGGAGGCCGCTTCGGCGGCAAGCGGTCGCAAGGCGCGCGAGAGTATGGGCAGCGCGATCAGCATGGCCGCGAAGCCCACGACGGCGATCCAGAACAGGATCACCAGGACTCCTTCGCCCCAGGAGGCGCCCAGGGAGTCGCCGGATCCGAGCGTCTTCGGATCCACCCCGCCGACGGCGAGGAGGACGATGCCGGAGCCGACCCGGCGCCGCTCGACGACGGCGTTGGCCAGCGGCCGCTCGACCCCCGGCACGTAGAAGCGGCCGGACTCCATGAAGAGCCCGTGCTGATCGAGGGCCCGGGCGACGGGCTGCGGCACCGGGCCGAAGGAGAAACTTGAGTCGCCGCTCCGGCCGATGAGCCAGATCGCCGGGTTCCGCGAGGCCATGTCGGCGAAACCGCCGTCCCGCGCCAGGCGGAAGCCCGTTTCCGTCGGCACCAGATCTTCCGCGGCCCGCGAGAGAGCGATCTTAGGGCCTGTGTGGCTGTTGCGGTCGCGATCCGGATCGTCGGTGACGACGATGATCGTCAGGAAGACCGCGATGGCCGCGATATAGACGGCCGTGAACGTCAGCACCGCGCGCAGCGCCAGCGAGGGAGTCCGCCTCAGCATGGCTGAAGCATGTAGCCGACTCCGCGCACGGTCCTGAGCTCCACTCCGGAATCTTCCTCTTCGAGGCGGCGGCGAAGGCGCGAGACCAACGCTTCCAGCGCATTGGCCGACACCTCGACGTCGAGCCCGTAGAGCTCGGCTTCGAGATGCCCCCTCTGGACCACTCGGCCGGCGCGGCGGACGAGCAGCTCGAGCAGGGCGAGCTCCCGGCGCGGCATCGCGATCGCCCGCCCTGCCGATCGGACTTCGCGAGTGCCCGGATCCCAGGAGAGCCGGGCGACTTCGATCGGCGCCGGCCTGCTCCCCTGCCCCGGGCGCCGGCAGGCCGCCCGAAGCCGCGCGAGCAGCTCTTCCAGAGCGAAAGGCTTCACCAGATAATCGTCCGCTCCGGCGTCCAGCCCCTCCACCCGGTCGGCGAGATCGTCGCGGGCGGTGAGGAAAATGACCGAAGGCGGGGAAGCTCTCGACTTCGCCGCCGGGATGAGACCGATCCCGTCCCCGTCCGGAAGCCTCCGGTCGAGCAGGATCGCCCGGTAGGGGAACAGGATGACGGCCTCGAAGGCCTCGCCGAGCGAAGCGACGTGGTCGACCGGCCAATGGTCGCGCGCGAGGGCGCGGACGATCTCGCGCGCAAGGGCGGGATCGTCTTCGACGAGCAGGATTCGCGATCCGTCGGCCATTCGGGCTTCCTAGGGCATTATCGTCTTCGACCGATCCGTCATTGCGAGGAGCGAAGCGACGAAGCAATCCAGTGGGCATCGGAGGCAGGTTTGGATTGCTTCGCTACGCTCGCAATGACGGGGTGAATCGACCTGAGGCGCCATGGTCTAGGTCAGTGCGCTGACGCCAAGCTGACACGAAATCCCCGGGGAGGGCAGATTGTCGTCAGCCCCGAGCGATAGGCATGTCGGCATGATTCGCTTTCTCCTTTGGCTCGTGGCGGTCCTGGCCGTGCTTTTGCCGGCGCCGGCCGCTTTGGCCCAGGCGCCTCGGCAGAGACATGTCGCGACGCATTTCCTGGCCGAGACGGACCGGCCGGCGGCGGGGAGCATCGTCAGCCTTGCCATCCGGATGCGGCCGGAGCCCGGATGGCACGGCTATTGGAAAAATCCCGGCGACAGCGGCACCGAGCCCGGCGTCAAATGGACTCTGCCGGCCGGCGCGGTCGCGGGGCCCCT
>DASWLY010000009.1:0-13273 GCA_036400035.1 Allosphingosinicella sp.
CACCTATCACGGGCCCGGCCAGCGGGTCGTCTACGTGCTTCTCGACCTCGAGCGGCGGGGGCGGGACGTGCGCCGGTTCGTCCATTCGCTGGAGGGCTGGATCATCGCCACCTTGGCCCGGCTCGGGGTCGAGGCGCGGCGCGCCGAAGGGCGGATCGGGATCTGGGCGGACGGCCCGGCGGGCGAGGCCAAGGTCGGAGCGATCGGCGTCAGAGTCAGGCGCTGGGTCACCTATCACGGATTCTCGGTCAACATCAGCCCGGAACTTTCCCACTTCTCAGGCATAGTTCCCTGCGGTATCGCCGAGTTCCCAGTGACCAGCCTCGACGAGATGGGAGTGTCTGCCGGACAAGTGCATTTCGACCTGGCGCTGGAGCGTGGGCTCCGCGAGTTTCTGCGGTCCCTCGAGGGGGGACGCGAGTAAGGCTTGAGAGCCGTACCCTTTCCGTTTATTGTTCGAAACTGATTTGGCAAAAAAGGGGCCATCCCGTCCAAATCGTCAACCTAGGGAGTTTCTAAATGCGTGACCTTCTTTCGAAAGTGATGACCGGTTCGATGGTTGCCGGTGCGGCCCTGCTCGTCGCGGCTTGCGGCGGTGGCGAGGACGCGGCTGCCAACAACACGGGCATGAACTATCAGGACGACGCCCTGATGGGCGGCAACACCGGTGACGTCACCGGCGTCGACGCGCTCAACGCCACGACCGACAGCAACGGCCTCGGCACCGCCGCTGACCTGAACGCGACGACCACGATGAACACCGGCACCGGAACCACCGACACCACCGGCACCGGCAACACCGGCACCGGCACCGGCACCGGCACCACCGGTACCACCGGCACCGGCACCGGCAACACCACCGGAATGTAATCGTCGGTTTCGACGTTTATTCGGAAAGGGCCGTCCGGGCGACCGGGCGGCCCTTTTCTTGTCCCGCACTCTTTTCATATGGGGCTCAGCCGCTTAGGTATGACGAGCCGTGCCGCCCGTACGATGGGCACGGTCCGTGAAGCTTTATTGCGAGGCGTCCCCTGCTAAGCATGGAGCCCAGCGTGCACAGCGCTCGAGGGGATCGAATGGCCATCAGGACGAAGAACGGCTTCATGGCCGCCGCCGCCGTTGCGGCGACGCTCGCGGCTGCGCCGGCGCAGGCGCAGCTCTATCTCAGCCCTCCCGATCTGCGCGCTTCGCCGCTCGATCCGAGCGATCCCCTTGTCGGCCTGCCGCTTCCCGGCGCCACCGCCGCGGAATATCGGGCGAACCTGCTTTGGAACCTGCGCGCCGGGCTCAACGTTGCCGCGCTCCAATGCCAGTTCTCGGATTATCTTCGGGCGGTGCCCAATTACAACGCCCTGCTCGCGCACCACAGCGCCGAACTCGCCGGGGCCTACACCGCGCTCAACAATTATTACAAACGGACGCTCGGCGCGAAGGGCCAGAAGGCGTTCGACGATTATTCGACCATCACTTACAATAATTGGTCCGCCGCCCAGGCGCAGCAGATCTTCTGCCAGACCGCGACGAACATCACCAAGACCGCGTTGGCAGCACCCAAGGGGCAGCTCTTTCCGGTCGCACAGGCGCACATGCGCGAGCTGAGGCACGCGCTCGTTCCCGCCTATGAGCCGCGCCCGGCCTACCGCCCGTACCTGATCCGGTTCGAGCAGCTGCCGCCGCTGACGGCGGAATGCTACAACAAGAAGGACGTGCTGCGCCGAATCTGCGGCGGCACCGCGAAATAGCCGGCGCCAGGCGGCACAAAAGAACGGGCCGCCCGGTGAAGAGCGGCCCAGTTTAGGCCGTTAAGCCTGCTAGGGAGGAAAGCGTGCCCACAATCGGCACGAACTCTCTTTACATGGATCAGGGTAAACAGAGGCTTAACGGCGGTCGTCCCGGCGGAAGCCGGAATCCCAGGCAAGATAATCGCGGCGGGTCTCGCTGAGATCCCGGCATTCGCCGGGATGACGGAGGCGCTTCGACAGGCCGCAGAGCCGCCTCGCTCAATCCTCGAAGTCGCTGAGAGATATCGGGAAAACCCGTGAGCAGAATTCGCAGTCGACGTTGATGAAGCCATCCACGTCAACCATCTCGCCCCGCTCCGCGACGCCGAATCGGGCGAGGACTCCGCGGACATGCTCGAAGTTGCAGCGGCAACCCTTCTTGAGCGGGATCGCCTCGAGCACCCTCACCTCCTCCTCATGGAACAGGCGCCACAGCGCCTCGCCGAGCGGAAGCGCCGGATCGGTCAGCTCGTGGCCCTTGATCGTCTCCGCGAGGATCCGGACATGCTCCCATTCGGGATCGTCGAGGCGGGTGTGCAGGCGGTCGCGGCCCTCCTCCCCTTCCGGCAGATGCTGGACGAGAATACCCCCGGCGATGTGGCCGGTATCGTCGACGGCGAGGCGGACGACGCTCGGCAGCTGCTCGGACTGGCTGAAATAATTCTGCGCCGCCTCGCCCAGCGAGCTTCCCTCGAGCGGCACGATCCCCTGGTAACGCTCTTGAGCCATCGGATGGTCGAAGGTGATGGCGAGATAGCCCTTGCCGAACAGGGCGCCGAGATCGCGATGGGTGGGAAGGTCGCCGAGCCGGTCCGCGTCGAAGCGGACATAGCCCCTCAACTCGCCGTCGCGATAATCGACGACCAGCAGGTCGACGATGCCACTGTCCGTCTGCGCCTGGATGGTCAGCTGTCCTTCCGCCTCCTTGAGCAGCGAGCCGAGCAGGGCAGCCAGCACCAGCGCTTCAGACAGGGTCCGGGCGATCGGGGCGGGGTAATCGTGGGCCGAGAGGATTTCGCCCAGGACCGGACCCAGCCTGACCAGGCGCCCGCGCGCGTTGCGCCCGGGAATGGTGAAGCCGAGCGCCTCGTCGAGATTGGCGGCGCGCGCTTTGGTGTCGAATTCCGGAGAGGTCATGAGCAGCATGTGGCTAGGGTCGCGGGGCGGTTCAAGCTCTCACCGTCATCCCGGCGGAAGCCGACGAGAAGTCGCGGCGGGTCTCGCCGAGATCCCGGCTCCCGCCGGGATAACGACGATCAGGCCGCCTGCGGCACCTCATATCGCCGGGCCGCCTCCGACAGACGGTCGACGAACTCGGTGATATGCGCTTCCTCGATGATCAGCGGCGGAAGCACGCGCAGGACATTGTCGCCGGCGGCGACGGTGAGCAGGCCGTGCTCGCGCAGATGGCCGACGAAGGCCCGGCTGTCGGTCTTCATCCGGATGCCGAGCATCAGGCCCAGCCCGCGCACGCTCTCGAACAGATGGTCGTGATTGGGGATCATCTGCTCGAGCGCCCCGCGCAGGCGCTCGCCCATGCGGGTGACTCGTTCAAGGAATTCGGGATCGGCGACCACGTCCAGCACCGCCTGGCCCGCGGCCATGGCCAGCGGGTTGCCGCCATAGGTGGAACCGTGGGTGCCGACGACCATGCCCGCCGCGGCTTTCTCGGTGGCGAGGCACGCGCCGAGCGGGAAGCCCCCGCCTATGCCCTTGGCGCTGGCGAGGATGTCGGGCTCGATCCCGTAATGCTCATAGGCGTAGAGCTTGCCGGTCCGGGCGACGCCGCACTGGACCTCGTCGAGGACGAGCATAAGGTCGTTCTCGTCGCAGATCCGCCTCAGGCCGCGCATGAATTCCGGGCTGGCGGGACGGATTCCGCCTTCGCCCTGGACCGGCTCGAGAAGGAAGCCGGCCGTGTTCTCGTCGACCGCCGCCTCGGCCGCCTCCAGATTGTCGAACTCGACGACGGTGAATCCGGGAAGAAGGGGCGCGAAGCCGTCGCGAAGCTTGGCCTGGTCGGTGGCGCTGATCGTCGCCATCGTCCGGCCGTGGAAGGCGTTGCTGAACGTGATGAGGTTGTGCTTTTCGGGGCGCCCGTGATGGTGGTGGTAGCGGCGCGCCGTCTTGATCGCGCACTCGACCGCCTCGGCGCCTGAATTGGTGAAGAACACGGTGTCGGCGAAGCTGTTGTCGACCAGCCGCTGGGCGAGCGCCTCGCCTTGCGGCGATCCGTAGAGGTTGGAGACGTGGATGAGCGTCGCCGCCTGCTCCTGGATGGCCTTCGTCAGGTGCGGGTGGCCGTGGCCGAGCAGGTTCACGGCGATGCCGCTCGCGAAATCGAGATATTTCTCCCCGCCCTCGCCGTAGAGATAGACCCCCTCCCCTCGCACCGGCCGCACGGGCGAGCGCGGGTAGACGGGCATGAGCGGCGTGATGGCCATTTGGGGGCTCCGAAGGCTGTGAATGCAAAAAGGCGACCCTAAACGGATCGCCTTCCTGCCTCTAGAGAGGAGGCGGGCGCCGCGTCAATTCGCGGCGCCCGCCGATCGTCGCCTTTAGTAGCGGCGGCCGTCGCGGTCCTGGCGCTCGATGCGCAGGCGCTGCTCGATACGGTTGACCTGGCTCCTCAGCATGCCGAACTCGCGGCCGCTGATGCCGTTGCGGCCGGCGCGCTGGAGCTGCCGCTCGATCTGGTTCGCCTCACGCTGCAGGCCGAAGGCCTCGCGCTGGGAGATGATCCGGCGCTGCGCCGAACGATCGATACGCATCTCGACCCGGTTGAGGTCGCGGATCAGCTCGTTGATCGCCTGGCGGGACGGACCGCCGCGGTTCCAGCCGTTATGGCCGACATGGCCGCGGTCGCTATGGTAGCCGCCATGGTTGGCGGCGGCCGGAGCGACGCCGACGACGGTGGAAAGCACCAGGGCTGAAATCAGAAACTTACGCATGGTCTTGCTCCTTACTTGATGAGGAGCTTCTACGACTCGGCGACTGATGCGGCGCTGAACGCGGTCGAAAGCCGGCGTTCATATAAACGTGCATTTTTCTGAATGAAATCAGGCCTTCAGCTTCCACCCCGTTCGGAGCATCCCGTAGCAGAGCACTCCCAGCGCCAGATTGATGACCAGGAGAAGCAGCCCCCCGGCCAGGATCGGCGAATCGGCCGCTCCGAGGAAGCCGTAGCGGAAGCCCGAAATGACGTAGAAGAAGGGATTGGCGTGGCTCACCGCCCGGAAGACGGGGGCGAGGCTGTCGATCGAGTAGAAGGTGCCCGACAGCAGCGAGAGCGGCGCCACCACGAAGTTGGTCACCGCCGCCGCATGATCGAACTTTTCCGCCCAGATCGAGGTGATCAGCCCGAAGAAGGCGAGCATCATGCTTCCCATCAGGCCGAACCAGAGCACCGCCCACAGGTGGACCGGCGCGACATGGACCCCGGGCCAGAGCTGCATTGCCAGGAACACGGCAACGCCGATAAGGGCCGCCCGGGTGACGGCGGCTCCGATCAGCGCGGCGATCAGCTCCGCGGTCGAAAGCGGCGGCATCAGATAGTCGACGATGTTGCCCTGGATCTTGCCGACCAGCAGCGAGAAGCTCGAATTGGCGAAGGCGTTCTGGAGCATCCCCATGACGATGAGGCCGGGAGCCAGGAAATCGGCGAAGTGGAAGCTGGCGCCCCCCAGCTGGACCATCCGTTCGCTTCGGCCCAGCGCCACGCTGAAGATGACAAGGAAGAGCAGGGTCGTCAGGGCCGGACCCCATATCGTCTGAAGCTGGACCTTGAAGAAACGCCTCACCTCCTTCACATAGAGGGTCCTGAGGCCGCCCCAGTTCACGTTCCGGATCACCGGCACGCCCGGAGCGGCCCGCATCCAATTTGAAGGCTGGCTATCAGAAGGCTGGTCGTTCACCGCGCCGTCGCTAGAGGCAGACGCCGTGAGCCGCAAGCTTACAAGGAAGGCATTCTATCCATGTCCTGGACCGATGAACGGATCGACCGGCTGAAGGAGCTCTGGACCCAGGGCATGACCGCGAGCCAGATCGCCGACGAGCTCGGCGGAGTCTCGCGCAACGCGGTGATCGGCAAGGCACACCGCCTCGGCCTGCAGTCGCGGCCGTCGCCGGTGAAGCCCAACGAGGGACCGGGCGAGATCCAGCCGTCGCCGTTCCAGCCCGAGGCCGAAGTGGAAACCGAAGCTCCGCCGGTGGAGGAGCCGGTGGCGGAAGCGGACGAACCGGAAGCCGAGCCGGAGGAGACCGACGAGGATTCCGAGGCCGAGCCGGCCGCGGCCGCGCCGGCACCGGCGGCTCCGCAGCCGCAGATCCGCTCGATCGGCCCGGGCGGCTTCGTCCGCCAGGCGCCGGGCGAGCAGCAGTCGCCGATCCCGCCGGCGCCGCCGCGCCGGCTCGTTCCGGCCAAGCCGAGCCCGGAGATCGCGGACAAGACCAGCCTGCTCGATCTCAACGAGAAGATCTGCAAATGGCCCCTCGGCCACCCCGGTGAGCCCGATTTCCATTTTTGTGGTGCGGCGGCCAATCCCGGCTTTCCTTATTGCGTCCAGCATTGCGGAGTCGCCTACCAGGCGCAGATCCCGCGCCGCGACCGCCGCCCGCCGCCGCCTTTGCCGTTCGGCGGCCCGCGCATCCGCTGATCCCCTGGCGCTGATCCCCTGGCGCTGAGCCCCTGGCGCTGAGCCCCTGGCCGAACGGCGGGGTCTGCGGCAAAGAGGAGGCTGACGCCGTTCGCTCGGAGGGACTGAATGCGTGCCTTGATTGTTGCCGCGGCCCTGCTCCTCTGGCCTTGTGCGGCCGCCGGCGCTCCGTCGGTCCTCGAGCCCATGGCCCGAGCTTCGCTGCCCGCTCCCGAGTTGCTGAAGCTCGCGTCCGACGTTCGAAGGACAGGGCCGAAGCTGGCCAGGCTATGGCCCGGCTACTGGCCGCCGGAGCAGGCCTTCATCCTCTACCGGCCGGGCGAAGGCGCGCTGCTGATAGCCGGCCAGGCCGGGCCGGGCACGTTCGCGCCGCTTGCGGCCGCGGCGCTGCCGAAGGCTTTGCGCGGCCGGGCGTGGTTCCATCCGGGCGACCTGACCGGAATGGGCCGCCCCTTCGTCCTCGATTACCCGATCGGCGGCGGGCGCACCGCCGTGCTGGTTCTCGCGGACCAGAAGGCCGACGCGCTGTCGGGGCTGATCTTCCATGAGCAGTTCCACGATTATCAGGGCAGCGCCTTCAAGGGCCGTCGCGGATCGCAGTTCGTCGCCCCCAAGGCCGTGGCCGATCGGGTCGCCTTCGCCGCGGCCGCCGAAACCGAGCGCCGGGTGCTCGCCGCGGCGCTTGAGGCGAAGCCCGGCAGGACTCGCCACAGGCTGCTCCATCAGTATCTTGCTCTGAGGCGGGAGCGGGAAAGCGGCCTCGCCGCGAACGTGCTCGCGGTCGAGCGGCAGTTCGAGATGTTCGAGGGCACCGCGAAATTCATCGACCGCGCCGCCGCTGCCTTCGCGCCCGGGGCGGAGAAGTCCCTTACCGCGCTCGTTGCGGAGGTGCTGCGCGAGGATCTCAATGCCATGACCCAGCCTTACCTGACGGCCTGGTTCCGCACGCGCGGCTACGGGGTGGGCGCCGCCCTCACCTACCTGTTGCGCGAGCTGGATCCCAAAGGATGGCGAACGGCGATCGAGGGCGGAGTCGCTCTCGACGAGCGGCTGGCGGCGCTGACCCGCTTCGACACCGTGCGGGACTCCGCCGCTCTGGCGACGTCGGCTCGGGCGACCTTCGGCTATGCCGCCACGCACGCCGCCTTCGAGCCCAGGATCCGAGCCGCCGAAAAGAAGGAGATAAAGAGCGCCGAGGAATTCCACGCGCTCGGCGTCCACCGGGTGGTGCTCGAATGGCGGCCGCCGGCGAAGAATGGCGGCAAGGGCGTGGAAATGGGTTTCTCGACTGGCCCGGGCGGGATGGTGCTGCTCGGCGAGGCGCACCTCGTCCTTCCGGACCCGGAAATGCTGAACATGACCTTCCCCTCGGTTTCGGTGACGGTGAAGGGGCTTCCGTTCATGAGCGAGGGCAACGGGACCAGGCGCTACACCATCCTCCTTCCCTCCGCCCCGAAGGTGAACGGCCGCTCCGGCCTTGCCGCCGGGGACCATGCGCTGGACAGGCTGACGGTGACCGCCGGCGGGCTCGAGATGCGCGTCGATCGAGCGGCGTCGGTCGTGGTGCGCGAGGGCGAGACGATCATCCGAGTCCGATGACGCCGGGGCAAAGCTCCGGCCAAGTCCGAGCCTCGGCCAAATGACGATGGCCGGCCACGCCGAAGCTGACGGCGAAGCTTGCGCCTTCGTCCCCTCGGCGCCCCGTATAGCCCAGGATCAACAACTTGGATCAGCGCGATTTTCGGGAACGGCGGCGGCGTTTTGGCCGTTTTGCTTCCGTTCTAAAACAACGAAGAAATCGAGCTAAATGTCTCAAGAAGAACGTGAATATTACGAGAGCCGGGCAGAGGCCGAGATCGAGCTCGCCCGCACGGCGGAACATCGACGCGTCGTCCAGGCGCATTACGAACTCGCCTCCGCCTATCTCGACCGAGTCCACGGCGATACGCCGAAATCGTCGGGAGGGCTGTTCAGCCTCTAGCAGCAGGGCCGGGCAACGGTTCGGCCCCCCGGATCGACGTCCATGGTTCGCCCATTCAGCCTCAAGTTCGCAGCCCTCGCGGTCTTCCTCGGCCTCGCCGCCTGCGGCGGCGGCGGCGGGAGCCCGTCCCAGCCGACGTCCAATTCGACGGCGCCGCCGTCGTCCGCTCCCCCCGCCGCGCCGGCCGGAGCGGCGGCCGTCGCCGCGGCCGCCCGGCGGGTCACCGGCGGCGCCACCGATCATGACGAGATTCTCGCCGCCGCCGCCGATGCGCGCCGAGTGCTGCTCGGCGAATCGACCCACGGCACGCACGAATATTATCGCGAGCGCGGCCGGATATCGGAGAGGCTGGTCCGCGAGCGCGGCTTCAACGCGATCGCCATCGAAGGCGACTGGTCGCCGACCTGGCGGGTCAATCAATATGTCCGCGGCCTCGGCACCGATCGGTCGGCGCAGGAGGCGATGGCCGGCTATACCCGCTTTCCGAGATGGATGTGGGGCAATATCGAGTTCCGCGACTTCGTCGAGCGCCTGCGCGCGCTGAACCTCCAGCGCCCGGAGAACGAGCGCGTCGGCGTCTACGGCATGGACGTGTACGACCTTCACGAGGCCGCCCGGGCGACGGTCGCCTATCTGTCCCAGGTCGATCCGGAGGCGGCACGGCGGGCGGAAGGCCAGTATGACTGCTTCGACCCCTATCCGACGACCGAAGCCTATGGCGAGGCGACCCGGCGCAACGTCTCGTGCGGCGAGGAAGCCGAGGCGGTGCTCGCCGAGGTGCGGCGGATCGCTCGGCCCGGCGATCCCGCGGGCGCCGAGCGTCACTTCGCGGCGGTGCGGAGCGCGGCCTCGGTGGTCGGCGCCGAGGAATATTTCCGCGCCACTTATGCCGGGCTCAACTCATGGAACGTTCGCGACCGGCGCATGGCGCAGAATGTCGAGGAGATAGCCGGGCATCTCCAGGCGCTGACCGGCCGGCCGGGCAAGGTCGTGACGTGGAGCCACAACACCCATACAGGCGACGCCCGGGCGACCGCCATGGGCAGCCAGGGCGAGCTCAACCTGGGCCAGCTGATGCGCCAGCAGCACGGCGACGCGGCCTTCCTCGTCGGCTTCTTCAGCTATGCCGGGACCGTGATGGCGGCGCCGGAATGGGGCGCGGAGGGTCGGGTTTACGACATGCGCGAGGCGCTTCCCGGCAGCTATGAGGCGCTGTTTCACGCCAGCGGTGTCCCGGCCTTCTCGCTTCTTATCCGGGGCAATGCGGAGATGACGCGCGTTCTGGCCGGCCCGATGCTGGAACGCGCGATCGGAGTCATCTACCTCCCGCAGACGGAGCGGCAGAGCCATTATTTCGACGCCCGCCTGTCGGATCAGTTCGACGCCGCCGTCTATTTCGACCGCTCGGCGGCCGTGACCCCGCTTCCGCGATGAAGCTGGCGCTCCTCGCCGCCCTCGCTTTCCCGCTCGGCGCTCCGGCGGGATCGGCGCCCGAAGCTCCGGTCGCGCCCGCCGCGACCGTTTCGACGGTCAGGCAGGCGGCTCGGCCGATCGCCGGAACGGGCACGGATTATGCCGACGTCATGGCGGCGACGTCCGGCGCGCGCCGGATCCTGCTCGGCGAATCCACCCACGGCACCCACGAATATTATCGCGAGCGCGGCCGGCTGACCGAGCGGCTGATCCGCGAGCAGGGGGTGAATGCGGTCGCGATCGAGGGCGACTGGTCGGCGACCCACCGGGTCAACCTCTACGTGCGCGGCCTCGGTTCGGACCGGAACGCCGGGGAGGCGCTTCGCGGCTATACCAACTTCCCGGCCTGGATGTGGGGCAATGCCGATTTCCGCGACTTCGCCGAGCGGCTGCGCGCGCTCAACCTCGAGCGGCCGGCCGAACAGCGGGTCGGGCTCTATGGAATGGACGTCTACGACCTGTTCGACGCCGCCGGGGCGGTGCAGGCCTGGCTGAAACGGACGGCGCCGGAGGCGGCCGAGCGCGCGGCCCGGCACTATCGCTGCTTCGCGGGCTATGGCCGGGACCGGTGGGCCTACGGCACCGCGACCCGCAACCCGGGCAAGATATGCCGCACCCAGGCGCAAGCCGTGCTGGCCGAGGTGCGCCGGCTGCCGGTTCCCGCCGATCCGGTGGAGGCGGAGGCCCGCTTCGCCGCCCTTCGCGGCGCCGCTTCGGTCGCGGCGGCCGAGGAATATTTCCGAACCGCCTCCGTCGGCTCGCTCGCGTGGAACGTTCGCGACCGGCACATGGCGGACAATGTCGACGAGATCGCCGAGCACGCCCAAAGGTTGAGCGGCCGCCCCGGCAAGGTCGTGATGTGGAGCCACAACACGCATTCGGGCGACGCCCGGGCCACCTTCGCCGCCGAGCGCGGCGAGCTGAACCTGGGCCAGCTGATGCGTCAGCGGCACGGCCAGGGCGCCTTCCTGGTCGGCTTCTTCAGCCATGGCGGCACCGTCTTCGCCGCGCCCGAATGGGACGCCAGGGGCCGCCGCTACGACATGCGGCCGGCCCTGCCCGGGAGCTATTCGGCGCTGTTCCACGCCGCCGGGGTCCCTGCCTTCTCGCTGCTCATCCGGGGCGATCCGGCGGTGTCGCGGGCCCTGGCCGGGCCGATGCTGGAGCGTGCGATCGGGGTCGTCTACGTGCCGTCGAGCGAGCGGACGGCGCATTATTTCCGCGCCCGGCTCGCCGAGCAGTTCGACGCCGCCATCTATTTCGACCGAACGACGGCGGTCGCCCCGCTCGCCCGGTGATCCGGCGCGCCCTGCTCCTCCTCGCGCCGCTCCTCCTCGCGGCCGCTCCGGCGGCGGAGCGCGCCGGCGAGCGCGAGTTGATGGTGCTGACCGTCGCCAACATGGCGGAAACGGCGGGTCCGGCGGCGCGGCGCCTCGACCCGACGGTTCTCAAGGCGATGCGCGAAGTGCCCCGCCACCTTTTCGTGCCGGAGGAGGCGCGGCGCTTCGCCTATCAGAACCGGCCGCTTCCGATCGGCCATGAGCAGACCATCTCCCAGCCCTATATCGTCGCCTTGATGACCCACCTGCTGAAGCCCGCCCCCGGCGATTGCGTGCTCGAGGTCGGCACGGGCTCCGGCTATCAGGCGGCGATCCTGTCGAGGCTGGTCCGGCGGATCCACACGATCGAGATCGTCGAGCCGCTGGCGGCGCAGGCGGGCGCCCGGCTTCGCGCGCTCGGCTATTCCAATGTCGAGGTGCGAAGCGGCGACGGCTATGCCGGCTGGCCGGAGCGGGCGCCGTTCGACCGGATCATCGTCACCGCCGGGGCGGACCATATCCCCAGGCCCCTGCTCGACCAGCTTCGGCCGGGCGGGCGGATGGTGATCCCGCTGGGCGACAAGCCCGACACGCTCGAGCTCACCCTCGTCGACAAGGACTCCAAGGGCCGGGTAAGGAAGCGCGCCCTCCTGCCCGTCCGCTTCGTCCCGCTGACCCGGCTGCCCCGGTAGAGCGCCCGGCCGTCGGCCAGCCGCTGGATTCCCGTTTTCCTGAACGGGCTTCCGTCGCCGTCCCGGCCTACCCGCCATAGGCCCGAACGAAGAAGGCGACGGTCGTCGCGCCGGTGACGAGCAACGTCCAGACACGCACCACCCGATGCGACAACCGCTTCCCCACCAAAGCCCCCAGCCAGCCGCCCAGGGTGGAGCCGAGCAGCATCGGCACGCACGCCCACCACCACACCATCGCGAAGCCGATGAACACGAAAGCGGCGGCGAGGTTCGCCACCGCCAGCATCGCGGTGCGGATCGCGAACAGCTCCCGCGGCCGGATGTTGGCGAGCAGCCCGTAGACCGCGGTGGTGATCAGCCCTACCCCGCCGCCGAAATAGCCGCCATAGATGCCCAGCAGCGCCTGCGCCGCGAGCAGGGTGCGCCGCCCGATCGTGACTCTCGAATGGAGCCAGTCGGCGGCGCTCTTTCCGAACGCCATCACCGCGAAGGCGAAGAGGAGCAGCCAGGGGATGAGGATGTCGAAGGTCTCCGTCGGCGTGAGCACGAGCAACAGGCTGCCGACGAGCCCGAAGGCGAAGGTCATCGAAGCGAGCAGCCGGACCGACATGCCCGCCACGGGGCGAAGCTCGTCCCGATAGGCCCAGGCGCTCGCCGCCGCGCCGGGCAGCAGGGCGGTGTTCGAAGTGGCGTTGGCGATATTCGCGGGCAGGCCGAGCGCGATCAAGGCGGGCAAGGTCGCGAACGTCCCGCCCCCCGCGAGCGCATTCATCGCCCCTCCGAGGACGCCCGCCGCGGCGGCGAGCAGGATATCGGAAATGTCGGCTGCCACGACGCTCTCTTAGCGGCTTTGCGGCTTCGCGTGAGACAAACCTCAAGCCTCCGTGCCGGCTCGACCGCACGAATTGAATCTCACGCAAAGCCGCTAAGCCGCAAAGAGGACCGGTTGTTCGCCACCCGCTTGATGCCTTCCTTGAAGGTCGCCGCTCCGAAGTTCATGAGCAGCCCAAGCGGCAAATCCAGCAACCGAAGATAGGTGAGGACCTGCTTCCCGTGAACCGGCGCCGCCCGCTCCAAGGACTTGAGCTCGATCAGCAGCTTCCCCTCGACCAGCAGGTCCGCCCGGAAGCCCTCGTTCAGGACGACGCCCTCGAGCTGGATGGGCACCGGCTTCTGCCGTTCCACCGCGAGACCCCGGGCGGTCAAGCTGTGCGCGAGCACAGCTTCATAGACGGATTCCAGCAGCCCCGGCCCAAGTCCGTCATGCACCCGGAACCCGCAATCCACGGCAATTGTAGCAAGCCGCTCGATCTCCATCGGCACGGCCTCCTTAGCGGCTTTGCGGCTTTGCGTGAGACAATCTAAGGACCTC
>DASWLY010000010.1:0-5237 GCA_036400035.1 Allosphingosinicella sp.
GCCGCAATCGCCGCCGCCCCCGCCGGTCGACGTTCCGCAAGGACCGGCCCTGACCGAACAGATCGCGGCCCGCGATGCGGAGTTCTTCAAGCTGTTCTTCCAGGGGTGCGATCCCGCCCGAATTCGCTCGATGATGGCCGACGATATCGAGATGTATCATGACAAAGGCGGCTTCGTCTGGCGGGGAGCCGATGCGGCCGTCGCGGAATATTCCAAAAGCTGCTCGGAGAGGAAGAAGCCCGGCGCCTGGCGCTCTCGGCGCGAGCTGGTACGGGCAAGCCTGCACGTCGATCTGGTGCCCGGCTACGGAGCGATCGAGGACGGAGTTCACCTCTTCTACGAGCGGAAGGGCGACGGCCCGGAGCGGCTGGCCGGACGCGCCCGATTCACTCAATTGTGGGCGCTCGGCCCCGACGGCGCCTGGCGGCTGGCCCGGATCTTCAGCTTCGCCCACGAGAAGGCCGAATGACGGCCGGGCGGGACCCAAGTTGACGCTCCCGGCGGCGGCTCCTATCCCCGCCGCGCACCTCGAGGGAGCCACTAGTGACCGACCAGCCCAGCTTCGACGACCGCGACGGCTTCATCTGGCTGGACGGAGCCCTGGTCCCGTGGCGGGAGGCGAACGTCCATGTGCTCACCCACGCCCTCCATTACGCCTCTTCCGTCTTCGAGGGGCAGAAGGCGTATTCGGGGGAGATCTTCAAGCTCAGCGAACACAGCCGCCGGCTGAAGCGCAGCGGCGCCCTGCTCGGCTTCGAGATTCCCTGGACGGTGGAGGAGATAGATCAGGCCTGCCGGGACACGCTGGCTTCGACCGGCCTCGAGGAAGCCTATATGCGCCCGCTCGCCTGGCGCGGATCGGAGCAGATGGGGGTTTCGGCGCAAAAGGCGAAGATCCATCTCGCCATCGCCTGCTGGCCCTGGGGCGCCTATTTCGGCGAGGACGCGATCCGCAAGGGGCTGCGCCTCGCCATCTCCCGGTGGCGCCGGCCCGCGCCCTATACGGCGCCCACCGAATCCAAGGCGTCGGGCCTGTACATGATCTGCACGCTCGCCCGGCACCAGGCGCAGGCCGACGGCTTCGACGACGCCTTGATGTTCGACTGGCGGGGGCAGGTCGCCGAAGCGACGGGAGCGAACGCTTTTTTCGTGAAGGACGGAGCGCTCCATACGCCCACGCCGGACTGCTTCCTCAACGGGATCACCCGCCAGACCGTGATCGAGCTCGCGCGCAGGCGCGGAATCGAGGTCGTGGAGCGCGCGATCTGGCCTGAGGAGCTCGAAGGCTTCGAGCAGTTCTTCCTCACCGGAAGCGCCGCCGAAGTGACCCCGGTCGCCTCAGCGGGGCCCTGGAGCTTCGAGGTGGGCGACCTGACGATGCAGCTGCGCAAGGACTATTTCGACCTCGTCCACCGGCGCATCTCGAACCTGTGAGACGGACGAGGGAGGGGTTCCCTCGACCGGCTCCGCCGCTATAAGCCCCCCGCCTGCTGGGGCGTCGCCAAGTGGTAAGGCACCGGTTTTTGGTACCGGCATTCGCAGGTTCGAATCCTGCCGCCCCAGCCAGTTTCCTGCGAGCGGGGCACTCGGCTGGATGGTTCGGAGCAAATAGTCTCGGTCTGCGATGTTCTGATAGCGATGTAGCAAAGCTGCTCAAGTGCGGCGGTTATTTCAAAGAGATAGGCGGGGGATCGTCTTCGAACCGTGTCGGAAGGCGACTCGCGCGATTCGATCTCGTCAGCGCTTCTCGACGGTTGGCTCGGACCGGATGAAATAATTCGAGGCCGAATGCCTGAAAACCTGCTAAGATGGCGCGCCCATGCACTTGGGTCCAACTTGGGATGAGGCGATGGGCGGCCGAGTGATCCAGGGTTTCTTCATCGGCGGCGCCATGCGGCCGCAGCCGGCGCCGCGCGCGGCGGCGGGCCAAGCGGGCGCCCGCCGCGCCACCGGAACCCCGCCCCCCGCTTTCGCCGGCCGGGCGGCCCCGCTCCAGGCGCGAATGGCTCCGGGGCGCCCCCCGCTCGCCCACCAGGGCGCCGGCCGCGTCGCGCAGCCCCATGGCGGCAACGGCAGCTTCGACATCGATCCCGTGCAGATCGGCCTCGCCCGCGGCGGCGGCAAGCCGCTGCCCCAGGCGGTGCTCGCCAAGATGGAGGCGGCCTTCGGCGCGGACTTCTCGGCGGTGCGGGTCCATGTCGGCCCGCAGGCGGCGCGGATCGGCGCGGTGGCCTTCACGACGGGCGACGATCTCTATTTCGCGCCGGGCCAGTTCCAGCCGGATTCGGTGAAGGGTCAGCAACTGATCGGTCACGAGCTCGCCCACGTCATCCAGCAGCGCCAGGGCCGGGTCCGAGCGCCGGGGTCCGGCGTCGCGGTGGTGCAGGACCGGATGCTCGAGGCCGAGGCCGACCGGCTCGGCATGCGGGCCGCCGCGCACCGGCCACCCCTCCAGGCGAAGATGGCCGCATCCGGGCGGAGCGAGGCGCAGGTCCACATCTCCGCTCCCGGCGGCACCTCCCCCGGAAGCTATCGACTGACGGCCGGGTCGGGACCCAATCCCGTCGGCTCGCTCGTCGTCCACACCCGGCGCGGGGCGGCCGCCGAAGTCACCGACCTCGGAGTCGCTCCCGGGCATCGCGACCAGGGGATCGGGCGGCAATTGCTGGTGTCGGCGGCGCGCGCGGGCCTGCGCTCGGGCAATTCCAAGCTGTCCCTCTCCGCCCAGGACAACGGCACCGGCAAGCTGACCCGCTGGTACAAGGACATGGGCTTCCAGCAGGTCGGAGTGAACGGGCGCGGAATGCCGGTGCTCGAGGCGCCGATTTCGAGGCTGCTGGCGGGCGCGGTGCAGCGGCGAGCGGCGGGCGCGATTCAGCGCGCTGCTCCCCACGCGCCGAACACGAGGGCGCGCGCCGACAAGGACAGGCAAGTCGGCTCTGATGTCGATATTCGCAATATCCTCCTCCCTGACGCGCCGCACCCCCATTTCGGGGTCCCCTTATATGGCTTCGGCGATGGCACCCTCACGGGCGTTGGTGCATATTCCGCTTCCGAAGGCGTTCGCACCACCGACGTCAGGCGGGCCTTCAGCGAATCCGAAAAAACCCAAATAAACAAGCTCGGCAAGGCCCAGGGCTGTCACATGTGCGGAGCCAAGGATTCGGGTTGGGCGGACGGGCATTTTACGCCCGACCACCAGCCACCGCTCTGCACTGTGGCGTCGCTTGCGGAATGGAAAGGCGTGCTTCGCCCGCACTGCAGGAAATGCTCGAGCACGCAGGGCGGTCTGTTGAGCGCGGCGAAGAAAGCCGGCGCCTTGTAACAAGCCGCGTTCAAGGCGGGTGGTAAGGACGGGAGCGGAAAAGCGGCTCCGCGCGGAGGAAATCATGCCGGCAAGGGTGATCCAGGGGTTCTTCATCGGTGGCGCGATGCGGCCGCAGCCCGCGCCGCGCCTGGCGGCAGCCGAAGGCCGGCCCCGCCAGCCGACCGGCGCCCCGTCCCCCGCTTTCGCCGGCCGAACCGCGCCGCTCCAGGCGAGACTGGCCCCGGGCCGCCCGCCGCTCGCCCACCAGGGCGCCGGCCATGTCGCCCAGCCGCACGGCGGCAACGGCAGCTTCGAGATCGACCCGGCCCAGCTCGGCCTCGCCCGCGGCGGCGGCAAGCCGCTGCCGCAGGCGGTGCTCGCCAAGATGGAGGCGGCGTTCGAAGCGGACTTCTCGGCGGTGCGGGTCCATGTCGGGCCGCAGGCGTCGCGCATCGGCGCGATCGCCTTCACCACCGGCGACGACCTCTATTTCGCGCCCGGCAAGTTTCAGCCCGACACCGTGCCGGGCCGGCAGCTCATAGGCCATGAGCTCGCCCATGTCGTCCAGCAGCGCCAGGGCCGGGTCCGCTCGCCCGCCTCGGGCGTGGCCGTGGTCCACGACCCAGCGCTGGAGGCCGAGGCGGACCGGCTCGGGATGCGGGCGGCGATGCCGGCGCCGCCGATCCAGGCCAAGGTTGCCGCCGGGACCGCCGGCTTGGGCCGGCGCGGCGCTGCCCTCCAGGCCATGTACGGCAATTCCGCGCCCGCCAATTTCGGCAACTACACCGTCACGACCTGGCAGCAGCATCAGCAGGCGGTGAAGAACGGCGCCGACCAGATCGGGCTGCCGCTCTACGCGCTCAATCCCAATCCGGTGGCGAAGGCGCAGGCGCAGACTCTGGTCATCCCCACCGTCGACATCTCGAATCGCAACGATTCGGATCACATGGAGGTCTCCGTCGAGAACATCGAGGCACAGACCTGGAAACTCACCCGGCAGATGCAGACGCGCGCCGGCAACGGCCAAAGCGTCAGCTCGCATCTCGCCAAGCAGACGGAGGTGGTCGGCGAAACGGCCGCGCTCAACGCCTTCGCCAAGAAATATCCGAAATATGAAATGGCGTTCGGAACCGACCCCGGCCACGGCTCCGGGATCGACCAGCTGTGGATCGAGCGCAATCCGAACGGCACGGTGCACAGCTACATGGTGGTCGAGGCCAAGGGTCCCAATCAGGCGCTCTGCAAGAACCAGATGTCGCTCAATTGGGTGACGAGCCGGATCAACTCGCTGACCAACTGCTCCGATGCTTTCGTCGCCAACGTCGCGATCGCCGTCCAGACCGCGCTCGCCGGAGGCGGCAACGGAGTCGCCGTCCCCTATGTCGACGGCTGCGTCATCACCGCCATTTTCCGCGACCACAAGGGCAAGCTCGAGTACAGCGTGTCGAAGAGCTCGCGCTATAATTGACTCGTACTGAGCGGGGGCGAAGTCCTGAATAATGCGGGCGTGAGCCGCTTGTTCGTGCTAATAAGCTGACCCAGCACAACCTTGGGTTCCACTTGAGGACATGACGATGGCCGGCCGAGTGATCCAGGGCTTCTTCATCGGCGGCGCGATGCGCCCGCAGCCGGTGCCCCGCGCGGAAGCCCGGCCCCGCCACCCGACCGGAGCCCCGACCCCCGCCTTCGCAGGCGGGGCGGCCCCGCTCCAGGCGCGGATGACCTCGGGCCGCCCACCGCTCGCCCACCAGGGCTCCGGTCCCGTCGCCCAGCCCCACGGCGGCAACGGCAGCTTCGAGATCGACCCGGCCCGGCTCGGCCTCGCCCGCGGCGGCGGCAAGCCGCTGCCGCAGGCGGTGCTCGCCAGGATGGAGGCGGCGTTCGAAGCGGACTTCTCGGCGGTGCGGGTCCATGTCGGGCCGCAGGCTTC
>DASWLY010000011.1:0-9579 GCA_036400035.1 Allosphingosinicella sp.
GTGACCTTGGCTAGATAGATATTCCCCTTGAGCTGCTTGTGCTCGGCGGATTCGAAATCAAATTCCTCGATCCGGTTTCCCTTGACCACGGCCACCCGAGTTTCCTCCTGGTGGCGCGCGTCGATCAACATGCGCATCGTCATTAACATCACTCCACGCGCGCCGTGCCGTCCTTGCGGCGGCGCCGAGCGCGCGCTCGAATATGGACGAAGGCGCGGCCGAAACTGGGCGCGCCTTCAATGTCCGGGTTGAAAAGAAAAAAATCGCCTCTGCTGCGTGCGGCAGGCCGGCGGAAAAGCCCGGCCGATATGCCCCGGCCGCAATGCCCCGCTCCGTTCGGGAGGGCAGCGTCTTGGGGGAAAAATGCCTCATGCAGCGTCAACCTTGGTGGCCGGCAGGAAAGCCGGCGCATACGATCGGCCGTGGATGCGAAGGAAGTGTCGCTCCTTCAGCACGGTGCCGAGCCCCGTTGCTAGCATCTGCCATAAGCAGCGGCAACCGCTAACCGGGGTTTGAATCCCTCGTCCTCCCGGGACAAATCCGAGAGCCTCAGGAGGGGACAGTCACGGGTGACTGTCGCTATTGCGCGGCCGCGGCCTCGGCCAGGGCGCGCTTGTCCGCCTCCTGGCGGGCGCGCATGGTGTCGCCGCGCTGCGCGCGGGCGGCCATCGCCTCCCAGGCTTCGGCCGCGCGCAGGCAGCGGTCGCGGACGTTGGCAAGGGTCGCGGCTTCGGCGTCGGCGCGCGCCTCGGCGGCGCGGGCCTGATAGAATTCGAGCTGGCTGGACATGGCGCGCCTTCTCTTAGGAATCGCGCCGCGAGTCCAGAGCGACGGGCTCGCCGTCTCGAACGTGGACGGTCAGAGCGGCCGGCCCGCCGCGCAGGCTTCCAGCTCCGCCGCATCGTGGGCGCAGATCAGCTTCACCTCCGCCGCCCTGTCGACGGAAAGGGCGCGCAGCCGCGCCTGGTTGGCGAGGCGGCGCTCGCGGTCGACCTCCATCATCGTCTGGTACGCGCGAAGGCCGGGGGTGCATTTGCGGTCCCGGCGGCGGACCTCGTGGCGGTAGAAATAGGCGTCGCCGGCGTGGAGCAGCCAGCCCTCGGCGCCGCGATCGACGGCTATTCCGGCATGGCCCCAGGTGTGGCCGGGCAGCGGCACCATCAGGATCTCGGGCGGAAGGCCCTCCAGCGCCCGGACCGCCTCGAAGCCGAACCAGGGCTCGCCCGAAGGTCCGGCGTAGCGCTGCCAGTCGCGCACTTCGTCGAGCTGCGAGGGGCGATAGCGGTTGCGCGGCACGAAGCCCCGGCGCGGCCCGGTCGCCTCTTCGAACTCGCGCGCCATGACGTGGATGGTCGCGGCGGGGAAATCCTCGAGCCCGCCGGCATGGTCGAAATCGAGATGGGTGAGGAGGATGTGGCGCACGTCCGCGGCCCTGAAGCCGAGCGCCTCGATCTGGCGCACCGCGGTCTCCTGCTCGCGAAGCCGGATGTTGAGCAAGGTGCGCATGAAGCGCGTGATGCGCGGGTCCGGCGGCCGGTGCGGATGGGCGACGTCCTTCAGGCCGTAGCCGGTGTCGACGAGGATGAGGCCGCTATCATGCTCGATCAGCAGGCAATGGCAGACCAGGTGCCCGAGCGGGCCGAGGCTGCGCCCGTCGAACAATGCTCCGCCGACCGGGCAATCGGTGCCGCAATTGAGATGATGGACGCGCATCGCCAGGGCCTTTCCTTGCCGCCCGCCCCGGCGGCCGCTTCCGGGATAGCGGCGGCGGGCGCCATAACCTGGGTTGGTCGAGGCCCAACCGCGCCGCGTGACGCCCATCACGCGCGCTCGACCGGCCGAGTCCCCAAATGCCGGTGGCCGGGGTCCGCGCCTATTCCATGCGGGTGCAGGGCTCTGGCGGGGGCGGGGCGGGGCTCGGGTGGGACCGAGCGCCGTCCCCGCCCCCAAAGGCGTCAGTCCCTCAAGGCGGCGGAAACCTTGCCGCCATTCTTCTCGAGCTCTTCCATGACCCGCTTGTGGAGCCAGATGTTCATCTCGGCGCTGCCGTCCTTGGCGCCGGAGTAGCCGAGCTCGGTCGCCAGCTCCTTGCGCTCGGCGAGGCTGGCATCGAGGTCGAGCAGCTTCATCAGGTCGACGATCGACGACTGGTAGTTGAGCTTCTCGCCCTTCTTCGAGGCGAGATCCGCGAGCACCGCGTCGACGTCCACGTCGACCGGCTGCGCGGGCGCGGCGGCGGGCTTCATCTGGGGCATGGCCGAGGGCGTGCGCGGCTGCTGCGCCTGCGGCTGCGGTTGGGGCCGGGGCTGCGGCTGCGGCTGCGCTTGAGGCTGGGCGGCCTTGGCCTTGCCGAAAATGGCGTCGCGGATCTTGCCGAAGATACTCATGCTTACTCTCCTGTGGGGGTGGCGGCGCCGGTGCGCGGCCGACGGGAGAATGAGCGGGCGGCGCCAAGGTTGCGCCGGAGGCGAAACGAGGCGACGAGGCGATTCCAATGCTGGACGAGCCGGCGCGCTGGCAGTCCCGAGCACAAAAAAGGGGCGCCGCCGAAGCGACGCCCCTCCTTAGGGGATAGCGAGAGGCTTACGCGCTCTGCAGGTTGACCGCGCTGGTCTTGCCGCGCTGGTCCTGCTCGAGATCGTAGCTGACCCGCTGATCCTTGTTCAGGGTGGTCATTCCGGCCCGCTCGACGGCCGAGATGTGCACGAACGCGTCGTTGCCGCTGCCCTCGGGCTGGATGAAGCCGTAGCCCTTGTCGAGGTTGAAGAATTTTACGGTGCCGATCGGCATGGTGTTTTCCTTTGGTAGAAAGTGTGCCGGCGACACCGAAACAGGCAGCGCCGGGCTTTAGCAGCGTAGAGAGAAGGAAAAACCAACCGAAGAAGGAAATGTCCGTCGCATGCGACTTTAGCCCGATCCTTATGGCCTATTTCGGCCCCGGGTGCAAATTAGCGACGGGAAAGGGCGGTTTTCTCGCGCCGAAGCGGTCTGAATTCCGCCCGGCCCGAAGGGCGCCGCCGCGGAGGCGGCCTGTCCGGCCGCGCCGCCCTCAGCGGCCCAGCTGCCCGCGCACAGCGCCGGGCCTGAACGCCGCGTTGTGCACGTTGACGTAGAAGGCTTCCGGGTTGCGGATGATTTCCTGCGCCAGCGCCCGGTCCACGCTGGCGCAGCCCTCGCTGCTGCCGTCGGTGGGCGCCTCGAGCGGCACCACGACCGGCCCGGCGGCGGTCGCCGGGGCGCGATGGATGTGCGCGGCGGTGGCGGGATCGATGTTGGCGACGGTCAAGGTGTAGCAGATCCGCCCCTGGCCGGGATTGATCCGGAAGACGGCGGTGCCGGTGCCGTCGGGATCGCCCGGGCCCGGCCGCTCGGCGGCGCCGGTCAACTGGACGGTGATCGGCCGGCCGCCGTCCTGGGCGGAGGCGGCGGAGGTCGGCAACAGGAAGGCGAGTGCGGCGACGGCGATCAGGATCGAGCGCTTCATGGCATGTTCCTCCTAGGGCGCGCGCGCCGGACGCAGCTCGAAGAGGCGCGGGACGGGCGCGCGGTAGGGAAGGAACGGGCGGCAGCGGGGCGGGTTCCGGGGCCGAGGGCTTGGCAGAAGGCGCGGAAGTTCGAGCTTAGTCGCCATCCGAGGCGGAGGCGGCGAGCCCCTCGCGACCCCGCGTTGGGGGGAGGTGCTAGACCCGGTGGCTCAGATAGCCATGTCCGCAATTGCCGCACCACATCCACGCGATCTCGGACTGCATCACCCAGGCCTTGCAATCGCAGTCGCGGCAGGCTTTCCTGGGGATGGGCTCCGGATCCGGCCTCGTCGGCGGGATGAACCGGACGCTGAAGACCAGATCGTTGAAGTCGCTGTCGCCGCCGGGGCCGTCGTCGCACCGGAACCGCCATTCGGCACCCTTGATGACCTCCTCAACGTGGAAACGCGACGGGTGGCTCGCCGAACCCGCCATGGACCGAGGCTCCAGCCTGAGCTCCCTCCCCCTGGTGTTGGACTTGAAGGTTTCGGTCGAACCAATGGCCGAAAGCTCCTTTCGGGCCACTCCCTGAAGCTCGACGACGAGGAACTGAGGCTGGCTCGCGCTCTTGCTTTCGAGGGCGATCTGCAGGCTGCACCCGGCGGGCAGCAAGGTCTTCCAATCGGCCATGATATCTCCTCAGGAGCAGCCCGAACTTTTGTCGAAGCACGGTCGATATCCGCGCTGCGCGAGGAGGGAAAGCACTTGTGAGCCGCCGACGACGCGGCCATCGTCACTGCCAGCATCCGGATTGGGGGAAAGCGACATGGAACGGAGAATGAAAGGGCGCGACGGAGTCGAAGTGCTCGTTCCGGACGGGGGAAGGGGCCTCCAGGGCAAAGACGGCCGAATGGTGGCGATTCCGAAGGATTGGCGGGGACTGCAGGGCAAGGACGGCCGGATGGTGGCGATCCCTCCCGGCGGTCGGGGCCTGCAGGGCAAGGACGGCCGGATGGTGGTCATCTCCGCCGGCGCCCGGGGCCTGGAGGGAGAGGACGGACATATGGTGGAGATTCCCGACGGGTATCGGGGCCTGCAGGGCCGCGACGGCCGGATGGTGGCGATCCCCCCGGGCGGGCGCGGCCGGCAGGGGCGGGACGGCCGAATGGTCGCCATACCGAAGGGGAAGCGGGGCGTGGAGGACGAGAACGGGCGGATCCAGATCCGCTGAGCCCGAAGTTACCCGCTTAGCCGCCGGCCCTCTCAGCCGCCTCATCGGCCGGGCTGGCATGGCCGGTGGCCTGGTGGGATGGTCCCGGACCGGGATGCAGTTTTCGCCGTCCGAGCGCACTCGCAACGATGCATCGGCGCTCGAACTTTGCCATGCTTCGGGCGCAACGGCCGGAAAGGAATCCTGATGCGCACCCTGCCTCGTCTCCTCGCGCTCGCCGCGCCTGCTCTGGCCGCGATTCCGGCCGAGGCCGCGCTCCCGCCCCAATATCAGCGGACGGCGGAGCTGAGGGCGGTGCTCGACGACGACAAGGTTGCCGAAGCCTTCGGCTCGGCCCCGATCGAGCGGATCGAATATGTCCGCTCGGATCTCTACCGGGTGAGCGCCGGCCGATGCCGGGTCGAGGTCGCGATCGTCGGGCTGCCGATGCCGGGCGGAGTCGTGGGGCCGAGGCGGTTCGGGGTGAAAGCGGGGCGGAAGGTCTGCGGGCGTTAGCGACGGAGGACGGCGGCCGTGGCGCGACGGGGAGGTTCTTGGGGGCGGCTGTTCGGGCGCGGCGGTGACTCCGAGATGCCGGATTGGGTGAGGGAGGAGCAGCGGGCGTTCGAGCGCGATTTCCCGCGGGCGGATTCGAGCCGCTACGAATCGGCCGAATATTGGCCCGAGGTCGCCAGGCAGATCGACGAGCGCCGGGCCTGGGAGGCGCGGATGGCGGCAATGCCGCAATCGCCTCCGCCCCGGACCGTTTCCGACGAGGAGCTGATCGCGTGGCTGGGGACCAAGGGCCCGCGCGAATGGCATGTTTGCGCGGCGGACTGGAATTGGGACAAGGGCCTTGGGCCGCTGGTCTGGATCCTCCGCCAGCCGGGCTGCGACCGGGGCACCGCGATCTGCATCTTCGCCCGCGGCGAGGCGGGCATCTTCGAGAAATATGAAAGCGTCGAGGCGCTCCGGGCGAAGGAGGGCTATTATCGCGAGCAGGCCGAAATGCTGATCGAGCTTTGCGAGCGCTGGGCCGCCGGCCGATATTCCGAATATCGCTTCGACCCGGAGGACGACGTGCGCGGGGTGTTTCCGGAGCGGATGCCGTGGCCGGTGCCGGAGGATCTGGCGCGGGCGAAGGCGAGGGGCGAGAGGCTCGATCATCGCGGGTGGGAGGAGGGGGTGCCCGGGGAGCTGATCTACGGCCCGCCGGGTGCGAAGGGGGAAGGTGGGTGATCGTGAGGGCGGGGCCACCCCGTTCACGCCCTTCGGCTGCCTTGCGGACGGCTCAGGGCAAACCCGGCTCTCGGCCAGCGCGCCGGAGCAAGACGGCCGCGCCCGGCAAGCCGGGCTTCCCCCTTTATTAACCACCGCGGGCTAAACCTGCGTTTCGAACCTCCTCCACCGGCTGAGGACGAACGGAATGCGGCGGACTTTGAAGGGCATGCTCGGCAACGCGCGGTTGCGCGTGTGGCTGTTCGTGTTCCCGGCTCTGGCCATGCTCACCGCGACCCTTGGGGCGCTGATCCTCAACAGCCACGAAGCGATCAGCCAGAGGCGTGAAGCCGATCAGCGCTACGTGCAGACGCTCGACGTGCTGCTCGCGACGAGCGGGATCAAGAGCGCGGTCAATGCCGCGATTCGGGGCGAGCGCGGCTATCTGCTCACCAACGACAGGCGATTCCTCGGCCCCTATGCGGAGAGCCGCCGCGAGATTCCCCGCCTGTTCGGCCGGGTTCACGGCCTGACCCGCGAGAATGCGCGGCAGCGTGCCGACTCGGAGCGGCTCCGCCGGCGGCTGGCAAGCTATTACGCGCTTCTCGATCATACGATCGGGCTGGCGGCCGCGGGCCGGAGGGACGATGCCCGAAACGTGGTCAGGCAAGGTCTCGGCAAGCGCGAAATCGAAAACGTGCTTCGCGAGGTTTCCCGGATCGAGGCCGAGGAGCATCGCCTGCTCGCGCAGCGCCGGACCGCTTCCGCGCTCGCCGACCGGCGTTCCGAAAATTACGGCCTGGCGCTTGCGGCCGCGGGATCGGCGATGCTGGCGTTGCTCGTCCTCGCGGCGATCACCGCGCTGAGGGCAAGTGCGCGGGCGGACAAGGCCACCGCAGAGCTCCGGCGGATGGCGACGACCGACGCCCTGACCGGCCTTTGGAACCGGCGGCACCTGCTCGAGCGGCTCGAGGCGGAAACGGCGCGATCGCGCCGGAACGGGCGGCCGCTCTGCCTCGCGATCCTCGACGTCGATCATTTCAAGCGGGTCAACGATCGCCACGGCCATCCCGCCGGCGACGAGGTGCTGCGCGTCCTGGCGCGGCTCATCAAGGAGTCGCTTCGGGGGAGCGACGTGGTCGGGCGAATGGGCGGCGAGGAGTTCGCCATCCTCATGCCGGAGACCGACCGGGCCCAGGCCCGGCTCGTCTGCGAGAGGCTTGGCGAGCGGGTGGCGGGAAGGCCGATCCCGCTGCCGTCCGGAGCCGGCCTGGCGGTGACCCTGAGCACCGGGATCGCCTTGATGGCGGGCGCGGAGGCGCCGGACAAGCTGATCTCCCGCGCCGACGCGGCGCTTTACGGCGCCAAGGCCGGGGGCCGCAACCAGGTGAAGCTCGCCGCCTGAGGGCGTTGCCGCTGCCGCGCGGAGTAAGATTGTTTCGCACAAAGGACACAAAGGGCACGAAGGCACGAAGGGGCCGTGCGGCGGCGAGCGCGGAGCGCCCCATTCCCTGGACGGCGCTGGGACTGCGCTGTGGAAGGGATTGCCTGCGGCGCGGGAGGCAGGTGCTGACCCTTTGTGCCCTTCGTGGGCTTTGTGCGAACCCAAATTTAGGCGGCTGACGCGGCGAGGCGGTGGGCGTCCTGGCGGAGGATTTCGAGGCATTTTTCGCTGCCGGTGAGCTTCCAGGCGACGTGGGCAACGAGCGTTCGAAGCCGGGCCGGTGGGGAGGCTGTTTTTTTGGTTCGCACAAAGGGCACAAAGCTCGCGAAGCGGCCGCGCCGGCGTGGAGCGCGGAGCGCTTATTTCCACGCTGGGGCCGGGACTGCGTTGGGGAGGGATTGCCTGCGGCCGGGGCTCATTCGCCATCTTTGTGCCCTTCGTGGGCTTTGTGCGAACCGACTCAAGTTCCTGTTGCGGCGAGGCGGTGGGCGTCCTGGCGGAGGATTTCTAGGCAGTCTTCGCTGCCGGTGAGCTCCCAGGCCTGGTCGGCAACGAGGTGGTCGAGCTTGGCGGCGAGGGCGGCGAGGGCGGGGAGATCGGGGGCGGGGAGGGCGAGGAGGGCGGCGAGGGCTTCAAGGTGGGAGTCGAGGAGGGCGTCGTAGGCGTCTTCGTCGGGCTCGGACTTGGCGGCGTCGAGGTCGGCCTGGGCTTCGTTGAAGCGGGCGAGGGCTGAGCCCCACCCGTCATCCCGGCGAAAGCCGGGATCCCAGGGAGAAGGGCTCGGAGCGGGTCTCCCCGAGATCCCGGCTTCCGCCGGGATGACGGTGGAGCGCAGACAGCGCCTAGCAGCGCCCTTCGACTGATCTCAGTCGAATTGCGTCTCATAGGCTCCGGACCGCTGGCCGTCCGGAGTGCGACAGCTTATGCTGCCCGTCAGCCATCCTTCGCCTCGTTTATCGGGAGTCGTTCGCTGGTCAGGGCCGAAGCGAGGCGGGCGCCTTGGTTTGGCTGATTTCTAGCTAAACTGAAAATAGGGGCGGGTCAATAGCAGTTGAACAAAGAAGACCGCGCGGCCGCCCCCGGACGGGCGTCCATCCCATGCGCGGCCTGCGCATGCCTCCAGAGCTGGGGGCGGCGATCGACGCTTGGATCGAACGTCAGCCGGAGCCCAAACCCTCCCGCTCGGAAGCGATCCGGCGGCTGATCGAGAAGGGCTTGTCAGTTATCTAAGCAGCGCCGTGGCACCGCTTATATTTAACCCCGCTTCCACATGGACAAGGAGAATTTCGCCCTACCTTGCCACGTCGATTTGATGCATCAACCCAATTGCGAACCGATCTGACCTTGAGATCCGCGGCTTCTTTTTCCAGTACAGCATCGTATTCCCAACGCCCAAGCCGACCTATTGCGAAACGGACTTCCTCACTGTCTGCGGAAAGGCAAACACCAAACCACTGGTCCGATTTGTGCGCATATTTCCTGACGATGCAATGGGAGGTGAGTTTTTCAAAAGCTTCCGGATTTGGGAGATCATTACAGTGGATCGTCAAGCCAATATGGTCATCGTTAAGCGGGATAGTAACGTCATGACTCTTGCCATCCCGTCGCGCTCGGGCGGCTAGGTTTCGTACCCAGCCATTGATCCTGCCCCACGCGTCGGAGCTGAGGTTTAGGAGAAGTTCGCCTAGCAGATGGACGTCGGGTCGATCAGTTTCGTCTACACCTTTGAGTATCCGTCCCAAGGGGTTGTTCAAATCTCGAGTAAGGATTCCTGGAGGCGTTGCCTGCCCTGGGAGGCCGCGTCTCCTGACCGCCTAAGTCGAGGTCACAGAGGAAATCGTCCTCCACCAAAAATAGGTTTACCTCTGGAGGAACATAGAGGTTTCCCCTTAGGTGGTATGAAAACATAACCATCTCGTGGGATGACAAAACTCTTTCTGCTAACAGCGAGCGCTTCGAAAGATAATCAATCAGATAAAGAGGTGATCGTAGGAACTCGGTAATAACATCGAGGGTAAAGACGTCCATTATAATCGGATTGTTAATCTTTGGGTCTTCACTCTTCCTGAGAAACTGCCCAACCTGATAGGAGAGAGCAGGGTAATGCTCACTTGTTATGCAAACAGGGTAGAACTCATCTACTGCATCTATGTGCGGAATTTGAAAAGCATGGTTCCCTTGAAACGTCGGGACACGGTCCCGAAGTAGCTCGATGCAGGCAACGGCTTGGTCATAAGCGTGCT
>DASWLY010000012.1:0-6243 GCA_036400035.1 Allosphingosinicella sp.
CTTGTCCTGGGATCCCGGCTTTCGCCGGGATGACGGGAGGCGGGGAGAGCCGGCGAGACTTCTCGTCCTGGGATCCCGGCTTTCGCCGGGATGACGGGAGGCGGGGAGAGCCGGCGAGACTTCTCGTCCTGGGATCCCGGCTTTCGCCGGGATGACGGGCTGGCTTCCCGGACTGCGGGTTAGTTCGCCGCGTCCACCGAATTGTTGCCCGCCTCGGCGCTGCTGTTGCCGGCGTCTTCGCTCGGCCGCGCCGGGGCGGCGGCCGCCGGTTTCTCCTCGAGGGCCAGCCAGTCGCGGGGCTCCAGCTTGTAGAACATGTCCATCACTTCGAACTCGAGGCCCCAGGGCTGGCCGCTGGAGCCGTTCCACAAAGCGACCACGCCCGACTTGAGCACGGGATCGAACATGATCAGCGATCGATAGCCCCTCACTCCGCCGCGGTGGGCGACCACCCGGTGGCCGGAATAATCGTAGATCCGCCAGCCCAGGCCGTAGGCGGCGGTTCGGACCCGCTCGCGGAACTTGCGCATCCGGCCGAGCTCGCCCGGCGTGCTGACCCGGGCGACCTGCACCGATTCGAGCACGCGCGGCGACAGGACGTTCGCTTCGAGGCCCATCTGCGCCTGCATCCAGATGGCGAGATCCTTGATCGTCGAATTGACTCCGCCGGCCGCGGGCACCCGGTAATAGGGTTCGACGACCTCGACCGGCTTCGATTTCTTGCCGCCGACATGAGGGCGCGCCCAGCGCCTGGCGGTGACGAGCCCCTCGCGGGTCATGCTCGCGCTCGTCATTCCGAGCGGCCCGAACAGGCGCTCGCGGACGGCCTCGGCGTAGCTCTTGCCGGTGACCTTCTCGACGATCTCGGTCGCCGCGTCATAGGCGACGTTCTGATAGGCCCAGCAGCTTCCGGGCGAGCAGATCGAGTTCAGCTGAGCCAGGTTCGAGCGCAGGAAGCGCGGATCCATTCCGTCCTCCAGCTTCGAATCGTTGGCATGGCTGAACAGGCCCAGGCGGTGCGAGAGGAGGTCGGCGACGGTCGCCTTCTGCTCGTTGCCGGCCGGGAGGCGGAGCGAGGTCGAATATTTGCCCACCGGCTCGTAGAGCGAGAGCTTGCCCTGGTCGGCGAGCAGGGCGACCATGTCGCCCGCCACGCCCTTGGAGAGCGAGGCCCAGCGGAAGACGGTGTCGGTGGTCACCGCCTCGCCGCTGCCGGCGACGGTCTCGCCATAGCCCTTGAGGAAGCGGATCTCGCCATTCTCGACGACCCCGACGGCGAGGCCGATCATCCGGTCGTTGCGCATCAGCGCCTGAAGCCGGCGGTCGAGGCGACCGTAATCGGCGACGCTTCCGGGCGCGCTCTGGCGCTCCTCGATCCTGGCGAGCTGCTGGTTGGAGATGCCGAGCTGGGGCTCCTGCGCGGCCGGGCCGCCGAAGCTGACATGGGTCACGGCCCAGTAGAGGAGGATGAGGAGGAGACCGGCGACGGGCAGGTACAATAACGGCCGCTTCAGCTCTACTCTCCTGCCCTACGCGCGGCCGGGCCGGCGACGACTTGCCGGCCCGCTACCTGAGCTCACTACCAGATCCTGATACGCTGTTCGGGCGGCAGGTAAAGCTTTCCGTGGCGAACGTCGAACGCCTTGTACCAGGGGTCGAAGTTGCGGACGACGAGCGGGCGGATCGGGCCCGGCGAGTGGGTGTCGACGGTGAGCAGCTGCTGGAGCAGGGCTTCGCGATACTTGGTCCGCCACACCTGGCCGAAGCCGAGGAAGAAGCGCTGGTCGCCGCCATGGCCGTCGATCACCGGCGCCGGCTTCCCGTTCAGCGACATCCGGTAGGCGTCGTAGGCGATGGCGAGGCCGGCGAGGTCGGCGATGTTCTCGCCGAGCGTCAGCTGCCCGTTGACCTTCGCCCCCGGAAGCGCCTCGTAGGCGGCATATTGGGCGACCATCCGGTCGGTCAGCTTCTTGAACTCGGCGATGTCCTTCGCCGTCCACCAGTCGGCGAGATTGCCCTTGGCGTCGAACTTGCGGCCCTGATCGTCGAAATGGTGGCTGATCTCATGGCCGATCACGGCGCCGATGCCGCCGTAATTGACCGCGTCGTCGGCATTGGGATCGAAGAAGGGCGGCTGAAGGATCGCGGCCGGGAACACGATCTCGTTCAGGAGCGGGTTGGCGTAGGCGTTCACCGTCTGCGGCGACATGCCCCACTCGCCGCGGTCGATCGGCCGGCCGATCTTGGCGACGTTGCGGCGATATTCGAACCGGCCGGCGCGCATCGCGTTGCCGAGCGCGTCGTCGCGGCGGATCTCCAGCGCCGAATAGTCGCGCCACGTATCGGGATAGCCGATCTTGGGCGTGAAGGCGGCGAGCTTGACCCGGGCCTTCGCCTTCGTCTCGGGCGCCATCCAGGCGAGATTGGCGAGCCTGACGTCCATCGCCCGGATCAGGTTGCGGACGAGCTCGTCGGCCTTGGCCTTGGCTTGCGGAGGGAAATAGCGGGCGACGTAGAGCTGGCCCACCGCCTCGCCCATGCCGCCGCCGACGATGTCGGAGCCGCGCTTCCAGCGCTCGCGAAGCTTCGGAGTGCCGGAGAGGATCTTGCCGTTGAAGGCGAAATTCTCCTCGCCGAACGCCTTGGGCAGGAAGGGCGCCGAGGCGGCGATGGTCCGGAAGGCGAGATAGTCCTTCCAGGTCGCCAGCGGCTCGGAGCGGACCAGCCTGGCGGCGCCGGTGAGAGCGCTGGGCTGGGCGACAATCACCCGGTCGACGCCGCCGAGACCGGCCGCCGCGAGATAGGCGTTCCAGTCGAAGCCGGGCATCTTCGCGGCGAGCTCCGCCTTGGTCACCGGGTTGTAGAGATTCTCGATCTGGCGGCGCTGGACGCGCGTCCAGTGCGCCTCGGCGATCTTCGTCTCGAGCGCGAGGATGCGCTTGGCGCGGGCGTCCGGACCGGAGATGCCCGCCAGGCGAAGCATGTTGGCGATGTGGGTCTCGTACTTGGCCTTGGCCTCGACGAACTTCGGGTTGGAGGCGTCGAGATAATAATCCCGGTCGGGAAGGCCGAGGCCGCCCTGGCCGAGATAGGCGGAATAGCGGCTATTGTCCTTGAGGTCCTGGTCGACCTCGGCGCCGAAGGGCGAGCGCACCCCGATCTGGCCGAGCTCGCCGAAGGCGCGGGCGAGGTCGGACGGCGTTCGGATCGCGGCGATGCGGTCGAGGCTGGGCTTCAGCGGCGCGATGCCCTTCGCCTCGATCGCGGCCTCGTCCATGAAGCTGGCGTAGAAGTCGCCCACCTTGCGCTGGACGCTTCCGGCGGGGGCCTCGCTCCTGGCCGAGTCCTCGATGATCGTCCGGGTGCGCTGCGTGGAAAGCTCGTCAAGCTCGACGAAGCCGCCCCACACGGACTTGTCGGCCGGGATTTCCGTCGTCGCGGCCCAGCGGCCGTTGGCGTAGTCGAAGAAATTGTCGCCCGGATTGACGCCGCGGTCCATGCCGGCGGAGTCGAAGCCCCAGGTGCCGAGCTGCGGCTTGGCGGCGGCATGGCCCGGATGGCTGTCGGCCGACCACGCCGGAGCGGCGGCGGCGGCGAGGCCGAGAGCGGCCACGCCGCAAAGCGCTATGTACTTGACCATGCTGACAAATCCCCCGGAAGTTCGCGATTGCGGCTTAGCGGCCGGCGGTGGCCATGGGAAGGGGAAGCTGTGAAGAGAACCGTCATCCCGGCGCAAGCCGGGATCTCAGGACGAGAATTCTGGGCGGTCTCCACCAGACCCCGGCTTTCGCCGGGGTGACGGGCCAATCTCAGGGTGACGGGCCAATCTCAGGATGACGGGCCGATCTCAGGTGGTCGGGACCAGCTCCAGGCGGACCTGCGCCGTGCCCGAGCGGACCATCTGGATCTCGCGGGCGGCGCCCAGCGAAACGTCGATCAGGCGCTTGCCGACGAACGGGCCGCGGTCGTTCACCCGGACGATGACGCTTCGGCCGTTGGCGACGTTGGTAACGCGAAGCTTGGTGCCCAGCGGCAGCGTGCGGTGGGCGGCGGTGAGGCCGGCGGGATTGAAGCGCTCCCCGCTGGCGGTGCGGTTGCCGGCCAGCTCGCTGCCGTAATAGCTGGCGGTCCCCTGGCCGACGGCCTGGTAGACCTTCTCTTCGGCCTCGACGGGATCGACGGTCCTGACGATGCTTTCGTCGAGAGTCGCGACGACCGCGGTCAGGCTTTCGACACGGTCGCCCGCGGCAAGCTCATCGGCCTGGACCGGGCCCGAGCTCATCAGCCCGGTGATGGCGACGGTGACGGCAAAATAAGAGCCGCGGCGACGTAAGCGCGAAAACATCATAATTTTTGAAGCCCCTCAGCCTCCGATGCGACTCGGGGTACCGGGCTAATCTAAATGAGTCCCACTCGTTACGGCGGCGTGAAACGATTCCGGGATGAATCGAGCCGGGTTCCTCCCGTCTCGACAACTCGCCGCTCGCCTGCCACGCTTCATCGGGTGCGCGAAAAGGAATTACGGCTGGCCCTGATCTGCTACGGCGGAATCAGCCTCGCCGTTTACATGCACGGGATCACCAAGGAGGTGTGGCGCCTGGCCCGCGCCAGCCGCGCCTTCCATGCCGGCGAGGCCGCCGAGCCGGGCAGCGAGGCGGTCTACCGCCGGCTGATCGAGGCGATGGCGGCCGAATGCGAGATCGACGTGCGCGTGCTCGTCGACATCCTCGCCGGCGCCAGCGCGGGCGGGATCAATGCCGTCTTCCTCGCCGAGGCGATCACGAGCGGCCGCTCGCTGGAGCCGCTCACCGACCTGTGGCTGGAGACCGCCGACGTCGACCGGCTGATCGACCCGGCGATGAGCCGCTTCTCACGCCTCGCCAAGGCGGCGGCGGTGCCTCTGGCCTGGGCCTGGTCCTCGCGCCGCGGAGCTCTCGAGCGGACGGTGGAGGCCGAGCATCGCGAGGAGATACGCGCCAAGCTGTCCAATTTCGTTCGCGCCCGCTGGTTCGCTCCGCCGTTCAGCGGCACCGGCTTCACCCGCCTGCTGCTCGGCGCATTCGACGCCATGGCCACCGGCCCCGAGGGAGCCCCGCTCCTCCCGAGGCACCACCCGCTCGACCTGTTCGTCACCGTCACCGACTTTTACGGCTATCCCGAGCGGCTCCGGCTCAACTCGCCCCAGGAGGTGATCGAGCAGGAGCATCGGCTGATCCTCTCCTTCCGGCGGGCGGGCCCGGGACGACTCGCCGACCCGGCCGAGCTCACCTTCGCGGCCCGGGCGACGGCGAGCTTCCCCGGCGCCTTCCCGCCCTTCCAGGTGACGGAGCTCGACTCCGTGCTTGCCGAGCGCGGCCGGACCTGGCCGGGGCGCGGCGACTTCCTCACCCGGGCCCTGCCTCGGCAGTCGGCGCTTGGAACGGCCGAGACGGCGGTTCTGATCGACGGCTCGGTGCTCGCCAACGCGCCCTTCCGGCCGGCGATCAAGGCGCTCCAGAACCGGCCCGCCCGGCGGGAGGTCGACCGTCGCTTCGTCTACATCGATCCCAAGCCCGGAATGCGTTCGGTGCGTCTGGCGGCGGGCGAAGGCGACGAGGCTCCCGGCTTCTTCGCCACCATCTTCGGCGCCCTCTCCGACATCCCGCGCGAGCAGCCGATCCGCGACAATCTGGAGGCGATCGACCATCGTTCCTCGACCATCCGGCGCCTTCGGCGGATCGTCGAGGCGATGCGGCCGGAGGTGGAGGCGGCGATCGAGCGGGCGTTCGGCTCGACCCTGCTCCTGCTTCGGCCGACTCCCAGGCGGCTCGCCTCCTGGCGGGCGCGCGCCCAGACCGTCGCCGCCCGCGAGGCCGGCTATGCCTATGCCGCCTACGGCCATCTGAAGCTGGCGGGCGTCGCGGAGGAGGTGGCGGAGCGGATCTTCGAGCTGGGCGGAGGCGGCGACCGCGGCCGCCACGAACGGGTCCGGCAGGCGGTATGGAGCGAGGTCCGGAAGCGGGGGCTCGCCGCCCACGATTCGATGACGACGGCGGGGGCGAGGCCGGAGGTCGTGCTCTTCCTGAGGAGCTTCGATGCCGCCTTCCGCACCCGGCGGCTGCGCTTCCTCGTTCGCCGACTCGGACAGATAGAGGAGCAGCCGAATCCGCCGCGCGAGGCGATCGCGGCGGCGCGCGGCCAGCTTTACCGGCTCATCGGCCGCTATTCCGAGGCTCCGGCCGGGGCTTCGGCCGAAGCCTGGCG
>DASWLY010000013.1:0-1917 GCA_036400035.1 Allosphingosinicella sp.
CGCCGGCGAGTTCGACACCATCCTTTACCTGCGCGGATCGACGGGCTCGCTCCTGGCCTCGAACGACGATATCTCCTGGCCGTCGGATGCCAGCTCATCGTTCCAGTTCCAGGCCACCGTAACCGGCGACTATTATCTCGAGATCACAGGCTATTCCCACAGCGCGGCCCCCGGCGGCAATACGGGCGGCTATGTGATCGACTTCCGCGAAGTCCCGCCGCCGGACCCGCTCGACTCGATAGACTGGGGCACGGCCGCCAATATTCCGACCGTCATGGTCGACGGAGTGCGGACGGCCTATATCTACTTCGCGCTCGCGGGCGAGAATTTCGGCGAGAACGCCGTAGGAGGCGACCCTACCCAGCCGGCGAGCGGCAGCAACGGAACGCTCGTTTCCCATGGCTGGACCGAGTATGAAAAAGCCCAGTTCATGCTTGCGATGCAGGAATATACCAAGATCCTGGGAATCCATTACGTCGAGACGACGAACTCGGCCGTGGCCACCTTCCGGGTCATCACCAATTCTTCCTACGCCTACGGCGCCTACGCCTATCCGCAGGACCCCGCCTTCGGGACCCAGCGGGGAATCATGGTGTTCAACGTGGACAATCGCGGGTGGGAGCTCGATTCCGCCGATCCCGCGGTCACCGTCGACGGGCTCGGGCGCGGCGGCTTTTCCTGGGCCACCATCCTTCACGAGGCCGGCCATGCGCACGGCCTCGCCCATCCGCACGACACCGGCGGGGGTTCTAGCGTGATGGTGGGAGTCTCCGGCCCGTACTCGCTCGGAGTCTTCAACCTCAACCAGCAAGTCTACACCCAGATGTCCTATAATGACGGCTGGCACACCCATCCCGGCGGCAGCGTCACCAATGGCGACCCGACGGGCTGGCGCTCCGACGCCGGCTGGAATGCGACGATGGGCGCGTTCGACATCGCCGTCCTTCAGGAGCGCTACGGAGCCGCCCCGGCTCATGAGGCCGGCGACACCGTCTACACCCTTAAGGACGTCAACGCCGAGGGCACCTATTTCGAGACGATCTACGACACCGGAGGGATCGACACGATCGCCTATGGCGGAGTCCGTGGGGCGCAGATCGACCTCAACACCGCGACTCTCGATTATACGGTGACCGGCGGCGGAATCGTGTCCTTCGTCCACACCCTGCCCGGCGAGACGGCCGCCCAGGCGATCAAGGGCGGCTTCACGATCGCGAAGGGGGTCGTCATCGAGAACGCCACCGGCGGCAGCGGCAACGACGTCCTGATCGGCAATGAAGCCGCCAACGTCCTGACCGGCAATGGCGGCAACGATGTCTTCATCGGCGGCGGCGGCGCCGACACGTTCCGCGGCGGCGGCGGCGACGATCGGTACATGGTCGATGCCGGCGACACGATCGAGGAGAATGCAGGCGAGGGCACCGACACGGTGCAGACAGCGCTCGCCGTCTTCAGCCTGGCGGCGCTCGCCAACGTGGAGAATTTGACCGGGACGTCGGCCGGCGCCCAGGATTTGCGCGGCAACGGCTCGAGCAACGTCATCACCGGCGGCGCGGGCAACGACCTGCTTCGGCTTCAGGACGGCGGCGTCGACTCGGTGCGCGCCGGGGCCGGCAACGACGTTATCTACTTCATCGGCTCGCTGACCTCGGCGGATGTGGTCGACGGCGGGGCGGGGACGGACACGCTCGTCCTCCAGGGCGATTATTCCGGCGGCCTCGCGCTCACCGCCAACGTCGCCGGGATCGAGAACATCTCCTTGTTCGGCGGCAACAACCGGCTGTTCGGGGAGCCGGGGACGAACCGCTACGATTATGCGCTGACCACCCACGATTCCAATTTCGCGGCGGGGGTGCAGGCGCGGATCAACGGGGCGGCCCTTCTGGAGGGCGAGGACTTCGCGTTCGACGGCTCGGC
>DASWLY010000014.1:0-9281 GCA_036400035.1 Allosphingosinicella sp.
GCCGTGCCCTTTAGGGGCCAAGGGGTCAACCGGGACAAGGTCCTCTCCCTGTAGGGAGAGGAGGGGCCCGCCGCGAAGCGGTGGGAGGTGAGGGCCCTTCTGACGCCGATATACAGGCCCTCACCCTCCCGCTTCGCGGGCCCCTCCCACTCCCCTGCGGGGAGAGGGGTTCGTCAGCGGCAGGCCCTCCAGCCGGTGGCGCCGCGATCAGCCTGGTCGAGGTGGAAGTGGTCGCGGTGGGCGGCGTTATAGTCCGGCGAGAGGGTCGAGGCGAAGAGGCGGCAGGCGCCGTCGCGGACTTCGCGGAGGAAAAGGGCCTTGGCGCCGCCGCCCTCCCAATCGCCGGCGACGCTGATCCGGCGGCCGTCGGCGAGGCGGAAGCCGGCGATGTCGACGGCGTTGGCCGAGGCATGCTCGCTCCACGCGCCTTCGGAGCGGCCGTAGAGGCGCCGGCAGCTGTAGCTTCCGAAATGCTCGACCGCGGCCACCTTGCTGCCGAAATGACGGAGCGCCGCCGGCTGGACGGCGTGCCACTCCCAGAGCGCGAGACCGGCGGCGACGGGGCAGCTCGTGCCGAGATCGGCCGGCCTGTAAGCCATCTCCAGGGCCCCGCCTTGGGAAAAGCGGACGGCGTCGTCATAGCCGCATTGCCCGCTGCCGCGCGGCGGCAGCGCGACGAAGCGGATTCCGGCCCGGCGCAGGTGGGCTCTGCACCTCTCGCCTTCGCCACCGAGCGCGGCCAGCTTGCGGCCGGTAAAGGCGCCTATCGGCCGCGTGAGGTCGAGCTCGGTCCAGGGCACGTCCTCGGGGTGATTGCGCGCATAGCCCCAGGCGAGGAACGCCAGAAAGGCGAGCAGCGCCAGCACTAGGAAGATTTTTACCCCGCGCAGGTATCTCATGCCGACAAGACTCCGGACGCCCTGCGCCGGTTTCGTGCTTGGGAAGGACATGATGTGACGGCGAGCCGCCTGGCTTCAAGGCAGGTCGAGAAATTGTGGGGGCGCGCCCAGCTTCCGCGGAGCTTCGGCGCGGCGGCGGCCGGGAGCGAGCCGATCGGCGAGATCTGGTTCCAGGACGGGCGGGGGCCGGAGGCGGAGCTGCTCGTCAAATATCTGCTGACCCGGGAGAAACTGTCGATCCAGGTTCATCCCGACGGCCCCGCGGCGCGCGCGGCGGGGCATCGCCGCGGCAAGGACGAGGCGTGGCTGGTGCTGGAGGCGGAGCCGGGCGCCCGCATCGGGCTCGGCCTCAAGCACAGGGTCTCGCCGGCGCAGCTGCGTTGCGCCATCGAGGCGGGGACGCTCGAGGATCTCGTCGACTGGCGCGAAGCGAGGGCCGGGGATTTCTATTATTCTCCGGCAGGGACGATCCACGCGCTCGGCCCGGGGCTGACCCTGGTCGAGATCCAGGAGAATGTCGATCTCACCTACCGCCTGTTCGATTACGGCCGGCAGCGCGAGCTCCAGGTCGAGGCGGGGGTGAAGGCGGCCCGGCCGGAGCCTTATGGTGCGCCGGCGCCGCGCCGGGAGGTGGAGCCGGGGCGCGAGATATTGGCGGAAGGCGGGGCGTTCGTGGTCGAACGCTGGACCCGCGCCGCGGGTGGCCGGCTCGCCGGCGAGGTCGAACGGCCGGTATGGCTGGTCCCGGTGAGCGGCAGCGGGCTGATCGACGGCCAGCCGCTCGAGCCGCCCTCCGTCTGGCTGGTCGAGGACCAGAGCCGGGTCCGGATCGACGCCGGGTCGGAGATGCTGTTCGCCTACCCCGGAGCCCAGGTGATCGAGGCCCTGTTCGTCGACACGCGCCGGTCGCAGCCGGTGGAGCCGATCGAGGAACGGCGCCGCTACCGGCCGCCGGTGCGGCTGGAGCCGAGTTTCCGCTGATGCTCAACGGTTCGGCGCAACCCACGGAACTTGAAGAGTCTCGGAGCTTTGTCTCGCCATGATGTACGCGTTCCCGATCCTTATCGCCCTCATGCTCACCTATATGTTCTGGCTGGCCGCCTACCGGCTGCGCCGGGACCGCCTCGCCGTCGCCCGGCTTGCGCGCCGTCCGAAGCGACCTCAGCGGCGCCGGGCGCTTTCATAAGGCTCGGCCGTTATCGGGTAGCCGATCCCCTCGGGGATGCACACGAAACGGCGGCCTCCTCGCTCCTCCACCCAGGGGGTGATCTTCGCCACCGGATGGCGCTCGGCGTCCGCCCGCGCTTCGTCCAGCGAGGCGAAGGCGGCAAGCCGCTCCAGGTTGCGGCGGGTCGGGAAGATCGCCTTGGCGCGTCCGGCCTCGATCTCGCCGAGGACCTCGGCGGCGCTCGCCCAGAAGGTGTGGACCGATTCCGTCTCGTCGGCGCTGTGAAGGGTCCCGCCCCCCGCCGGTGCCTCCGCCAGGTAGAACAATGTGTCGAACCGGCGCGCCTCGCGGAAATTGGGGCACCAGCGCGCAAACGGGGTGAGGGCGCCTAGATCGAGCGACAGACCCATTTCATCGAGCAGGGTAGCGAAAGGCCGTCCGGCCGCCATGGCCTCGCGTAGCGCGAGGGCGTCAGGCGCGGGCTCAAGCGCCGGGGCCACTCCGGTCTCCTCGATCGTTTCCCGGATCGCGGCGATTCGGGCGGCGGCGTCCTTGAGTCCGGGAAACCGCTCCGCCAGCGAACGATCTTCGGGATCGATCCGGCCGCCGGGGAAGACGAGGGCGCCAGCGGCGAAGGCCATGGTCTCGGCGCGTTCGAGCATGAGGATTTCGGGCGGCCCGCCGGGAGCGGCGCGGCGCATAAGGATGAGGGTGGCCGCTGGTATGGCTTCCGGCAGGTCGTCGTCCATGCCGGAGCGTTAGGCTCGGTGGGTCTGCGGGGAAAGGCACTTCTCCGTCATTGCGGGCCCTTCGACGCCGCCTTCGGCGGCGCTCAGGATGAACTGCTGCTGCGCAGCGGCGAAGCATTCCAGCGCGGCCTCTGGCCCGGCACCGGATTGCCGCGTCGCTTCGCTCCTCGCAATGACGGGTGTGGCGTCGTTAGGCGAAATCGGGGGATTTCACGACGTGGAGGAGCGCTCCCGGGGCGTAGGGCTTGGTGAAGAAGATGGCGCGCTCGGGATAGGTGCCCTGCGGCGGGCGGAGCCCGCCGGAGACGAGGACGATGCGCAGATGCGGCCAGCGCTGGGCGGCGAGGCGGGCCAGGGTCATTCCGTCCCCGGGGCAGGCGACGTTGAGGTCCGTAACGAGGACGGCGGTGTCCGGTTCGGCCTCGAGCCGCGCCAGGGCTTCCTCGCAGCCGGTGCATTCGGTGACGTCGTAGCCGTCCTCGATGAGGAGGTCGGCGGTGTTGCGAAGGACGAGCGGCTCGTCCTCGACCAGCAATATCTTGGCCCCTGTCACTCGGACCTTCCCCTGTTGCGGGGGTGCGAAAGCAGCCCCTGGGGCGTTAACCCAGATCAGCTCCCGGCGTTCCCGCAAGAGTCTTCGAATTGTAAAGAATGCTGGGGATCGTCCCGATCTGCGTCACTAGCCCACGAACGTGCCTCGAGGGTTGCTGAACCGAAACCTCCGAATCGGATCAAGCTGTAGGAGAATTCGCCGTGGCATGTTCCTATTCTGTTCGTCGTGCCGAGTCGTGTTCGGCAGGGCTCTTTGACATCGTGAAACAGGAAACGGGCGTGGCCCGGGCTGGGGGAAGGAACCTGGCTCAGCGCGTGGGGAGGGGTGCCGAGGCTCGGCCGGGCCCCTCCCGACGTGCCCGGGCCATTCGGCGCGTTTCATCGCGACTTGTCTTGCGCTGGTAACGATTCACGCACATTGTCGAACTCGGCTCCGGGGGATTCGCTAGCTCGCTCAATAGTTTGTCCGGTTACAGCCGGGTTAACCGCATGTCCCGACCGATGGCGCGCAGGGGCGCGCCTTCGCACTCGTGAAAGGATCGTTCGTCGATGGCCGCCATTTCGCTCACCTCCGCCGGGACCGCCTACACCCAGAACTTCAACGCGCTGTCGAACACCGCGGGAAGCACGACCAACGATCTGAACAACGACCCGCAGCCGCTGCCCGGCTGGTTCATCACGGAGACCGGCGGCGGCGCCCGCGACAACGAGCAATATGCCGTCGACACCGGCAGCTCCAACACCGGCGACATCTTCAGCTATGGAACCGCCGGGAGCACCGACCGTGCGCTCGGCTCGGTCCAGAGCGGCACTCTGATCGCGGTCCTCGGCTCCCAGTTCACCAACAATACGGGGCAGACGATCACCGAGCTCGTCATCTCCTACACCGGCGAGCAGTGGCGGATCTCCAACACGGGCGCCGCGCGCGACGACCGCCTCGATTTCCAGATCTCGCTCAACGCGACCAGCCTCACGACGGGGACGTGGGCCGACGTCAACGCGCTCGACTTCACCAACCCGATCAAGACGGCCGCCGCGGCCGGGGCGCTCGACGGCAATGCCGCGGCGAACCGCACGGCGATCACCCACACGATCACCGGCCTCAGCATCGCTCCCGGAGCGACCTTCTGGGTCCGCTGGAACGACCTCAATTCCAGCGGCGCCGACGACGGACTCGCCATCGACGACTTTTCGCTGACTCCGGTCACGGCCGCGGCCGGCGAGAGCCAGACCTTGGTCTTCGACCCGGCTTCCGTCACGCTCGCGGAAGGCAATTCCGGAGCGACGACCTACACCTTCACGGTGACTCGCACGGGCGGGACGACCGGGACCCTCGACTTCTCCGGAACCATCGCCGGCGGGACCACCGACGCGGCCGATTTCACCGGCGGAGTCGCCCCGACCACGTTCAGCGGCTCGATCGCCGCGGGGCAGTCCAGCGCGACCGTCACCGTCAGCATCAACGGCGACACCGTCATCGAGTCCAACGAATCGTTCCAGCTCACGCTCACCAGCGTCAGCAACAGCGACGCCGCCGTCACCGCGACGATCGGCGCCAACGCGACCGCGACCGGCAACATCACCAATGACGACACTCCGGTCCTGTCGATCGCCAACGTCTCCTCGACGGAGGGCGATTCGGGCACGGTCACCTACACCTTCACCGTCAGCCTCGACCGGCCGGCGCCGACCGGGGGCGTGACCTTCGACATCGCTACCGCCGACGACAGCGCGACGACTGCGGACGGCGACTATGTCGGCCGCACCCTGACCGGCCAGACCATCGCCGCGGGCCTGACCAGCTACACGTTCGACGTCACCGTCAACGGCGACACGGCGGTGGAGCCGGACGAGATGTTCCTCGTCAACGTCACCAATGTCGTCAACGCCACGGTCGGCGACGGCCAGGGCACCGGAACGATCCTCAACAACGACCAGCCGCCCACCCCGGTGGCTTCGGTGAGCGACGCGGCGATCACCGAGGGCAATAGCGGCGTCAGCTACGTCAACTTCACGATCAGCCTGTCCTTCGCCCCGACCGGACCGGTCACGATCGACTATTCGACCGCCGACGGAACCGCGGTCGCGGGCTCCGATTACGTCGCGACCAGCGGCCAGCTGAGCTTCGCCGCCGGCGAGACCTCGAAGACCGTCTCGGTGCCCGTCATCGGCGACACCCGCCCGGAGAGCGCCGAGGCCTTCACCCTGACCCTCGCCAACCCCACCGGCGCGACGCTCGGCGATTCGAGCGGTACCGCCACCATCACCGACAATGAGGGCGGCGGCGGTTATTACTCGCTGGCCTCCGGCAGTTTCTCCCAGGATTGGAGCAATACCAACCTGATCACCACCAACGACGATTGGAGCGCAGTGCCCTTCATCGTCGGCTATCTCGGCGACATCGACACCGGGTCGCCGACCGGCGTGGACGCCACGACCGTCACCGGGCCCGCGCTCGGCGCGGTCGACGTCATCGCCAACCAGAACACCACCGGCAACACGTCGGGCGGAGTCGCCGAGTTCCAGATCGCCAATCCCACGGTCGGAATCCAGGGCTCGGGAACGGCCGACGCTCCAAGCCTGGTCCTCTACATGGACTCGACCGGGCGAAGCGCCGTCCGCCTCCAGGCCACCTTGCGCGACCTCGACGGAGGCACGGACAACGCCTCGCAGCAGATCAACGTCCAGTATCGGACCAGCCCGGGCTCGGCCTGGACCAACGTCCCCGGCGGCTATTTCGCCGATGTGACCACCGGCGGAAGCGCCACCCAGACGACGGCGCTCGACGTCGTCCTGCCCGCCGGCGCCGACAATTCGCCCACGCTCGAGATCCGGATCCTCACCACCAATGCGAACGGAAGCGACGAGTGGGTCGGGATCGACGACATCGTCGTCTCGAGCGCGTCCGCCGGCGCCACCCTGTCGATCGCCGACACCGCCGCCTATGAAGGCACGGGCGGCTCCAGCGCCATCGTCTTCACCGTCACCCGAACCGGCGATACGTCGGGCGCTTCGACGGCGGACTATGCCGTGACGTTCGGCAGCGGAAGCTTCAGCGCGGGCGCCGGCGACTTCGCCGCCGCCCAGCCGCTGACCGGCCAGGTGAGCTTCGCCGCCGGCGAGTCCAGCAAGACGATCACTCTGGACCTGCTGGCCGACTCCAACCCCGAAGCCGACGAGGGCTTCACGGTCACGCTCTCCAACGCGACGGGCGGCACGCTCGCCGACGCTTCGGCGACGGGCACGATCGTCAACGACGATGGCCCGGCGCCGACCGTCACGATCTCCGACGTCAGCCAGCCGGAGGGCAATTCCGGAACCAGCGTCTTTTCCTTCACCGTCACCCGTACCGGCGGCACCGGCGCTTTCACCGTCGACTACGCCACCGACCCCGGAACGGCGACCTCGGGCACCGACTTCGTCGCCACGTCCGGGACCCTGAGCTTCGCGGCCGGCGAGATCAGCAAGACGGTCGAGGTCACCGTCAACGGCGATACCCAGGGCGAGTTCAGCGAGACCTTCGCGGTCCTGCTTTCCAATCCGACCGGTTTCGCCGTCATCGCCGACAATGGCGGCACCGGAATCATCGCCAACGACGACCTGATCTATATCCATCAGATCCAGGGCTCATCCTATTACAGCCCGATCCTCGCCGCCGAAGCCAAGAACGGCTTCAACATCGCCTCGGAGACGGTCGTGACCATCCAGGCGGTCGTCACCGCGGTCGACGGCGACGGCCCGCGCCAGGGCTTCTACCTCACCGAGCAATTCAGCGACTGGGATTCCAATCCGCTGACCTCGGAAGGCATCTTCGTGATGACCCGCAACGATGCCGGCGCCGGCAGCGATCTCGCCACCGCCGCCCCGGGCCTGCGGGTCGGCGACATCGTCACCCTGAGCGCCCAGGTCATGGAATATCAGGCATTCCAGACCATGCCTCGGACGGTGCTGGTCAACATGACCGGCTTCTCGATCAACAGCTCGGGCAACGCTCTCCCGGTCCTCGTGCTCGACTCGTCGCGTCCGATCCCGAACTCGATCCTGACCGGAGTCACTCCGGATTATACGGACTCCGCGGACGGCCCCGGCGACACGTTCGACGCGGATCGCTATGCCCTCTCCTTCTTCGAGACGGTCGAGGGGATGCTGGTCACGATCCCCGATATGGTGGTCGCCGACGGCTTCGTCTCGACGTCGGGCGGAGACCCGATCTTCCAGGCCTATTCGCGCGTTCACGCCGACGCCGATCAGATCAACTCGCGCGGCGGCTACACGATCGCCGGCGATCCGCCGCTCTCGCCGCCGGACACGGCCGACTCGGACGACGCAACGATCCACGGCGGTCGCCACGTCCATGACGGCGACACCAATCCGGACATCATCGAGCTCGATTTCTCCGGTTTCGCCAACCCCTATCCGGCCGGCCAGCTCGACAAGATGTCGATGGGCGACGGCCTGGGCGACGTCACCGGAATCGTCGAATTCGACTTCACCGACCGCAAGCTTTTCGTCACCAACATCAATCCGGAATCCTATCAGGATACCGTGCCGGCGCGCGAGACGACCACGCTCGGCAATGACGACCGGGCCCTCACCGTCGCGACCTTCAACGTCGAGAATCTCGATCCGGGCGACGGAGCGGCCCGCTTCGCCGCGCTGGCGAGCATCATCGCCAACAACATGAACTCGCCCGACATCGTCATCATCGAGGAGATGCAGGACAATAACGGCGCCGCGCAGGGCACGACCGACGCTTCGACGAGCTGGCAGATGCTGGTCGACGCGCTCAACGCCGCGGTGCCGGGCGCCCGTTACCAGTGGGTGGACCAGGAACCGGTCAACAATTCCGAGGGCGGCGAGCCGGGCGGCAACATCCGGGTGGGATTCCTCTACGACACCAACCGCGTCCAGCTCGGCGACCTCGCGCCGGACGCGACCCTCGCCGAGCGCCGTCAGTTCACCGACCGGATCGGCGACGGCGTCCGCGACGCCGGCGACCGTATCCTTTTCTCCGACGACATGATCGCCGGCGAGATCAACACCGCCGACTGGTCGGGGACCCGCAAGTCGCTGCTCGCCCAGTTCACCTTCCACGGCCAGACCGTGTTCGTCGCGGCCAACCACCTTCCCGCAAAGTCGGGCTCCGGCAATTTCTGGCAGTTCAACCAGAATCTCGAGGCCGGCCAGCCCGCCAACAGCGATTTCGCCCAGCGCAACGCGGTGGCGAACGACATCTACACGATGCTCAACCTCATCGAGACGAACTCGGCGGGCGCGGGCGTCGTCAGCGGCGGCGACTATAACGACTTCTACTTCTACCGCCCGTTGGAGGTCGCCACCGGCTACGTCCTGCCCGACGGCACCGCCCGGGTCGGCGGCGCCCGCTTCGACAACCTTACCGTCACCGAGCTGACCGAGGCGGAGCGCTACAGCTACACCTTCGACGGCCGCAGCCAGACGCTCGACCATATATTGGTCAACGGCATGCTCAGCGCCGTCGCCGGCTATGACGTGGTCCACGTCAACACCGGCTATAGCGGCTTCGGCACCGGCGCGAACGCGAGCCCGGCCTTGTCGGACCACGATCCGGCCGTCGCATCGTTCGACTTCCGCAGCCTGTCCGAGACTCTGGTCGGGACCGAGGGAGCCGACACGTTCAACCTCAGCCAGGGCGGCGACGACACGGTCAGCGGCCTCGGCGGGAACGATATCTTCTACTTCGGCGGAGCACTGACCGCGGACGACAACGTCAACGGCGGCTCGGGCTCCGACACGATCGTCCTTCAGGGCGATTATAGCGGCGGGCTCATCCTCGACGGCTCGGTCACCGAAATCGAGAACATCTCGCTGCTCGCGGGCACCAACACCCTCTACGGGAATCCGGGGACCAGCCTGTACGATTACGACCTCACC
>DASWLY010000015.1:0-15137 GCA_036400035.1 Allosphingosinicella sp.
GCTTTCGACCAACGAGCGAAAGCACGCACAAGTCGTCCAGCCCCGGGTGCCCGTGGCAAGGACGCGCCGGCCGCTTCTTCCTTCATCCGGCAACGGAGGCACCCGCACGCCCCCGCTGCGTCATCCCGGCGAAAGCCGGGATCCCAGGACAAGAAGGCGCCGCGGCCCCTAACCCCCGTCATCCCGGCGAAAGCCGGGATCCCAGGCCGGAAAAGGCGCGGGTCTCCACCAGATCCCGGCTTCCGCCGGGATGACGTGCATTCTTCAACCGGACTCGCCGCCCCTCCCGTCATCCCGGCGAAAGCCGGGATCCCAGGACGAAAAAGGCGCCGCGGCCCCCTAACCCCCGTCATCCCGGCGGAAGCCGGGATCCCAGGACAAGAAGTTGCCGCGGGTCTCCACCAGATCCCGGCTTTCGCCGGGATGACGGTGGTTCTTCAACCGGACTCGCCGCCCCCTCCCGTCATCCCGGCGAAAGCCGGGACCCCGGGACGGAAAAGGCGCGGGTCTCCACCGGATCCCGGCTTGCGCCGGGATGACGGATCCTCTCCTCCCTCGTCCCTTCGTGTCTTCGTGTTTTCCCTGAACAGGGTGCCGGAGCGCCTGGACCGACAGGCGATGAAGCCCGGCCGAGTGCAAGGCGCGGGCGGGCGCCGAGCATCCGGCGCTATCCTTCAGACGACGTGCCTTACTTTCTTAAGGGAAGACACGAAGACGCAAAGGGACAAGGCAGAAAAAGGATAAGCCCGCTTCGCGGCGGGAGACGGAGGCGCCGCTGGCGGATCGTGCTCGGCTCCACGCAGGCGATCGACGCGCTGGGGCGCGCCACTGACGCCTTGCGGCCTTCGCTGACGGAGCGTAGCCGGAGCCATGCGCTTCCTCCTCGCCGCTTTCCTCTTCCTCGGCGCCTGCGCCACCGCGCCCGCCGCCAATCCCGAATTGGCCCGCTGGCGGGCGCAGGCGGAAAGGGTGACGATCGTTCGCGACGATTGGGGGATCGCCCATGTCCGGGGGAGGAGCGACGCCGACGCCGTCTTCGGGATGATCTACGCGCAGGCCGAAGACGATTTCAACCGCGTGGAGACCAACTACCTCACCGCGCTCGGCCGAACCGCCGAGGCGGAAGGGGAGAAGGCGATCTGGGCGGACCTTCGGGCCAGGCTCTACATGGATCCCGACGATCTGCGGGCGCGGTACGCGTCGAGCCCGCCTTGGCTGAAGCGGCTGATGGAGGCGTGGGCCGGCGGCCTGAATCATTATCTGGCGACGCATCCCGACGTGCGCCCCCGGGTCATCGCCCGCTTCGAACCCTGGATGGCGCTGAGCTTCAGCGAGGGCAGCATCGGCGGTGACATCGAGCGGATCGACCTGAAGGCGCTGGAGGCTTTCTACTCGAAGCGGGGAGGGGGCCTCGCCTCGTCATCCCAGCGAAGGCTGGGATCTCAGGGAGTGAAAGGCGCGGAGGTATTCACCCCACGGGGCCCCAGCCTTCGCTGGGGCGACGAGCATGACAACGAGCCGCGCGGTTCCAACGGGTTCGCGATCGCTCCGGCCAGGAGCGCCGAAGGCCGCGCTTTGCTGCTGATCAACCCGCATACCAGCTTCTTCTTCCGCTCCGAGCTTCAGGTGGCGAGCGACGAAGGGCTGAACGCCTATGGCGCGGCGACCTGGGGCCAGTTCTTCATCTACCAGGGCTTCAACGAGCGCGCCGGGTGGATGCACACGTCGAGCGGGGTCGACGTGGTCGACGAGTTCCTCGAGACCGTGGAGCGGAAGGAGGGGGCTCTCTTCTACCGCTACGGCAACGCGCTGAGGCCGGTGGAAACCAAGACGGTGACAATTCCCTATCGCCAGGCCGACGGCGGCATGGCCAGCCGAAGCTTCGAGACCTATCGCACCCATCACGGCCCGATCGTGCGCGAGGCCGGCGGCAAGTGGGTCGCCTTCGCGATGATGCACAAGCCGGTGGAAGCGCTTCAGCAATCGTTCCTCCGAACCAAGGTGAGCGATCATGACAGCTTCCTCAAGGTCGCGGAGCTGAAGGCGAACTCGTCGAACAACACCATCTTCGCCGACGCCGAAGGGAACATCGCCTACCACCACCCGCACTTCATCCCGGTGCGCGACGACCGCTTCGACTATACCAGGCCCGTGGACGGCAGCGATCCGCGCACCGACTGGCGCGGCCTCCACGCCCTTGCGGATTCGCCCAGGGTCCTGAACCCGCCGAACGGCTGGATCCAGAACACCAACAACTGGCCCTATTCGGCGGCCGGGCCGAACAGCCCGAAGCCGCGCGATTTCCCGCGCTACATGGACACGTTCGGCGAGAACCACCGAGGCCTTGCCGCAATTCGGGTGCTTCAGGAGAAGAGGCAGCTTACCCTGGAAGGCCTGCGCGACGCCGCCTACGATCCGTACCAGCCGGCCTTCGCCGAGCTGATCCCCGGACTGGTCGAGGCGTGGAAATCGCTCAAGGGCGACAACCGCCTGAAGGCCAAGCTCATGCGCCCGATCGATTTCCTCGGCAGGTGGGACTATCGATGGGGCGAGGATTCCGTGCCGACGACCCTGGCGATGTTCTGGGCCGAGCCGCTCTACGAGGAGGCGCGCAAGGCGGGCCTGCCGCTGGGCGAGACGGTGTCCACCATCGGCAGGCTGCCCGCGCGGCGCAAGCTCGAGGCGCTCGAGCAGGCGATGGACCGCCTCCGGAGCGACTTCGGGCGGTGGAACGTGCCGTGGGGCGAAGTGAACCGGTTCCAGCGCCTTACCGGCGACATTGCCCATCCCTTCTCCGATGCGGCGCCCAGCCTCCCCGTCGCCTTCACCTCCGGCCGCTGGGGCTCGCTGGCTTCCTTCGGGGCGGCGCCGCGCAACGGCTCGAAGCGCTGGTACGGGACGAGCGGCAACAGCTTCGTCGCGGTGGTCGAGTTCGGGCCGAAGGTCCGCGCCCGGGCGGTGACGGCGGGCGGCGAGAGCGGGAATCCGGCCTCGCCGCACTTCAACGACCAGGCCGGCCGCTACGCGACGGGCAATCTGCGCGAGGTCTATTTCTATCCCGAGCAGCTCAAGGGGCACACCGAGCGGAGGTATAAGCCGGGGCTGTAGCCGTCATTGCGAGGAGCGCAGCGACGAAGCAATCCAGTAGGCGGAGGCGCCGCGCTGGATTGCTTCGCTTCGCTCGCAATGACGATCAGCCCGCGAACGCGTCCGACGCCCGGATCAGCCCGTCCAGCACCTCCGGCTCGCTGAACAGATGGCCGCCGTGAACGATCTCGAGCTTCGCCTCGGGCCACGCCTCGTGCAGGTCCCAGGCGGCCGCGGGCGGGGTGCACATGTCGTAGCGGCCCTGGACGATCACGCCCGGAATTCCCTTCAGCCGCCCGGCGCCGGCGATCAGCTGGCCTTCCTCGAGCCAGCCGCGATGGACCATATAATGGTTCTCGATCCGAGCGATGGCGACGGCGAAATCGTCGCTGGTGTGATGAGCGATGGTATCGGGGCTGGGGAGGAGGGTGACGGTCTCCGCCTCCCACTGGCTCCACGCCTTCGCGGCGGCGAGCCGGGTGGCCGGATCGGGATCGGTAAGCCGCCGCTGATAGGCCGTCACCAGGTCGCCGCGTTCCGCTTCCGGTATCGGCGCGAGGAAGTCGCGCCACTTGTCCGGGTGAACTTCGGAGGCGCCGTAGCGGTAGAGCCAGTCGAGCTCGTTCCGCCGGAAAGTGAAGATCCCGCGCAGCACCAGCTCGGTGACCCGTTCGGGATGGGTCTGCGCATAAGCGAGCGCCAGCGTCGAGCCCCAGGAGCCGCCGAACACCATCCAGCTTTCGTGGCCCGCCTGCTCGCGCAGCCGCTCGATGTCCTCCACCAGGTGCCAGGTGGTGTTGGCGTCGAGGGAGGCGTGCGGGGTGGAGCGGCCGCAGCCGCGCTGGTCGAAGAGGAGGATGTCGTAGCGCGCGGGATCGAACTGGCGGCGGTGGTTGGCGCTGCACCCGGCGCCGGGGCCGCCATGGAGGAAGACGACCGGCTTCGCGCCCTTCCTCCCGCAACGCTCCCAATAGAGGCTGTGGCCGTCGCCGACGTCGAGCCGGCCGCTCTCATAAGGCTCGACAGGCGGGTAGAAGGTACGTCGCTCGGTCATTTCAACTACTCCAGGCGTGGTCGGCACGAGCCGTCATTGCGAGGAGCGCGGCGACGAAGCAATCCAGTCACGCCGCCCGCGTCATACGCAGCACTGGATCGCTTCGCTACGCTCGCAATGACGGGTGCCAGGTCTTCAGAAGCTCATCTCGTCGTAGATCCGCGAGACGTCTCCGCCCCACTCGCCGCGATAGCGTTCGAGCAGCATCTCGGCGGGCGTGGTGCCCCGGGAGACGATCTCGCGCAGAGGGTCGAGGAAACCGCTCTCGTTGTCGCCGGCCTGGTTGAGGCGGGCACGGGCGTTGAGGCCGGCTTCGGCGATGGCGAGGACCCGGCCGGCGAGAGCGCGCAGCGGCTCGCCCGAGGGGGTGCGGGCGGCGAGGCCGAGCCTGGGGACCTCGTCGCGCAGGCGCTGGCGTTCCTCGATCGACCAGGACTTCACCTCGTCCCAGGAGGCGTCGAGCGCGGCCTGGTCGTAGAGCAGGCCGACCCACAAAGCGGGGAGCGCGCAGATCTTGCTCCAGCGCCCGCCGTCGGCGCCGCGCATCTCGAGGAAGCTCTTCAGGCGCACCTCCGGAAAGGCGGTGGAAAGGTGGTCGGTCCAGTCGGAGAGGCGGGGCTTCTCGCCCGGCAGCACCGCGAGCTCGCCCTTCAGGAAGTCGCGGAAGGAGAGGCCGGCGGCGTCGATGTAGCGGCCGTCGCGGTAGACGAAGTACATCGGCACATCGAGCGCGTAGTCGAGATAGCGCTCGTAGCCGAAGCCGTCCTCGAAGACGAAGGGAAGCATCCCGGTGCGCGCGCCGTCGGTGTCGGACCAGATGTGGCTTCGGAAGGAGAGGAAGCCGTTGGGGCGGCCTTCGGTGAAGGGGGAATTGGCGAAGAGGGCGGTGGCGAGCGGCTGCAAGGCGAGGCCGACCCGGAATTTCTGCGCCATGTCCGCTTCGGAGCTATAGTCCAGATTGACCTGGATGGTGCAGGTCCGAAGCATCATGTCGAGGCCGAGGCTGCCGACCCGGGGCATGTGGCGGAGCATGATCTCGTAGCGGCCCTTGGGCATTCGCGGCAGCTCGTCACGCGTCTTGTCCGGCCACATTCCGAGCCCGAGGAAGCCGAGGCCGAGCTTGTCGCCCACCTTCTTCACCTGGTCGAGGTGGCGGCCGGCCTCGGCGCAGGTCTGGTGCAGGTTCTCGAGCGCCGCGCCGGACAGCTCGAGCTGCCCGGCCGGCTCGAGGCTGACGTTCCCGTCCTTGCCGGAGAGCGCGATGACCTTGCCGCCTTCCTCGACCGGCTTCCAGCCATATTCGGTCAGCGCCGCGAGCAGGTCGCGGATTCCGCCGGGCTCGTCATAGGAGGGCGCGCGATGATCGTCGCGGCGGTAGACGAACTTCTCATGCTCGGTGCCGATCCGCCACGCCGCCTCCGGCTTCTCGCCGCGCGCGAACGGCGCGAGCAGGTCCTCGCGGCTCTCGATGGGCGGGTCCGCGCGCGCGGTTTCGGTCCGGGTCGTCATTGTCGCCCTCTAGCTCCCGTCGCGAAAACCCGCCAGCCTCTTCCCGTTGCCGAACGAAACCGGAATGGATCAATGTCGTCATTCCGGCGAAAGCGGGAATCCATGAGCACGGGCGTAGCCTGTTCGGCGAGGGCCGTGGTCATGGCCCCGGGTCAAGCCCGGGATGACGTTGCCCAGTCGCCCGCCGCGCCCATCCACAAAGCCACCGCGGCCAAAGCGGCGGTGTCGGCGCGCAGGATGCGCGGGCCGAGGCTGACCGGCCGCGCCCGCGGCAAGGCGCGGATCGCGGCCCGTTCGTCGTCGGTGAAGCCGCCTTCGGGGCCGATCAGGATGGCCGCTGGGCCGGGGGCGGCGGCGAGCGGCTCGCCGCCCGCTTCGTCGGCGAAGAACAAGGTGCGCTCCGCCGGCCATTCGGCGAGGAGGCCATCGAGCTTCCGGGGCTCCGCCAGCTCGGTGAGGGCGGTGCGCTCGCACTGCTCGGCGGCCTCCACGATATGGGCGCGGAGGCGATCGAGGTTGAGCCGGTCGACGACAGTTCGGCGGGTGAGGACCGGAACGAGGCGTGCGACGCCGAGCTCGGTCGCCTTTTCGACCAGCCAGTCGATCCGGCCGCGCTTGATCGGAGCGAAGAGGAGCCAGAGGTCGGGGACCGGCTCGCGTTCGCGCAGGTGGCGGGTGATGGAAAGGGTAATCCTTTTCTTGCCGGCGTCTTTTATCTCGGCAAGCCACTCGCCTGTACGGTCGTCGAACAGCTTCACCCCGGCGCCCGGACCGAGGCGCAGGACGTTGGCGAGGTAGTTGGCGGGCGGGCCGTCCAGCGTCAGCACCGCGCCGTGGGTCAGCGGCTGCTCCACGAACAGGCGTGGCAGGCTCGACGGAGGCCAGGCGGGGGTTGCGGGCATGTTTTTCCAGTACGCGCGGGATTCGAAGCCGTCACCCCGGACTCGGTCCGGAGTCCACCTTCTCCAGGCTCGGGTCATGGAAGAAGAAGGTGGAGGCCGGATCAAATCCGGCATGACGGGCTCAGTTCCCGCGCCTCTCGACTTGGCTCGCGACGAAAGGGTAGGTGCGGGCTCGTGACTGACGCGAACACGCTCGATATCGTTCCCGACTCCGAACGGCGCGGCCTGATCGGAGCGCTGCCCGGGCCGCTTAGGCCCTACGCTTCGCTGATGCGTCTCGACCGGCCGATCGGGGTGTCGCTGCTCTTCTGGCCCTGCGCCTGGAGCGTGGCGCTGGCCGGCATGGGGCCGGACCGCATGCTTCTCCTGTGGCTGGCGCTCGGCGCCTGGGCAATGCGAAGCGCCGGCTGCGTCTGGAACGACATTGTCGACCGGGATCTCGACGCCAGGGTGGAGCGAACCCGGCTTCGGCCGCTGGCGAGTGGGCGGGCCAGCCTCAGGGGCGCCCGGATCCTGCTTGCGGCGCTCTGCCTGCTCGGGCTGCTCGTGCTTCTGCAGCTCGGGCGGACGGCGCAGATCGTCGCGATCGCAAGCCTCGGCCCGGTCGCCCTTTATCCGTTCATGAAGCGGATCACCTGGTGGCCCCAGGCGTGGCTCGGCCTCGTTTTCTCCTGGGGGGCGCCGGTCGGCTGGGCGGCGGTGCGCGGCGAGCTCGATCCGACCGCCTTCATCCTGTGGGCGGGATCGATATTCTGGGTGATCGGCTACGACACGATCTACGCGCTTCAGGATCGGGAGGACGATGCGTTGGTCGGGATCAAATCCTCGGCGCTCGCCCTTGGAGGGCATGCGCGGGCCGGGGTGGCGATGTTCTACCTGATCGCGCTGAGCTTGTGGGCTTTGGCGCTGTGGCGGGTGCGGCCGGACGGGCTCGCCCTGATCGCCTTGCTCCCCGTCGCCGCTCAGCTGGGCTGGCAGGTGGCGACCCTCAGGCCGGACGACGGCGGCGACGCCCTGGCGAAGTTCCGGTCGAACCGGACGGCGGGCCTGATCCTCTTCCTCGCCTGCCTCGTCGTCGGCACCTCCTAGTTTCGCCTCCTGTATTTCGCCTCCTAGATTTAGAGGACCATCCGCCCTACGTGCGGCGGATGCTGAGCATTCCAGAAGCCGAGGCGCGCGCCGCCGCGCTGGTCGAGCGCGCCGCGCGCGCCGGGGCCGACGCCGCCGACGTCCTTTATTATGCCGATGCGTCGACCAGCGTGCAGGTGCGTCTCGGCGAACTTGAAGACGTGGCCCGGGCGGAGGGCGAATCGATCGGACTTCGCTTCTTCACCGGCAGCCGTTCGGCCACGGTCTCCTCGTCCGACCTGTCGGACGACGCCCTCGCGGCCCTCGTCGAGCGGGCGGCGGCGATGGCGCGCGAGGCGCCGGAGGACCCCTGGGCGGGCCTCGCGCCCGAGGAGCGGCTGATGCGGGAGGACGGCCCCGACGTCGAGGGCGACGACGGCGCCGATCCTTCCCCGGTGGAGCTCAAGGCCCGGTCGCTCGTCCTCGAGGAAGCCGGGAGGAGCGTCGCCGGGATCACCAACAGCGAAGGGGCGGGGGTAAGCGCCGGCCGAACCGTCATCGCCATCGCCACGAGCCACGGCTTCTGCCGCGGCTATTCGACCAGCGGCTATTCGTCCTCGGCCAGCTTCATCGCCGGCGCCGGCGGCGAGATGCAGCGCGATTTCGCCTATCACGGAGTCCGCCATTATGCCGAGCTCGACGACCCGGAGGCGCTCGGCCGCCTGGCCGCGGAGCGGGCGGTGGCGCGGCTTCGGCCGGACAAGCTGCCCAGCGGGACGATGCCGGTGCTCTTCGCGCCCAGGGTCGGCAACTCGCTGCTGGGCTATTTGGCGAGCGCGATCGGCGGCCCCTCCATCACCCGGGGGACGAGCTTCCTGCTCGACAAGGAGGGGGAACGGCTGTTCGCCGAGAACGTCACCGTGCGCGACGATCCGCACCGGCGCCGCGGCCTCCGCTCCAAGCCGTTCGACGGGGAGGGACTCCCGACCCGGCCCTCCAACCTCGTCGAGGCTGGGCGGCTCACCGGCTGGCTGCTCGACAGCGCGTCGGCCCGGCAGCTCGGGCGGGCGCCGACCGGCCATGCCTCGCGCAGCGCCGGCGGCGCGCCGGGCGTCGGCGTCACCAACGTTTATATGGAGCCCGGAGCCGTGAGCGCCGAGCAGCTGATCGGCGAGGTGGAGCGCGGGGTCTACGTCACCCAGCTGATCGGCCAGGGCGTGAACCCGGTGACGGGGGATTATAGCCGGGGCGCCTCGGGCTTCATCATCGAACGGGGCAAGCTCGGCGCACCGGTCGCCGAGATCACCATCGCCGGCAATCTGCTCGACATGTTCGCGAACCTCGTCCCGGCGGACGATCTCGACTTCCGCTACACCGCCAATGTGCCGACGCTCCGGATCGACGGGATGATGGTGGCCGGTGCTTGAGGCGGTCTCCGCCATCGTTCGCGAGGCGGGACGGATCGCGGCGGGCCGCCGCGGCACCGACTTCCGGCGCTGGGAGAAGTCCTCGGGGAGCCCCGTCTGCGAAATCGATCTGGAGGTCGATGCCTTCCTTCGCCAACGGCTGACCGAGCTCGACCCGGACGCGGGCTGGCTGTCGGAGGAGACTCTCGACTCGTCGGACCGGATGGAGCGGACGCGTCTCTGGGTGGTCGACCCGATCGACGGCACCCGCGACTATCTGCGCGGACGACCCGGCTGGTGCGTATCGGTGGCGCTGGTCGAGGAGCGCGCGCCGCTGATCGGAGTCCTCGATGCGCCCGCGCGCGGCGAGCATTGGACGGCGCAGAAGGGCCGCGGCGCCTGGCGCAACGGCGAACGGCTAAGGGTCAGCGGCAGGAGCGACCTGGCCGGGGCCCGGGTGCCGGCCGACCAGCTGCCCGAGGCGGACGGGGACCTCGTCGCCGTCGCCCGGCCCAATTCGATCGCACTGAGGATCGCCCTGGTCGCTTCGGGCGAGGCGGATCTGGTCGCGACGCTCAGATGGGGCTTCGAGTGGGACATCGCGGCGGCCGCGCTGATCGCCGCCGAAGCGGGCGCGACGGTGACCGGGGCGCTCGGCCAGCCGCTCGCCTTCAACAGCGCCAGCGGCGAGGCGTTCGGAATGCTCGTCGCGACCCCCGCCATCCATGCCGCCGCGGTCGAGCGGCTGCGCGAGCGAGCGATGGACCTGGTCTGAGGCGTTTAGCCCCTCCCCTGAAGGGGAGGGACTTTGCCTCCGAGCTCTTCGCAGCGCCCGTTTCCGCTCCGGTCCCGCACCTGCTATGAGGGGCGCCAGGGAGGATGGTCCATGAAGCTTCGGCTGCTCATATTACCCGTCGCGGCGTTCGCCTGCGTCGGCGTCGCGCCGCTCAGCGGCCAGGGACAGCCGGCGGCGCCGGCCTCGCCGGAAGAGCAGGAGACGGTGCTCGGCACCGGCCAGGATCGCTGGGCGAGGATGACCGTGCCGGTCACCATCGGCGAGCACGGCCCGTTCGATTTCGTCGTGGACACCGGTGCCGAGCGGACCTCGATCGCTCAGGAGTTGGCGAACGACCTTCGACTTGGCCTCGGCGCCCGCGCCCGGCTGCACAGCATGACCGAGGTCAGTCAGATCCGGACCGTCCTTATTCCGGCGCTGGAAGTGGGCGGCAGGAGCGTGCGCGGCATCAACGCTCCCGCGCTCCTGCGGAGGCATATCGGCGCCGAGGGGATATTGGGCGTCGATTCGCTGCAGTCGCAGCGCGTCTCCTTCGACTTCCTGCGCGAGCAGATGACCGTGGTGCCAAGCCACAGGCGGGAGGAATCCTGGCCTTCGGACACGATCGTCGTCACCGCCCGCAACCGGCTCGGCCACCTCATGCTCGTCGACGCGTCCGTCGACGGGCAGAAGGTCTGGGTGATCCTCGACACAGGTGCGCAGACCACGGTCGCCAACAACGTTCTCCGGCGCAAGCTCGAGGAAAAGGGGCGGCTGCGGACGACCGCGCCGATCATGCTTCAGAGCGTGACCGGCGGCCAGATGCCGGCGGACCAGACGACGGTGAAGCGGATCCGCCTCGGCGGAATCGACATCAGGGACATGCCGGTCGCGTTCGCCGACGTGCACCCCTTCGCCAAGCTCGGCCTGTCGAAAAAGCCGGCGCTCCTCCTGGGCATGGACGCGCTTCGGCTGTTCGACCGGGTTTCGGTCGATTTCCCGAACCGCCGCGTTCGGCTGCTGGGCGGCTCCAGGTCGCAGCGGCAGGGCACGCGGTTCGCGGCAGGCCCGCCCGTCATCCCGGCGAAAGCCGGGATCTCGGGTCATTAGGGCACGGTCCTTCTCCACGAGATCCCGGCTTTCGCCGGGATGACGGGGAGCTAGCCTATCCTCGGCACTCGCAAGCGCGGGATGTCGATCTTGGGGCAGCGGTTCATCACCACCTTGAGGCCGGCCGCTTCGGCGCGGGCGGCGGCTTCCGCGTTGATCACGCCGATCTGGAGCCAGACCGCCTTGGCCCCGGCGGCTATCGCCTCGTCGACCGCCTCGCCGGCGGCCTGGGGACGCCGGAAGATGTCGACGAGGTCGATCGGCTCGCCGATCTGGGCGAGCTCGCGCCAGACATATTCCCCGTGGACATGCTCCCCCGTGATCTGCGGGTTCACCGGCAGGACCCGATAGCCGTGGTCCTGAAGGAAGCTCATCACGCCGTAGCTCGGCCGGTCGGGCCGGTCGGAGGCGCCGATCATCGCGATCGTCCGGGTGGAGGCGAGCAGCTCGTATAGGTCTTCGTCGCGGGTGAGGGGCATTTCCATCTCCGTCGCCCCGGCGGAAGCCGGGGTTGATATCCGTCGCCCCGGCGGAAGCCGGGGTCTCGTCGGCGTTCATTTCGTCGCCCCGGCGAAAGCCGGGGTCTCGTGGGGTGAAAGGCGCCGGAGCCTCTCCTCCACGAGATCCCGGCTTTCGCCGGGATGACGAGGGAGGCCGGGATGACGGGACAACCTACCTCGCGGCAATCCGCTCCATCAGCCGATCGGCGATGGAGGCGAAGGCGGCCGCCTCGGGTCCGTCGCCCGCCGCGGGCGGCAGCCCCGCGTCCGAATCGCGGCGGATGGAGAGGGTGAGGGGAATACGGCCGAGGAAGGGTATCGACATGACCTTGGCCGCCGCCTCGGCTCCGCCGGCGCCGAACGGGTCGGAAATCTCGCCGCAATGGGGGCAGGCATAGCCGGACATGTTCTCGACCAGGCCGAGCAGCGGAACGTTCATCTTGCGGAACAGGTCGATGGCGCGGGTGGCGTCGATCAAGGCGAGGTCCTGCGGAGTGGAGACGATGACCGCACCGGCCGGCTTCCATTTCTGGATGAGCGACATCTGGATGTCGCCCGTCCCGGGCGGCAGATCGACTATCATCAGCTCGCGATCGTCCCAGTCTCCGTCCATGAGCTGGCCCAGCGCGCTGGCGATCATCGGGCCGCGCCAGGCCAAGGCGGTGCCCGGCTCGACCAGCTGGCCGATCGAGAGCATCTTCACCCCATAGGCGTCGACGGGGACGATCCTCTTCTCGACGAGCTCGGGGCGGTCGGCATTCCCCATGATCCGCGGCAGGGACGGCCCGTAAATGTCGGCGTCGACCAGTCCGACCCTGCGGCCGGCGCGGGCGAGGGCGACGGCGAGGTTCGCCGCCACGGTCGACTTGCCGACCCCGCCCTTGCCGCTGCCGACCGCGATGATGTTGCGTTCGACCTTGTCCGCCGTCATCGCGATCCGCACGTCGCTGACCCCGGGCACCCCGGCCAGAGCGGCCCGGACGGAGCGCTCGAGCCCCGCGCGCTGCTCGGCGGAGAGGCCGCCGACGTCGAGGACGAGACTGGCTACCCCCTCCCTCAAACGCGGCGCCGCGACTCGCCCCCGGGCCTCCGTCACGGAGGCAAGGGCGGCCGATATTGGGTCCGTCTCGTCGCTCATCCGCCGCAGATAGGAGGTGCCGTTCGGCTTGCCACTGTTTTTCCGCAGGTGCGCTACCTATAAAGGCCTCATGGCAAGATTTTTCGGGTGGGGCGCGCGTCTCGGCGCCAGTTTGAATGAAAATCGCGGCGGACCCTGGGGTCCCTCGGGCGACGGCGGCTCCGGCGACGGCAGCGGCGGCGGCCCGCGCAACCCGTGGGGGCAGCCGCCGCGCAAGCGCCGGACCCCGGGCGTGGGCGGCAACGTCAGCTCGATCGACGATTTCCTCAAGCGCAGCCGCGAGAAGTTCGGCGGCCGCTTCCCGCATCAGGAGGGGCGACCCTACTGGCTCTACGGCCTCGGCGTGTTCGTCCTGCTGTGGCTGCTGTTCACCTCCTTCCACCTCGTAGGCCCGCAGGAAAAGGGCGTCGTCACCCTGTTCGGCAAGTACAGCCGGACGGTGAATTCGGGCATCGCCATGACCCTGCCGCTGCCGATCGAGCGGCTTCAGAAGGTCGACGTCAGCCAGATCCGCACCCGGGACGTCGGCTCTCCCGATGCCTCGCAGGAGAATCTGATCCTCACCGGCGATCAGAACATCATCGACGTCGCTTATTCGGTGCGCTGGACGATCCGCGATCCGCAGCTCTATCTTTTCCAGATCAACGATCCCGAAGCGACGATCGGCGAGGTCGCCGAGAGCGCGATGCGCGCCGTCCTCGCCACCGTTTCCCTCGACGACGCGATCGGCGCCGGCCGAAGCGACATAGAGTCGCGCGTGTCGCTGGTCATGCAGCAGGTGCTCGACCGGTACGGGGCCGGAGTGCGTATCGAGGGCATCGCGATCAAGCAGTCGGATCCGCCCGCGACCGTCAACAACGCCTTCAAGGAAGTGTCGGCGGCGCAGCAGGAGGCGCAGTCCTACATCAACCAGGCGCGGGCCTATGCTCAGCAGCAGACGGCCAGAGCGCAGGGCGACGCGGCGGCGTTCGACAAGGTCTTCGCCCAGTACAAGCTGGCTCCCGAAGTCACCCGCCGCCGAATGTATTACGAGACGATGGAGCGGGTCCTCTCCAAGGTCGACAAGACCGTGGTCGAGGCGGAGGGCGTCACTCCCTATCTGCCGCTGCCCCAGGTCCAGCGCCAGGTCCAGGAAGGAGCCGCACGATGAGCCGGGCGCTTCGCAACCCCCTCGTCCTCGCCTTCATCGCGATCGTTCTGCTCGTCCTCGTCGGAAGCACCTTTGCGACGGTTCCGGAGACGAAGCAGGCGGTGATCGTCCGCTTCGGCAACCCGGACCGGGTGATCAACGCCTACCGCCGCGGGGTCGATTTCGGCCAGACGGGGGCCGGGCTGATCGCCCGGGTGCCCTTCATGGAGCAGATCGTCTGGATCGATAAGCGGATCCTCAGCGTCAAGATGGACCGCCAGCAGGTGCTCTCGACCGACCAGCTTCGGCTCCAGGTCGATGCCTTCGCGCGCTACCGGATCGTCGATCCGCTGCAGATGTACGTCTCCGCCCGAACCGAGGAGCGGGTCAGCGACCAGCTCAAGCCGATCCTCGGCTCGGCGATCCGCAACGAGCTCGGCAAGCGGCAGTTCGCCGCGCTTCTGAGCCCGGAGCGGGGGCAGCTGATGGAGAATATCGAGCGCGCTCTCGACCGCGTCGCCCGCCAATATGGCGCGGAGATCGTCGACGTCCGAATCAAGCGCGCCGACCTTCCGGAAGGCACTCCGCTCGATTCGGCCTACGAGCGGATGCGTACCGCCCGTCAGCAGGAGGCCGGCGCGATCCGGGCCCAGGGCTACAAGCAGGCGCAGATCATCAAGGCCGAGGCCGACGCCGAAGCGGCGAAAACCTATGCCGAAGCCTATGGCAAGGATCCGGATTTCTACGCCTTCTACCGGGCCATGCAGAGCTACGAGACGACCTTCGCGCCGGGCGAGAATCAGGGCCGCTCGAGCATCATCATGTCGCCGGACAACCAGTATCTGCAGGAGTTCAAGGGCCGCAACCGGTAGCAGAGGCGGTAAAACCCTCTCCCCCTTTTCGCGGGAGAGGAGGGGCCCAAGCCCAGCTTGGGAGGTGAGGGTCTGTAGCACCGAGCCAGCAGGACCGTCACCTCCCACCGCCTCGCGGTGGGCCCCTCCTCTCCCGAAAGACGGGAGAGGAAATCGGAGATCACCTATTCAATTCCGGTTCAGCGGCACCAAATACGATTGTAATCGAGCAGCAATGCCCGGATCTGCCCGCCCGGGCCGAAGCAATTAGGAGGATTCCGATCGTGCGTTACGTCTATGGCCTCTCGGCCGCCATCCTCATCGGCGGCGCCGCCGCCACGCTGACGGTGGGACCGGTCGGTGCCCAGACCGCCCAGAACGATCCCGGCACCATGGCCTCCGCGGCTCCGCGCGCCGGCGCTCCGATGAGCTTCGCCGATCTCGCCTCGCGGCTCCAGCCGGCCGTGGTCAACATCTCGACCAAGCAGTCGGTCCAGGTCAGCCGAAGCCGGCAGGTGCCGCCGGGCTTCGAGGATTTCTTCCGCCAGTTCGGAGTTCCCGTGCCGGACGGCGGCGGCGATGCCCCGATCACCCAGCGCGGGGGCTCG
>DASWLY010000016.1:0-5538 GCA_036400035.1 Allosphingosinicella sp.
CAGTAGCAGGTTCGCCCCAGTTTTTCGTTCAGCTGCCAGGGTGGCTTCGACTTCGCGGCGTACCCACGCGGAGGTGGAGGAATGGTAATCAACAACCAAGACGACCGCGAGAAGATCTGCAGACAGCGCTTCTTCGATTGCCGTGTTTATGCTGGAACCTACTGGTATGTCTTTTTCGTCGATCCAGACCTCCACCGAAGGGGGAAGGCGTCGGATCAATTCGCGTGCAAACAGCTTTTGGCGGGAGCTATGGCTTACGAATACCTTCATCGACCTCAAGCACCCGCATGTTGCTAGCGAACTGAGTTCGCATGGGGCGAGGGTGATTACAAGCGACGCGGCAGTAGGTGGAACTGCGGCGCGGGGGGCGGCGGCTTGACGCCTGCGGTGGCCTCTCTAAGCGTCCCCCGGAGAAAGCGTCTCTGAGGCCCGATAGGCTTGCCGTGGGCGACGAAGCGGTTGGGGGGCACGGGTGCCGGTGGATCAGTCGAAGCTTCGAATTGCCGTCCTGCTCCCTTGCTACAACGAGGAGGCGGCGATCGCTCAGACCGTGGCGGCCTTTCGGACCGCGCTGCCTTCGGCGACCCTCTACGTCTACGACAATAACAGCGCCGACCGCACCCGCGAGGTCGCCCATTCGGCCGGCGCCCTCGTCCGCGAGGAGCGGATGCAGGGCAAGGGCCATGTCGTGCGCCGGATGTTCGCCGACATCGAGGCCGACGTCTATGTGATGGCCGACGGCGATTCGACCTACGACGCGGCCGCGGCCCCGGCGCTCGTCGGGCGCCTGATCGAGGAGCGGCTCGACATGGTCGTCGGCGCCCGCAAGTCCGAGATCGAGGAGGCGTATCGCCGCGGCCACCGCCTCGGCAACCGGCTGTTCACCTTTATCCTCGCCGGCCTGTTCGGCCGAAGCTTCACCGACATCTTCTCCGGATACCGGGTCTTCTCCCGCCGATTCGTCAAGAGCTTCCCAGCCTTGTCGCGCGGCTTCGAGACCGAGACGGAGATCAGCGTCCATGCGCTCGAGCTGGCAATGCCGGTCGCCGAGGTGGTGACCGCCTACGGCGCCCGCCCCGAAGGCTCCGTCTCCAAGCTGAGCACCTACCGAGACGGCTGGCGGATCATGCGGACTATCCTCCACCTCTTCCGGATCGAGCGCCCCGTCCTCTTCTACGGCGGCTTCGCGGCCTTCCTGGCGGCGCTCGGCCTGGTCCTCGCCGCGCCGCTCATCGTCACCTATGCCGAGACCGGGCTGGTCCCACGTTTCCCGACGGCGATCCTCGTCACCGGAATGATGATCGTCGCCTTTTTGAGCTTCGGCGTCGGGTTGATCCTCGACACGGTGGTGCGCGGCCGGCGGGAGGTGCGGCGGCTGGCCTATCTGAGCTTCCCGGCGGTTGGGGAGGGCGATTGAGCCGCCCGGACCGAGCGGTTCGACAGGATCATGTCTGACCTGCGCAACTCACGGGCAAGCTCACCAGCCCCGCCTTCCTCACAATCAAGACGAAAACGTCAGGCCGCCTGGTCCCAGACGTCCTGGCGCACGGGATGGGTCGTGACGAACAGGCCGGCGCCGGTGCGCGCGGTCTCGGCGAGTGCCAAAGCGGTGCCGCAGAAGCCGCATTCGGCCGAGAGGCGGCCGATATACCAGTGGGTGCGTCCGCAGCCGGGGCAGCGGTTGACCTCGCCCGAATGGTAGAGGACCTGGAACCCGCGCAGCGCCGGATCGTGGGGGAAGCTCCGGCCGCCTTCGACACTCGTCAACATCGTCTTCTTCTTTCCTCGCCTGACCGCAGCAACGGCTGCGATGAGCCGTTGTTTTCCATAGATGGATTGAACGCAAGATGAATGTTGCGACGGCGACACAATCGACACCATTTAGTGGCGCCGCGGCAACATAGTTGACACCAGCGTCATCCCGGCGAAAGCCGGGACCTCGGCGCGAAAGAGGCTCTGCCACGTGTGCCCAGATCCCGGCTTTCGCCGGGATGACGGAGGTTGGATGATCTATTTCGAGGATCTGGAGATCGGGCGTGAGACCGAGTTCGGCCGCTACGAGGTGACTCGCGAGGAGGTGCTGGAATTCGCCCGCAAATACGACCCGCAGCCCTTCCATCTGTCGGACGAGGCCGCCGCCAGGACCCATTTCGGCCGGCTCGCGGCGAGCGGTTGGCACACCTGCGCCATGACGATGGCGGTGATCGCCCGCTACGTCGTTCAGGACGAGCAGGCGGGGCTGGGCTCGCCCGGGGTCGACGAACTGCGCTGGCTGAAGCCGGTCTATCCCGGCGACACCCTGACGGTGCGAAGCACCATCGTCGATAAGACGCCCTCGCGAAGCAAGCCCGACCTCGGCTCCTTCCGCTCGGCGACGACCGTCAGCAACCAGGACGGAGTTCCGGTGCTGACGTTCACGTCGATCGTCCTGATCCGCCGCCGGCCGAGCTAGCCGTCAACTCGGCGAACCTCTCGTCGTCCCGGCGAAAGCCGGGACCTCAGAGAGAACAGGCACAGCCGCTAGTGCAAATCCGGGCCGAGATCCCGGCTTTCGCCGGGATGACGGAGCCGCCGGGATGACGGGACAGCCGACGTCAGTTCCTTCGGTCGCGCCGATTCTCGCGCCTCAGGCCGCGATGATCCTGGCGCCCTTCGCGGCGGAACTCGCGACGGTCCTGGCGCCGGTCCTGGCGGAACTGCTCCCGAGTGACCTGGCCGCGCTGCAAGGCTTCGCGGTCCTGCATGCGCTCATTACGGAACTCGGTGCGGTCGCCGCGCCGGTCCTGCCGGTAGTCGCGATAGTTTTCGCGCATCTCGCGCCGATCCTCGCGCCATTCGCCGCGGTCCTGCCGCCATTCGCGCCGGTCGCCGCGGTCCCAGCCGTCCCAGCGCTCCCAGCGCCGGTCGTTCCAGTTGCGGCCGCCATAGCGGCTCCGGCGGTTTTCCCAGTAGCGGCGGTGGTCGTCGTTCCAGCGGTGCGGGCGGCGATAATTGTCGTAGACGTAGATTCCGTAGCCCGGATAATAATAATTTCCGTACCAGCCGTACCACGGATCGTAGGAACGGCTGTTGTAGCCGGAATAGCAATCGTCGTAATAGGGATCGCAATAGCCGGCGCTGCCATAGCCGACGGAAACGCTGCTGTGGCCGTAGCCATAGCCGTCGTCGTAGGCGCAGGCGGACAGGCCGAGGCCGGCGGCGAGGACGATGGCGGCGGTGCGGAAACGAACCAGGGACATGAGCACTCTCCCGAAAGAACGCTGACGGCACGAAAAATCCGCCTTTCGGCGCGAACCGTCGGTGAACCCGTTAACCTTTTGGAAAGAGCGAAGTTCCGCAGCGCAAGCTCCTCCCCGAGCTCGTCTCGGAGAGGATTCGTTCAGTCCCCTTCGAACTCCACCAGGCTGTGCACTTCGATCCCGGCCTCGCGCAGGCGCTCGCCGCCGCCGAGATCCGGCAGGTCGACGATGAAGGCGGCGGCGGCCACCTCGGCACCGGCCCGGCGCAGGAGGCGGACGGCGGCGAGCGCGGTGCCGCCGGTGGCGAGGAGGTCGTCGGCGAGGAGGATCCGGGCGCCGGGCGCGCAGGCGTCGATGTGAATGGCCAGCCGGTCGGTGCCGTATTCGAGCGCATAATCCTCGGCGATCGTCGCCCCGGGAAGCTTGCCGTCCTTGCGGATGAGGAGGAGGCCGGCGCCGAGCCGCTGGGCGAGCGCGGCCGCGACGACGAACCCACGCGCTTCGATCCCGGCGACGAGGTCGACCGGCCCGGGCGCCAGCGCCGCGAGCCGCTCCATCGAAGCGGCGAAGCCGGCCGCATCGAGCAGCAAGGTGGTGACGTCGCGGAACTGGATTCCCGGCTTGGGAAAATCCGGGATGGTGCGGATCAGCGCCTTGAGGTCGTCGTTAGGGACGGTCATGCCATCTCCGTCACCCCGGCGGAAGCCGGGGTCCCGAGGGGTGAAAAGTGCCGGCGTTCTTCACCCGCCGAGGTCCCGGCTTCCGCCGGGATGACGCCTACCCCGCGATCCCCGAGTCGCGCTTCGCCTCGTCGCTCTTCGCCATGTTCTCCGGATCGAGCGGCCCCGTCCGGCGCACCTTGCGACTGGCGCCGCCGTGCCAGATATTCTGGTAGGCCAGATAGGCGAGGATGGTGGCGAAGATCAGGAAGATCAGGGTCGCCCAGCCGGCCGCCTTGCGATCCTCGAGCTTGGGCTCGGCCGTCCAGGCGAGGAAGGCGCTGACGTCCTTCGCCATCTGGTCGGCGCTCGCGCGCGTGCCGTCGGCATAGCCGACCTGGTCGTCGCGAAGCGGCGGCGGCATGGCGATGTTGAGGTTGGGGAAAACCGGGTTGAAGTGGAGCCCCTGCCCCGGCCGCGCATCGGCCGGAAGCGCCTCGCCTTCCTTGTTCTTGTAGGTCTGGGCGTTGCGGTAGCCGGTGAGCAGCGACGCGACATAGGCCGGGCCGCCGTGGCGCGCCTTGGTGATCAGCGACAGATCCGGCGGCATCGCATTGTTGTTGGCGGCGCGCGCCGCGACCTCGTTGGGATAGGGGCTGGGGAATTTATCGGCCGGAAGCGCCTTGCGGGTGCTCGCCTCTCCCGTCTTCGGATCGACCGACGGCACCTGGATCTGCCACTGGTCCGCGATCGCCTTGATCTCTTCCTCGCCGTAGCCGAGATCCTCGAGGTTGCGGAAGGCCACGAAGCTGAGGCCGTGGCAGGAGGCGCAGACCTCCTTGTAGACCTGGAAGCCGCGCTGAAGCTGCGCCCGGTCGAATTTGCCCATCGGGCCGTCGAACGAGAAGCGGATGTCGCGCGGCTCCTCGTGGAAGCGGTGCTCGACGCTCTCTTCGTGCGGATTGGTGAGGTAAGCGTAGACGCCCCAGCCGAGCGACCAGCTGGCGACCGCGACGAAACCGAGGCCGATGAGGATGCCGAGCAGGCGGACCATGTGTCGTCTTTCCCTTATTCAGCCGCGGTGGCCGGCCGGATGCCGGAGAGATCGACGGGCGCCGACTCCCGATCTTCCCCGTGCAGCACCGATTCCGAGATCGAGTTGGGCAGCGGCAGGGTCCGCTCGGTCCAGCTCAGGATGGGCAGGATTATGAGGAAATGGGCGAAGTAATAGATGGTCGCGACCTGGCTGATCATCACGTAGGGCTCTTCCGCCGGCAGTCCGCCGCACCAGCCGAGCACGACGATGTCGAGCATCAGGATCCAGAAGAACTGCTTGAAGCGCGGCCGGTAATTGCCGGAGCGGACGGGCGAGGGGTCGAGCCAGGGCAGGAAGAAGAGCAGGATGATCGACCCGAACATCGCGAGCACGCCCCACAATTTGGCTTCCAGGATGAAGTCCACCGTGAAGGCGCGAAGGATCGCGTAGAAGGGCCAGAAATACCATTCGGGCACGATCTCGGCGGGAGTCGCGAGCGGGTTGGCCGGGATGTAATTGTCGGCATGGCCCAGATAATTGGGAGCGAAGTAGGTCACCGCCGCAAGCAGGACCAGGAACACGCCGAGCCCGAAGCCGTCCTTGG
>DASWLY010000017.1:0-10377 GCA_036400035.1 Allosphingosinicella sp.
CGCGCTGACCAGCGGCCCCGCCGGCGGCAGTCCGAGGAGGGCGGCGACGTCACGGCCCGATCGGCGCGCCTCCAGGTCCCACAAGGCGCAGTCGACGGCGTTGCGCGCGGCACCGGGCGTGAGCAGCGCCTGGAGCGCCTCCCGGCCGGCGCCCGCTTCCACGGCCGCCCGGGCGCTCTCGATCTCGGCGAGCGCGCTCTCGACGCTCTCGCCGTAGCGCGGATAGGGCACGCCTTCGCCCCGGCCCTCGAAGCCCCCTTCGCTCACCGTCACCGTCACCACGTCCGCGAACGACTTGACGCCGCGCGCGATCCGGAACGGCCGGGTCAGCGGGAAGCGATGATGCTGGGCGTGGAGGGTGCGAGGCACAGGAGCTCGTCGAGGATGGGATCGACTCCGAAGGCGATCGGATCGGTGCAGGGCAGGCCGATCCTGTCCGCGGTGGCATCGCAGAGCCGCCGAGCCTCGCCGGGATCGAGGCCCGACGTGTTGAGGCAGATGCCGACGGCGCGGACCTCCGGGCTGGTCAGCCGCGCGGCCTCGAGGTTGCGCTCGAGGCATTTGGCGAGATCGGGAAGGGGCCGCCCGGGAAGGCCGCGCATATGGGCTCGGCCGGGCCGGTGGCAGATCACGATGGCTTCCGGCTGGGCGCCGTGGAGCAGGCCCATCGACACTCCGGCGAAGGAGGGATGGAAGAGCGACCCCTGCCCCTCGATGACGTCCCAGCCATGGTCGTCGCGGGCGGGGGCAAGCTGCTCGATGGCGCCGGAGATGAAGTCGGCCACGACGGCGTCGACCGGAACCCCGTCCCCGGCGATCAATATCCCGGTCTGCCCCGTCGCCCTGAAGTCGGCGGCGACGCCGCGCTCCCGAAGCCCGGCGACGAGCGCCAGCGAAGCGTACATCTTGCCCACCGAGCAATCGGTCCCGACGGTGAGGAGGCGATGTCCCGCCCTCGGATAGCCGGTGCCGACCGCCAGGTCCGCCGGCGGCTCGCGGACGTCGAAGAGCTGAAGGCCCCGCTCCGCCGCGAGGGCGCGAAGCCGCGGCTCGTCGCGAAGCCGCTGGTGGAGTCCGGCGGCGACGTTCATGCCCGCGGCCAAAGCAATGGCGGCATCCTCCACCAGGTCGCTGCCCAGCCTTCCCCCCGCGCCGGCGATTCCGAGCACCAGGGTCCGGGCGCCCGCTTCGACTCCCTGCGTCATGCCCAGCCTCGGAAGGCCGAGGGTGAGCGGACAGTCGTCGTGCCGGAATTCGCCCACGCACAGCTCGCGCCGAAAGGCGGCGAGGCCGCGGGACGTCTTGATGCCCATCGCGTCCGCGCTGTGGCCCAGATAGAGGAGATAGGGTCCCGGGATCATGGCTTCGAACGTATCGCCCCAGGCCCGCTTGCGAGCATAGCGAGTGGACCGCTCGGCATAATCTCCCGTTATGGCGCCGAGGGCGTGACTTCGTCGAAGCAGTGCCCAAGACGGGGACAGGCAAGCTGCAGCGCTTCGCCACGCGCTCCGCCAAGTCACCCCCTGCCGTGAACGGCGTTTATGTCGATCCGAACGACAACCGCATCCATAGCAACACGGTCGAGGGCTATTTCAGCATCTTCAAGCGTGGCATGAAGGGCGTCTATCAGCACTGCGGCAAGAAGCACCTGCATCGCCACGTTGCCGAGTTCGAGTTCCGGTATAACAACCGCATCGCCAACGGCGTTGATGACCGCGCCCGCGCTGGGGAAGCGCTTCGTGGCATCGTCGGCAAGCGTCTGACTTATGGGGGGCCTCGTACGGCCCACTAAGGCCGAGGCGACGTTCGAGCCGCCTGTGCAGCTTCGCCTCCCTGGCATCTAGATGCATCCGAAACGCTACTCAATTTGCTTTACTGTGGCAGGAAATCCAGCCTAGAGAGGGAATTCTGCGCTTCGTCGCGGGTTGCGAGTCAGATTTGTAGGACTTTGTCAAGACCTCCCTATTGACTTTTCCACGAATCAGTTTACATACCCTCCAGAGGCCACTGTGTGTCGAAAATCCTGATGATGTCAGGAGAACGGCGATGCCCGTAACTGGACCGCTCAGGCGACCAGCGTAGATGCACAGGGCCTCACTTCTATCTGGGCCGCATTCTCATATTCCACACCGTGAAGCGGTGGACGCCCCTTGGGCTGTCCCGCTCAAAAGTGTCGAGGCCGCTTTTTTCCAGCACTCGTTGTGCCAGTTCCCGCTTGGACCGGCGGCCGGCCGCGACCAAATGCTTGCCGTTGCGCGCCGCGCAGACCGCGCCCAAAATCACGTCGTTTAGCTGGAGCAGATCATCCGTGTGAGAGTCTAGCGGGATAAGTTGCTTCAACGGGGCGTGTGGGATTCCGCAGTCGCGAGCTATGCCCGCATTCGCCATCCTGAGCAGATCTGCCAAACTGGTGCTGCTGTTTCGTCGATCCACACAGACGCACAAATCGCCTTCGGCGCCGCAGTTGCGGCCGAACCTATGCACCATAAGCTGATAATACAGTTTTGATAGCCCGACGTCCTGATCGTGCTGATTGTAACGAGCATGGTTGGCGCCATGATTGTCGAAAATAATACAATGAAATTGTAACACGTTGAGGTTGTTAAGAGCGAAAAAGTAGTCGACTAGTGCGTTATATTCTTGGCTCTTCTGATTGCTTACCTTTGCCCATTTAAGCTCGCTGTGCATATTGTGTTTGTCGCGGAACTGCTGGATGCTGGCGTGCACTTCCGGTATAAACGCACTCTGGAGGCATATCGCGCCCACCACGGTAAACCGGTGGTTCGAAATGCCGCTCTCGTCCATGAAGAACGAGAACTTTTGCGGTGGAATAAAGCCAGGCATGGAGCGTGTCATAAGCGATAATCCGAACAGCGGAAATCCGCAGTCCGAAAAGTTCAAGGAAGCCGCTCGAGCCCTAGAGTGCGACGACGATCCGGAGCGCTTCCGCGAGCGCTTCAGGAAGCTGGTGAAGCACAAGCCGGTGGAGAAGTCGGAGTGAGTGCCACCGCAACCCTCGCTGTAGCAGCGGCATTCAATCTGGTCTGCACTGGAACCTTGATAAGCGGCGAACTCCGCACGATGTGGTCCAAGGATAGGAAAACGGAGCCGTTTTCGACGGTGTTAAGGGTGGACTTATCCTTGCACCGTTGGTGCGAAGGGGATTGCAAAAGCACCTCTCCGATCCAGCGGGCGAGCGACACCGAAATCCTCTTCCAGCTGGAGGAAAAGCCCGACATCGGCTTCGACCATGTAAAGCTCGTAAATCGGGAAACCGGCGCCTTTATCGACCGCATGCGCGCGGGCGGTTTCGTGATGATGAGCACGGCGACATGCGAGAAGGCTGCGTTCACCGGCTTTCCGCAGAAGCGCTTCTAGTGGGTTTGTAAGCTACACAATCGCCACTTGTTTCAGGGTCCAGCTGTTCACCCGTCCGGGAGGCGGAGAGCTGGATGCTGAATGAAGTTCAGCATGACGAGAGCGCGCTCGGGCTGTGCATCTCTAGAGAGTCTATCCCGATTGCGCGGAATCGTTTCCCGGCGAAGGCCGGGACCCAGTCTTTCCGCCTGTGCCGCTGGGCCCCGGCCTTCGCCGGGGAACCCGTGTTTCAATATTGTCGGGAGGGACTCTAGGTTCCGGACTCCAGCACCCGGGCCAGGGTCTTGAGGAAGTCCATGGCGAGTGCGTTGGGCGGCCGGTTGGTCAGGTACATGGCGTGGATCTCGAAGGTGAGCTTCGGTTCGAGCGGCCGGACGGAGAGGCCGGGCGCCAGCGACGCCTGGGCGGTGAAGCTGTCGACCACCGTCATCCCCACCCCCTGCCGGACCAGGGCGGTCGCGATGTAGAAGGTCCGCGCCGAGACGATCTCGTCGAGCTCGAGGTCGAGCCGCTGCAGCTCCTGGGTGAAGAGCTGCCCGATCGGGCCGCTGGCGGCGAGGCTGATGAACGGCTTGCCGCGAAGCTGCTCGAGCTCCACCCGCGCCGGGGCGTCGGGCATGTCCTGCTCCTGGTAGAGGACGACCAGCTCGCCCTGGCCGACCCAGCGGTGGCCGATCGGCGCGGCGGGCGGCACCTGGAAGGCGATCGCGACGTCCGTCTCCCGCTCGTACAATTTGCGCAGAAGGTCGTCGTGATGGACCGTCTGCAGGTCGAACTTCACCTTGGCATGGGTGCGGCGGAAGCGCGACACGGCGACGGGAATGGCCTGGAGCGCGAGCGAGGGCAAAGCGGAGATGCGAAGCATCCCCCCTTCCCCCCGCTTCAGATGCCGTCCCGCCTCGCGCAAAGCGTGGACCCGGTCCTGGATCTCGCTCGCGTCGGTGAAGAGGACGTGGGCATCCTCGGTCGGGACGAGGCCGCCGTTGGTCCGCTGGAACAGCTGGAAGCCGAGCAGGGACTCGGCATGGCGCAGCATCTTCGAGACGGACGGCTGCGAGACGTTGAGCGCCCGGGCCGCGGCGCTGACCGAGCCGTTGACGTAGACGGCGTGGAATATTTCGATGTGGCGAAGGTTCATGAGGCGGAGGCCCAAGGCATGGCTTCAGGGTAGACCGGTTTGCGGCAAAGGGGAAAGGGTCTCGCGCCGGGACCAGCTGCCCTCTCCCGCTTTTCGCGGGAGAGGAGGGGCCCAAGCGAAGCTTGGGAGGTGAGGGTCTGTACACCGTATTCAGCAAGACCCTCACCTCCCACCGCTTCGCGGTGGGCCCCTCCTCTCCCGTAAGGACGGGAGAGGGAAAAAGGGCGGCACGCCAAATGTCGGTACAGCGTGGCGGGTTCCTGCCGCGGATCAGCCCGACGCCGCCGCGAAGCGGCGCCACCCGTCGGCGCGGAGGGCGCAGGCGGGGCAGTCGCCGCAGCCATAGCCCCAGTCATGCTCGCGCTCGCGAACGCCCTTGTAGCAGCTGTGGGTGCCGACCCGGACGATCTCGACCAGCTCGGCCCCGCCGATATCCCGGGTAAGCCGCCAGGTGTCGGCCTTGTCGAGCCACATCAGCGGCGTGTGGAGCACCAGCCTCTGGTCCATGCCCACGTTCAGAGCCACCTGCAGAGCCTTGATGGCGTCGTCGCGGCAGTCCGGATAGCCCGAATAATCGGTCTCGCACATCCCGCCGACGAGGTGGCGAAGCTTGCGCCGGCAGGCCAGCGCCGCCGCCAGGGTGAAGAAGAGGAGGTTGCGCCCGGGAACGAACGTGTTCGGAAGGCCGTCCTCGCGGAAGGCGATCTCGGCCTCGCGGGTGAGGGCCGTGTCGCTGACCTCCCCAAGAACGGAGAGGTCGAGCACATGATCGCCGCCGAGCCGCTCCCCCCATCGCGCCGAGAGGCCGGCGAGCCGGGCGCGAAGCTCCGCCCGGCACTCGAGCTCGATCCGGTGGCGCTGGCCGTAATCGAAGCCGATTGTCTCGACCCGCTCGAACCGCTCCAGCGCCCAGGCGAGGCAGGCGGTGGAATCCTGTCCGCCCGAGAAGAGGACGAGAGCCCCTTCGCGCGCGCTCACGCGCCGGCCCCGCCGCCGGAACAGGAAGAGGAATGGCCTCTATCGAACATCCCCGTCGCTATGGCGCCTTCGAGCGCGGACAGGCAATCGTCCTTTTGGCCTCCTTCGGCCTGTCGGGTCCCCTCAGGGACTGCGCATGTAGCGGCTGATCCGGATGCGGTCGGTCGCGGGGCGATTCGCCGGACCTTCCGACCCGAGATTGACCGCCGCGCCCGGCGACGGCGAGTCGAGGAACTTGTAGAGCAAGGTCCGCTCCCCCGCCGTCATGTCCCGGGTGACGGGCATGTAGCTGAACGCTTCCAGGTTCGCCGGATCGGTGAGATATTTGATCGCCGGGGCGGACGCGCGGACCTGGTCGGGATCGTGCAGGTCGAGCCAATTGTCCATGCACGGCGCCATCGCGTTCCAGTTGGCGAGGACTCGCGTGTAGACATTGTCCCAGGTCGGATCGAGCGCGGCCACCGCCGCGTCCGCGGGCAGCCTGCGCACGTACATGTAGGTGTCGACCTGCGGGTTCAGCCCGCCGCTCGGCGCGGGCTGCCCGGCGCCGATCAGCGGGACGTGGGAGACGACGGACGCGGGCGAGGCCGGCAGATCGACGGCGAACCGCCCGTCCGGCCCGGCCGTCACCGCCGTCGGCCCGGAGACGACAGCGTCGTTCGCGTCGAGGCCATAGACCGTGACCTCCGTGCCGCCGCCGCCGGGCACTCCGTTGACGTAGATCTGGAAGATCCCCTCGGCCGAGTCGGTCTCGTCGAGATAGAGGTTGGGCACCAGCGGCACGGCCCGGAACGGCGCCTCGGTGAGCAGGATTCCGGTGGGGCAGCTCACCTGAAGCGGTGCGTCGGGCGAGAAGCTCGACCCGTCCACCTTGAGCGAGACGATCCCCGAATCCGCCTCGTAATAAGGGCGGGCGTAATAAGCCTGGCACCCCGGATCGGTGTCCTCGTCATAGCCGATCGTGGCGAGGCTGACGGAACCGCCGGGCTTGCTGGAATCGAGCGCGACCACCTCGAGCGGGCCCCAATTCTGCTTGGTGAGGTCAAGCCCGGTCTCGGGCATCGAGCTTCCGAGGTCGAGGGTGAGGCTGTCCCCGTCCAGACGGGCGAAGGCGGTGGCGACGCAGGGCGGGTTCGCGGGACCCTGGGTCGGGAAGCTGGTCGCGAGCAGGGCGCGGTCGCCGGGCTCGTGGAGCGGCTCGCCCTCCCGCCACAGGCCGATCACGCCCACCATCTTGCTGCGCGCGGGATTGGGTTGCCAGACGCCGTTGCCCGCGGCGTCGTTGAGGCGCAGCTTGGCCACCAGCGCCTGCGCCGTCGTCGTCCGAAGCGCGATGTCGGTGGCGAGTTCGGGGCAGTCGTAATAGACGGTCCGGTAGTTCACCCACCGCACCGTCAGCCCGATCACCCCGGGCTGGCCGAGCGCCGACTGGAGCGCCTGCAGGGCCGGCGAGTCGAAGGCGTCGACGATCAGGTCCTCGATCAGGAAGCTCGTCTGCCAGACGATCGAGGCGAAGCCGGCGATATAGAAGACCGGGTTCCTCCCCAGGTTGATGTAGCGCGCGGTTACCCGGGTGCGGCGCTTGGCGGCGATCCGGCAGCCGCCGTCGATCCCGAAGGTCATCGTGTCGAAGAAGAGCTGGGAGGAGTAGGAGCCGTAGGGTTCGAGATCGACCAGCTTGCCGCTGAACCGCGCCGGCGCCCCGACGAACGGATCGTCCGCCGTCGTTCCGCTTCCGAGGTCCACGCCGGAGACGGCCGAATCGGTGATCGCCGAGTCCGGGCTGGCGGAATCCGGGGCGGCGAGATCGTAGAAGACGGAGCGGTGAGTCCCTTGCGGATCCCAGTTGCGCTGGTTGGCCTTTTTCGGGTCCGGCGGAACGGCGTCGATCGCTTCGGCGCGGAAGGCCTGCACCTGCGCCCAGGTGTCGTCGGCGTGCGGAAGCACCGTCTCGGCCGAGTTTTCATCGTAGAGCCCGAAATAATTGTTGGTGACGATCGGATCCCAGGCGATGTTGCCGCGAAAGACGATGCGGGGCGTTTCGAGGACGCTCATGACGAAGCTCCCGTGGTGGGCGTGTAGAGGAAGCTCGGGCCGGCCACCCGGCCGTCGTTCAGCGGCGTCGTAAGCGCGGCCATGGCGGCCTTGCGAAGCTCGAACATCGCCCGCACCGCGGCGCCGAGCTGGCCCTGATGGCCGGTCACCGCCAGCTGCAGCGAATCGATCAGCCGGCTGTAGGCGAGGTTGCACGCCGCCTGCGCCGCCCGGGCCGCCGGGTTTTCCTGGCTGAAATCGTGCTGCGTGGGATTGTCGATCGCGGGATAGACGGCGTTCCAGTCCACGCCGAACGCCTCCGGGCCCCATTGATAGCCCGGCGGGTTCGGGCTCTTGGTCAGCACCTGGTTCTGGAACATCTCCTTGAACCGGTAATAATGCGACACCTCGTTCTGGAAATCGAGCGGGCTCTGGGTCGATCCCTCCCCTTCGGAGATGATCTGCGAGATCGCGCGGTGGGCGTCCTCATAGCTGTTGATCGGGTAGAGCTGGCCGGTGAAATATTGGGAATCGTCGATCTGGTTGCGGTCCTTCTGCCAGCAAGCCGGATCCAGGGTCGAGAGGAACGCGTCGAGCTTTTCGTAGAACTGGGCGATCGTCTCGGTCTGGTCGTCCGCCGGAGCGCCTTCGGCGGCAAAGAGGATCGGGTTCACCGGCTGCTCGATCGCCATCCCCTGCGCCGCCGCGGCTTCGCTGAAGCACAGCAGCCCCACGATGATCGGCTCGCCGCCCGGCGGGCCGATGTCGCCCGGCAGGCCGCCGGGAAAGACGGGCGGGAAAGGCGGGTTCGTCCCCGGCGTCACCAGCTTCGGATCGCCGCCGAGCGCGTTCATGATGTTGCAGGCGAGGCACATGTGGATCATTTCCTGGCCGACGATGTCGCCCAGGTACGAAGCCGAGCGGTCGTTGGCGCCCGGCAGGATCGAGAATTTGGCGTAGAGGTAGGGCGGGAGGGTCGAGAATTCGAGCTCGACCGCCGTCTGCAGGCGAGTGCAGGCGTCCTCGACCGTCTCGAGCGGTTTCGATTGCAGAAGGATCATGCCGACTCACCCCTTTTCGTCGCGGCGACAGCATGCACTTTTGCAGGGGGCGCGGAAGGGGGAGATCGTTCCCGAACCGAACCTAAATTGGGTTCTGTACGGAGGCGGTTTCGATTAGCCTCCCTCCTCCTTTGGGAAGGGGGACCCGCCGGATGCGCACACCATCATCACAGACTTCGTCTCTGTTCGTCCTGGCCCTGGCCCTGGCGGCCTGCGGCGGCGAAGGCGCCGGCGGCACCGCCGGCGACCCGGCCGGCGACAATGGCGCGGCCGCCATCGATTCGAACGCGATCTACGCCACCTACGGAGTCCACAACCCGCCGGAGGACAGCCCCTGCCAGTCGCCCAGCTGCAGCTACGCGGGCCAGCCCGGCCGCCCGGCCGATCCGAGCTACCCGCCTTACTGGCAGTCGCCCTGGACCATGTACAAGGTCACGGCGGGCTACGAGACCAACCCGCCGCCCTATAACGGCAAGCCGCCCGCCGGAACGACCTACGAAACCTCGTCGGGCGCGAGCTATTACGATTCGACCTGGCGCGGGAAGAGCGGCGAAGGCGCGATGATGGAGCATTACGAGAAACGCTGCCTGCCCATCTTCCCCTTCATCCAGAACGACTTCACCTGCTCGTTCATCTCATTGGGCGACACCGCCTTCTTCCTGACCTACCCGCAGGACCGGCCCAAGGGGATGCCCCCCGTCTGCCTGTTCTCGCCGCTCAACCATCCGCCGCGCACCGATTTCATCAAGCACCTGCCCTGGGCCAAGGGCGACAGCGCGCGTCTCGGGCCGGGCGCGCAGGGCTACAGCTTCTGGATCGACGGCGCCTCCGGCAAGGTCATGCAGGTCGGCGCCAGCCCGGACGGGACCGCCAAGGGCTGGATCCTCTTCGGCTACGCCTTCGCTCCGGTGAACGGGAAGATGCAGCCGCAGAGCTTCTACTTCTCCGGCTTCCCCGGCACTCCGCCCGACGCTCCGATCGTCAGCCAGAATTACACGAACTTCCAGCCGACCCGGCCCGATCCGGCCAAGACCTGGAACCTCGTCGCCGGCCTCGATCCCGCCAAGCTGCCGGCCTGCACGGTGATGAACGGCCCGACCGACGCGGCCGGGGCTCCCCTCAAGGCCGCGGGCAAGCGCCCCCCGACCTGGTTCGACCTCGCCAAGTTCCGGAGGAAGCGGGCCTAGGGGGAGGAGGCCCAGAGCCCCTCTCCCGTCCTTCACGGGAGAGGAGGGGCCCAAGCCGAAGGCTTGGGAGGTGAGGGTCTTGCTGAGTCCGGCGTACAGACCCTCACCTCCCACCCGCTGCGCGGGCGGGCCCCTCCTCTCCCGCGAAAAGCGGGAGAGGGTCTTCAGGCGACACCCATGATCGCGCTCTTCCTCTCGGCCTTCGTCACCTTCCTGGTGGTCATCGACCCACCGGGGTGCGCCCCGATCTACGCCGGCCTGACGCGGGACTGCCCGCCGGAACAGCGCCGGGCGATGGCGATCCGCGCCGTGCTCGTCGCCATGGGCATCCTGCTCTTCTTCGGCCTGCTCGGCGAGGATCTGCTCAAGGCGCTGGGCGTCAGCCTCGCCGCCTTCCGCATTGCCGGCGGCATCATGCTGTTCCTGATCGCGCTGGAGATGGTGTTCGAGCGCCGCACCCAGCGCCGCGAAACCCGCGCCCAGGAAGTCAGCGCCGATACCGAGCATGAGGATGTTTCCGTCTTTCCCATGGCGATCCCGATGATCGCAGGGCCGGGGTCGATCGCCTCGGTGATGCTGCTGGTGGCGCGGAGCGACGGTT
>DASWLY010000018.1:0-11884 GCA_036400035.1 Allosphingosinicella sp.
AGCTCGTCGCCGCGGTCGCCCATGTCGAGCCCGACCGGGTGGCGGGCGCCGCCGAGAAGCTGCTGGCGCGCTAGCCTCCCGGATCCGCGCCGCCCCTTCAAATCAACGACCTGCAGATCGTGCCTGGCACCAATCTGACCATCGAATAGGATCCGGTGCCAGGCCCCGAATTTCCAGAGCATGGTCGGCTGTTATCGAATCACTCCGTCATTGCGAGCGTAGCGAAGCAATCCAGTGCGGCCTCCGAGGCCGCCGGATTGCTTCGTCGCTGCCGCGAAGCGGCAGTTTATCCTGAGCGCCGCCGCAGGCGGCGTCGAAGGGCGCCTCGCAATGACGGCAATGTGCATCAATCTAAGTCGATCATGCCCTAGAAGGGGCGCTCGCCGACCACGTTGCCGGCGGTCCGGTAGCGGCAGACCAGCACCTCCTCCTCCGCCCCTTGCGCCAGGGCGCAGCCGACCCGGTCGCTCTCGCGCCACATCAGCTGGGTGTAGTGGCCGACGTCGGCGAAGTCGCCGGTGGCGCTGTTGTTCGGGAAGCGGCCGGGGCGGAAATGTTTCTTCTCCTCGACCCAGCCGTCGACCATCTCCTCGGGGGCATAGGCGCCGCGGGTGCCCGCCCACAGATTCTCGCCCTGCGGGTCCTCCCCGCCCCGGTCGGGAGCGTGCTCGAACTCGCCGCTGGCGGCGAGCCGGGCGCCCCAGGAAGCGGCCTCGGCGGCGAGCAGCGGGTCCCAGGCGAGCGCCGGGATCCCGGCGGCGGTCCGCTCGCGATTGTGCGCCGCCAGAAGCCGCTCGTCGAGGCTGGTCAGCCTCCCCGTCCCGCCGATCAGAAGCGGCGCGGCGAGCACGAGCGCCGCCGTCGCCGCCCGGCGCGCCGTCTTTGCGAAACTGGTCGAGGTCCCCGCCATGAGGGGGACCATGGAGGAGGCGCCTTAGCGCCGCCTTGCCGCTTAAGGTTTACGCCGCGTCAAGCATGAGCGCGGTCACTCGCGACTGTCCCCTTCCTGCTCCTCCGCCTGGAGGGGGCTGAGCCCGCCCGGCGGGCGATCGGTCCCGGTGCCGCCGGCGACCCTGACCCCGCCCATTCCGCCCGGCGAGCCCGCGTCCGCGCCGCCGAGGCCGGCACCGCCGGCGGCGCCGCCGCCTTCGCTTCGCATCTCGCTGGCATCGCCGGTCGCCGCACCCGCGCCGGTCATCCCGGCGCCCGAGCCCTCGCCGCCGCCCAGTTCATTCGCGCGATCGTCGCCCCCGCCGCGCTGGCCGCTGCCGCTCGCCACCGACGCCTCGCGCTCGCCGGTGCCGGCGGTGCCGCCGTCATTGTTCTGATCCGCCATGTCGTAAGCTCCTCTCGTTCGAGAGGCCAACGACCCCGCCTTGGGCCGGTTCCGGCGCCGCTGAGCGCCAATAGGTCTCGCCATCGGTGCGAACCCTTTTTTGAAGGGAAGGCACGAAGACACGAAGGTACAAGGGAGGAGATGGCGGCCTTCGGCCGAAGGCCCACAGGCTCTCCGGCAACGCGGAAAAAGGCCGGACGCCGGTCGGGCCCGCCCCTTTTTTCTTGTACCTTCGTGTCTTCTCTCAAAAAATAAATGCGGTCACAGCCGCCGAGGAAGCATGCGAGAGGCGCCAGAGCAGGCAAAAGCGGGGCGGCCGGAATCATAATGGGGGCCGGTGTCGCCACCGGCCCCCACTTGTCCCAGCTTTGACTGCCGTCGCTGGGTGGCGAGGCCATCTCTCGCTGGGCGGCTTTGGATCGCGCCGCGGACCGAAGCCCGCGTCGCTCTGCTCGGGTCCCGGAGCGAGGCCGCGAAGCCCCGTTCGGCCCCCGGTGGGTAGCGGCAGAGGCCCGAAGACCTCTCGCCGATCCCCGTCGGGTCGCTTGGGCAGGACCGAAGTCCTTGCTCGCGCTTCCCTTGGCGGATCCGGCATGGCGAGCCGTGCCGTCTCCAAGGCTCGCATCGAGGCCGAAACCTCTCCGGTCGCCCTTTTCGGAATAACGCTGGGCCGAAGCCTTCCCGAGTCCCGAGGACTTCGCGTGGCGTGAACCGCTCGAAGCCCTTTTCGGATCGCGGCGCCGCCCGAAGGCCTTGCCGTCTTCCCGGATCCCGCTTCAGGGCCGAAGCCCTTCGAAGGAACCCGTTCCAGGTCGCGGCTGGGGCGTGAGCCCTTCGCCGTTCCCCGCCCGGCTCGTGCCGCGGGGCGATTCCCGCGGCCTTCGCCGGTTCGGCGGGCCTTCCGGCTCCCAAGGAGCCTTTCGGCGTCGCCATGGGAAGTTTCGTGAAATCCGCTTCGCATCCGCTTGCGCCGATACGGGCGCGGCTTCGTCCGCCTCCCGTGCCTTCCGTTTCGTTCGCCGGCGTCCTTGGGGGAGCGACGGCGCCTTCTGCCTGGGCGTCGCGGCCTTCCCGATTGGCGTTCCGTTTCCGGTCCGCCGCCCTTTTCGGCCACGTCCCGAAGCTGTCAGCTTTTGCCGAGTCGGGAAAGGCGAATCGGCCTGTGGATAATGAGGATAACGGGGGTAAGTTTAATCTCGATCAGCCGGCCCGTCCTTGGCCTCGTGGGGCGCGGGGGCCGGCTTCGCGTCGGCCGACTCCCAGGCGTCGAGAGTCCGCCGGGCCATGTCGATCGCCATCCTGCGCAGCGACCCGCCGAGCTGGAGCGCCTCGTGCCCGGCCTCGCCGGCGGCTCCGGCCGCGGCCCCCGCCGCCCGCTTCGTCGCCGGAGGATCGCGAAGCGCCGCCGCCGCCGCCAGCAGGGCCGCCGCCACCGTCTCGCTCACCGCCGGCTGCTCGGCGAGCTTCAGCGCGCTCTTGCCCGCCTGACGCACCGCCTTCGACACCTTGACCCCGGCGATCCGCTTCGGGATCTTGACCTTGGCCTTGTCCTTCTTGGCTTTCTTGTCACCCTTGGCCATCTCTTCGAGCTCCTATTCGACGATGATCCGGCCGCTCATCCCGAGCAGCCGGTGGAGGAGATTGGCGCCCGTGGCCTTGTAGCGCCCCGCCTTCGGGACCAGCACGACGGTCCGAGTCGAAAGCGGCGGCACCACGATGCTCCCGCCTTTGACGATCCGGGAGTCGCGGCGCCGAAGCTGCGCATCCCGGAAGAAGCCGCCCGCCGAGAAGGTGAGGCCCTGGTTGGTGGTATTGACGAAGCGCAGCCGGACCGGCTCTCCCGCCTTCAGCCGGATCTCGCCCGGCTCGATGTCGTAGGCGGTCAGAAGCACGTCATATTCGGGCGCCATCCGCCAATCCTGGGCGGCGGCGGGCGAAGCGAGGAGCAAAGCGAGGGGGATGAAAAGGCGTCGCATGATCGTCCTCTAGCATGCTTGCCTCCCCATCGCGAGATGGGGAGGGGGGTGTAGGCGGGTCAGCATGCCGGGGGCATGCTGAGAGCCGGAACCGGCTGCGTAGCCGCGGGGCGCAGCATGGTGGAGGGGTAAATGGCGCGGGACTGGTAGGTTCCCGCGAGAACCCGCTTGCGTCACGGCAGCTACCCCTCCACCACCCTTCGGGTGGTCCCCCTCCCCATCTGGCGATGGGGAGGCAGAATATGGAGCCCTCATGCGCCTGTTCCTCCTCGCCCTCGCCTTCCTCGCAACCCCGGCCGCCGCGAAGCTCGCCCCCGCCGAGCAGAAGATCGTCCGAACCGTCGAGGCGGAGCAGCCCCGCTCCGTCGCCCTGCTCGAGCGCCTCGTGAACCAGAATAGCGGCTCTCTGAACCTGCCCGGGGTCGAGGCCGTGGGCCAGATGATGCGCTCCGAGCTCGAGCCGCTCGGCTTCACCGTGCGCTGGGTGCCGATGGCAGAGGTCGGCCGGGCCGGCCATATCGTCGCCACCCACAAGGGCAGCGGCCGAGGCAAGAGGATGCTTCTCATCGGCCATCTCGACACGGTGTTCGAGCCGGACAGCCCCTTCCAGCGTTTCTCGCTCAAGGACCCGGGCACCGCCGAAGGCCCCGGCGTCGGCGACGACAAAGGCGGAATGGTCGTCATGGTCGCCGCCCTTCGCGCGATGAAGGCCGCCGGCACTCTCAAGGACGCCGACATCGAGATCGTCCTCACCGGCGACGAGGAGGATGCCGGCAACCCGATCGAGGTCGCCCGCCGCGATCTCGTCGCCGCCGCCGGCCGCACCGACGTCGCCCTCGATTTCGAGGGGCTGGCCCAGGAGCAAGGCCTCGACATGGGCTCGATCGCCCGCCGCGGCTCGGCGTCCTGGCAAGTCACGGCGAAAGGCAGGACCGGCCATTCGAGTGGAATCTTCAGCGCCTCGGCGGGCAACGGCGCGGTCTACGAGCTCTCCCGGATCCTCGCCGCCTTCCGCTCCGAGCTTCCCGAGCCCAACCTCACCTTCAACGTCGGCCTCGTCCTGGGCGGCGCCACCGCCGAGCTCGACAAGGATCTCATCCGCGGCACCGCCACCGGCAAGACCAACATCATCCCGCCCATCGCCATCGCCCGGGGCGACCTTCGCGCCCTGTCGCTCGACCAGCAGCAAAGGGTGATGGCGAAGATGCGCGAGATCGTCGGCAGGCATCTCGCGGGAAGCACCGCCGAGATCGAGTTCGACGACGGCGCCTATCCGCCGATGGCGCCGACCGAGGCCAGCCGGGCCCTGCTCGCCCGCCTGAACGCCGTCAACCGCGACCTCGGCCTCCCCGTGATGGGCGAGTTCGATCCGCTGAAGCGCGGCGCCGGCGACATCGGCTTCGTCGCCCACCTCCTCCCCGGCCTGGTCGGGCTCGGCACCGCCGGCCAGGGCGCCCACGCCGCCGGCGAGACGGTCGACCTCGCCAGCATCCCCCGCCAGGCCAAGCGCGCCGCCATCCTGATGTCGAGGCTGAGCCGCCCCTAATTCCTCCCCTGCATTTGCAGGGGAGGGGGACCATGCGAAGCATGGTGGAGGGGCCCTTCCCAGTCCGAAGAACCCCTCCACCGCGCTTCGCGCGGTCCCCCTCCCCGCGAAATCGCGGGGAGGGATTTACGCGCCGAGAAGCTCCTCCAAGGTCACCGGCCGCCACCTCCACACGTCCACGCCGACGTCCACCTGCCTCGGCAGCGGCTTGAGCCTGCCGTGGCTGTGGCCGTGAAGGTCGATCGCGCCCCTGTGCTGGCCGTTCCAGGTCCTGAACGGGTAATGGCACAGCACCAGCCGCCGGCCGCCCTCCTCGATCTCGGCATAATCCCGGACGCTCGCCCAACCCGCCGCCGCGGCCGTCGCCGGCGGATCGTTGTTGCCGCGCACCAAATGCTTGACGCCGTGAAGCCGCTCCAGCAGCGCCGGCACGTCGCCCGGCCGCCTCGCGAAATCGCCCAGGTGCCAGACCTCGTCCGCCTCGCCCACCGCCCTGTTCCATCCCTCGACGAGGACGGAATCCATCTCGGCCACGCCGGCGAAGGGCCGCTTCCAGATGTTGAGGGTCCGGGGGTCGCCGAAATGGGTGTCGCTGGTGAAGAGGACGGCCATCCCGCTCCAACGCCGACGCGCCCCGACGGTGCCTCCGCCTAGCCTCACCGTTTTTCCTTGGTCCGTCATTGCGAGGAGCGAAGCGACGAAGCAATCCAGGGCTCCGAGGCCGTACTGGATTGCTTCGCTTCGCTCGCAATGACGGCGGTGTCTCAGCCCAAGCCGAACTCGCCCTAGAAGGGCATCTTCACCGTCACCATCACCCGCTTGCTGATCCTGCCGTCGGGCATCCCGACCTGCTCGAGCTTGGGCTCCACCCGGACCCCGCCCAGGTTCATTCCGATCACTCCCGGCTCATCGATTTCGATACCCGCCGGCGGCTTCAGCTCCCGGACCCTGTGCTGCTCCTGGCTCCGGCCGCACACGACGATGTCGCCGGCGGCCGCGGAGCGGCGGCAATCCTCGGGCGTGACCCGAAGCGAGGCCGGCGGCGGCTTCAACTCGAAATCGCTCCGCACGATCGCCCCCGGCTCCGGCGCGGCGGCGAGAAGGAAGATGGTCGCCAGGCCCAGGATCGTCTTGCTCCGCGAGGAGCCCCGAACTTGGCAGAGCCGGCGCCTCCGCGCCAGCCCTCACCTCAACCGATACTGGTCCGCCAGCCGGTCCAGCGCCATGGTCAGCACCAGCTTGCCCGCCCGCGCCGGCCAGCCGAGCGCCGTTTCCGCCTCCCGCATCCCCTCGCCGGCGCAGACCGCCCGCCAGGCGATATCGCGAAGGCCCGGCCCCAGCGCCTTGATCGCCGACTCGAAGCGGCGCCGCGCGGCCACCTGCGCATTGGTCGCCGCCACCGGTCCGGCCGGGCCGCGCGCGGTGCGGTCGGGCGGCGGCGCGTCCCAGCACATCGTCACCCTGGGCGGCAGGCCGGAACGTTCCCAGTCGCCCCGAAGCTGCTCGCCGGCGGCGAACTGGCGCTCGCTGACATGGCCTCGCGACCTCAGCCAGCCGAGCGGCGATTCCGCGAGGTTGACGGTGACCGACCGGGCCGCCGCCTGGCGCCCCATTTTATTCCCGGGCTCCCGCCCATCCCGCGGAGCCGGCCTGTCCGCCAGCAGCCGGTTGCGCCGTGCACGTTCGATCTTCACTTCGCCCTCCCGATTCGGTACATAACGGGAACACCTTGCCACGAAGGTCAGGATGTAGGAAAGTGAAAACTCTTTCAGGGTAAGTCGTTCGTGGGGAACTGGTAATGATTACGCGTATCCGCGAAGTTCGCCGCGCCAAGAAGCTCACTCTTCAGGACGTCGCCGACCGATGCGACCCGCCGACGACGCCGCAGACGATCGGGCGCCTGGAGACGGGGACTCGCACCGTCTCGGTGGGCTGGCTCAACCGCATCGCTTTGGCCTTGGGAGTCGAGACCGGCGACCTGATCGAATTGCCGGAGCGCGGCGCCGACGTGCCGCTCGCCGCCTTGCTGGGCCATGACGGCGCCTTTGCCCCGCGCCGGTCGGGTGTCGTGCTGCCGCCTCGGCCCGAGCCCGGCACGGTGGCGGTGTACGTGCAGTCGAGCGTCGGGGACTATCGCAGCGGCGACGAGATCTGGTGCGCTCGACTCGCCTCCGGCGCCTTCGGCCACGCCCTCAATCGCGACGTCCTCGTCCCCCGCCCCGCCGGGCGCTTCCTGTTCGGCCGGCTGATCGGCCGCGAGCAAGGCAAGCTCCACCTCCTGCCGCTCGGCGGGGGGCAGCGGCAGCTCGTCGTCGCCGATCCGCCCTGGATGGCGATGGCGACGAAGCTGGTGCGGAGCCTGTAACGTCGCCCCAGCGAAGGCTGGGGCCCCGGTGGGTGAAGGGCGCTGCGCCTTTCACCCCCTGGGATCCCAGCCTTCGCTGGGATGACGAGCAAATCTGAACCGCGGTGCAGGCGGAGAGTTGGAGCCCCAGCACGTTTCTGGGTGACGATCGATGTTCTTCTTCTCCAACCGCCTCGGCTGCGCCGGCTCGCTCCTCGTGACGGCGCTGGGCACGCTGCTCGTGCTCTTCCTGCTGGGATTCCTGAGGATGTAACAACCGGCCCTCCTTCGCTCCTTCGGAGCTTCGGCGGGCAGCCTTCGCCGACACACGCTTGCTGGCTTGCCAGCCGAAGCCGCATCAGCGGCGAAGGCTGGTGGGCGCTGACGGGCTCGAACCGCCGACATCTTCCGTGTAAAGGAAGCGCTCTACCAACTGAGCTAAGCGCCCTTGCCCGCGGCCTCTGCCACCGGCCGAGCGCGCGCACAAGCCTGGCCCGGAGCCGGGCCCCCATCAGCCGGATTCCGTCACTCAGATGATGGTCTGGCCCATGCGCTGAGCCGCCTTGAGATAGGCTTCCATCATCGTCGCGCTCTCGTCCGACAGCTCGATGAAGACCCGGCGGCCGTCCTCGGGATCGGAGATCCGGACGAACAGCCCCTGGTCGCACAGCGTCTTGATCCATCTCAGAGCCGTCGTCGGCGGTACCGCGGCGGCGAGGCACAGGCTCGACACCGCGACTCGCTGCCCGTCCACCCGAGCGGCCATCAGGTCGAGCAGCATGTCCCAGGCGGGATCGGCGAATATGCCGCTCTTGAAGAAGTGATCGCGCAGCCGGCGCGCCCGGACGATCGAGCGGATGAAGCCGGCGTCCAGCTCGCCGTCGTCGAAATCCGGGCCGGCGCCGATCGCGGCGAGCGCCGCGGCGGCGGCCTCGTGACCGGACAAGGCGGCGAGCACGCTCGCGATGCGCCCGACTTCCTCGCTCAGCTGCTGCAGCCGAACCGTCGCCTGGGCCCTGTCGACGTCGGATGTCGTCGGGCCGTCGTCAGGCCGTGTCGCCGCTGCCATAATCACTTCATCCCCTTGCCGCCGCACCTTGCCGCCGCTCGGGGGCAATTGCAGGCCCACAATGGTCCATTTTGAACGTTATTGAATTTGCATCCGGTAGCCGCACCCCGGTTTTCGCTCAAAAGGAGCGCAACCGGGCCCGTGCGGAAGCGGCCGGCTAGGAGAGCTCCCGCGGAGACGGGCCGAGCGGAATCGGGCTTAGTCCGTCGAACCCGCCGTTCATGTCGGCGAATTAGCTCCGTTCCGGAATATTATCCGGAACTATCCCTTACGAAAGTATCCAGCGCGCGGCCGCCGCCGCGTGGATCGCGGTGGTGTCGAAGATCGGAATGACATTGGCTCCGGGATCGACCAGCAGCACGAGCTCGGTGCAGCCCAGGATCACCGCCTGCTGCCGCGCCTTGCCCATTTCGGTGAGGCAGGTCTTGAGCAGGCGTTGCGAATTGCGGCTCACCTGCCCCTTGGCCAGCTCCTCGAAGATGATCCGGTCGATCTCCCCGGCCGTGGTCGGGTCCGGCAGGGTGAGCGCGATTCCTCTCGCCTCGACCCGCTCGCGGAAGAAGCCTTCGGTCATCGTGAAGCGGGTGCCGATCAGCCCCGCCTTCTGAACGCCGTCCGCGGCCAGCTTTTCGGCGGTGGCGTCGGCGATGTGGAGGAGCGGCACCGAGACCGCGGCCTCGACCCGGGGAGCGACCTTGTGCGTGGTGTTGCTGCACAGGATGAGCCCCTCGGCCCCCGCCGCCTCCAGCCTCGCCGCGGCGGCGGCCACGATCTCGCCGACCTCGTCCCACTCGCCCGCGAGCTCGAGCGCGGCGACGGGGGCGAGGTCGAGACTCTCGATGACCAGCGGCGCCGAGCTCAGCCCGCCCCGCGCCCTCGCCACCGCCTTGTTGATCTGCTCGTAATACATTGCGGTCGAGAACCAGCTCGTCCCGCCGATCATCCCTAGTTTGCGCATGCGGAGACCCATAGTGGCCCGGGCGGGTCAGGAAAGGACTTTCCGCTCAGTGATTTCGCTTATGCGCCGAAAAGTTTCGTCATCCCGGCGAAAGCCGGGATCTCGTGGGGTGAAAAACGCCCGTGCTTCCACTCGCTGAGGCCCCGGCTTCCGCCGGGGTGACGAGCGCTTACCCCAGGCTCTTCACGATCTCCTCGGTCATCTTCTTGGCGTCGCCGAGAAGCATCATCGTGTTGTCGCGGTAGAACAGGTCGTTGTCGACCCCCGCATAGCCGACCCCGCCCATCGAGCGCTTGATGAACAGCACCGTCTTGGCCTTCTCCACGTCGAGCACCGGCATTCCGTAGATCGGCGAGGTCTTGTCGGTCTTGGCCGCCGGGTTGGTGACGTCGTTGGCGCCGATGACGAAGGCGATGTCGGTCCGGGCGAACTCGGAATTGATGTCCTCGAGCTCGAACACCTCGTCATAGGGCACGTTGGCCTCCGCCAGCAGCACGTTCATATGCCCCGGCATCCGCCCGGCCACCGGATGGATGGCATATTTGACGGTCACGCCTTCCTTCTTGAGCTGGTCGGCGAGCTCGCGCACCGCATGCTGCGCCTGAGCCACCGCCATTCCGTAGCCCGGAACGATGATGACCTGCTCGGCCTGGCTCATCAGGAAAGCCGCGTCCTCCGCCGATCCCCGCTTCCACGGCCGGTCCGATGCCGCCCCGCCGCCGGCGACCGCGGCGTCGCCGCCGAAGCCGCCGGCGATGACCGAGATGAAGCTCCGGTTCATCGCCCGGCACATGATGTAGGAGAGGATGGCGCCCGACGAGCCGACCAGGGCCCCGGTGATGATCATCGCGCTGTTCTGGAGCGTGAAGCCCATCGCCGCCGCCGCCCAGCCCGAATAGCTGTTGAGCATCGAGACGACGACCGGCATGTCGGCGCCGCCGATCGGGATGATCAGAAGGAAGCCGACCAGGAAGGCCAGGGCCGTCAGGGTGACGAAAACCCAGGGGCTCTGGTCGATTGTGAAATAGCCGACCAGAGCGACGATGGCCGCGAGCGTTCCGAGGTTGATGACATGCCGAAGCGGCAGAAGGATCGGCTTGCCCGACATGTTGCCGTTGAGCTTCAAAAAGGCGATGACGCTGCCCGAGAAGGTGACGGCGCCGATCGCCGCTCCGAGGCTCATCTCGACCCGGCTGACCCGGTGGATCTCGCCCGCGACGGCGATTCCGAAGGCATCGGGGTTGAGATAGGCCGCGCCCGCCACCAGCACCGCCGCGAGCCCGACCAGCGAGTGGAAGGCCGCGACCAGCTGAGGCATCGCCGTCATCGCGATCCGCCGCGCCGTGACCAGGCCGATGACGGCGCCGATCAGGATGGCGCCGCCGATCAGCATCAGATTGTCCCAGTGGACGGGCTCGTGCCATTGAAGCGGGAATTCCTCGTCCCGGGTCGGAAGGTAGTGGATGAGGGTCGTGGCCAGAGCGATGCCCATGCCCAGGATTCCGGCCCGGTTGCCGCGCCGGGCGCTTTCCGGGCTGGAAAGGCCCCTCAGCGCGACGATGAAGCAGATGCCCGAAATGAGATAGGCGACCATCACCCAGGCCGGGGGCGCGACGGCCTCATGCATCGAACGAAACCGTCACCCCGGCGAAAGCCGGGGCCTCAGCGAGGAGAAGCACGGCAAGACCGACAGAGCGAGCCTTGCCTGGGGCCCCGGCTTTCGCCGGGGTGACGAGTTGCCTCACCCCTTCTTCTCCTTCTTCCTGTACATGGCCAGCATCCGGGCGGTCACCGCGAAGCCGCCGAAGATGTTGATGCTGGCGAGCACCACCCCGGCGAGGCCGAGCCACTTGGCCCCCGGCGCCCCGGCGGCGGCGGCCGCGATCAGGGCGCCGACGATGATCACCGAGGAGATGGCGTTGGTCACCGACATGAGCGGCGTGTGAAGCGCCGGAGTGACCGACCAGACGACGTAATAGCCGACGAAGCACGCCAGCACGAAGATCGACAGGATCGAGACGAAATCCACCCGGCACTCCGCGGCTTGAAAGCGCGCGCACCTTGGCGGCGCGATTCGGCCTTGTCGAGGGCTTATCGGCATTGGCCGCCAGGGCGGTCCCGACATTCAGGGCAGGATCGAGCTTTCCTCTATTCCTCCCCGAACGTGTCTCCGCGAGGGGGACCGCGCGAAGCGCGGTGGAGGGGAGATACGGACTGGGAAATTTGCCCCGCCACCACGACGCTTCGCGCGGCGGTCCCCCTCCCCGAGCAAGCTCGGGGAGGACTGAAAACAGATCGGCGCGGCCTGGGGAGCGAGCGCAGCTCCGCGCCCAACGGAGATGCGGCCTTGAGCCTATCCCGATTAGGCAGGATCGTTTCCCGGCGAAGGCCGAGATCCAGTCTTTCCGCCTGTGCCGCTGGGCCCCGGCCTTCGCCGGGGAACAAGTGTTTCGCTATCGTTCGGACGGATCCTAAAGCAGGAAGTCCCCCGCTCCCAGCGGCGCCGTCCCCTGCAGGGTGAGGGCGATGACGAGGTCGGCGCTGCCGTCGCCGTCGGTGTCGCCTTCGACGAACCAGGTTCCGCTTTGCTCGAAGGCGCGAAGCTGGCCCGCCGAGCCGGTGAACGCGGCCGAGCCGATCCAGGCGAACGCCTGG
>DASWLY010000019.1:0-2275 GCA_036400035.1 Allosphingosinicella sp.
GCGCCGAGCGCGTGGGCGCCCATCAGGGCGGCGGAGGCCTGGCCCAGCGCGCAGGCTTTCACCTCCTGGCCCAAGGCGGCGACCCTCCCCTGCCCGTCCAGCACGAGGTCGATGACTACGCGGCTGCCGCAGACGGGCGAGCGTTTCTCGGAGGTCGCCTGGGGCGCGGCGAGGCGGCCCTGGTGGGGGATGGACGCGGCGAGGCGCAGGATGTCGCGGTTGTAGAGGGTGGTTGGCACGGGGCGCCTATAGATTGAGGTCAGGCGCGGCGCCAGCTTGTGCCTTGCGGCCCGTCCTCCAGGATGATCCCTTCGGCGGTAAGCTCGGCTCGGATGCGGTCCGCTTCGGCGAAGTCGCGGCTTTTCTTGGCTTCGGTGCGGGCGGCGACGAGAGCGTCGATGCGGCTGTCGCCTTCGCCCTGGAACCAGGCCGAGTGGCTTTGTTCGAGCAGGCCGAGGAGCCGGGCGGAGGCTTTCAGTGCCGCCGGGTCGCTGATCGCCGCGAGGCGGGAGAGCGCCAGCGGGGTGTTGAGGTCGTCGGCGAGCGCTTCCAGAACGCTTTGATCCGCTTCCCCTGCCTCGGCCTCGCCGGCGCTGCGGTACAGGCGGTCGAGGGTTGCCCTGGACTGGGCGACGAGCTGGTCGGACCATTCGAGCGGCTGGCGGTAATGCGCTGAGAGCAGAGCTAGGCGCAGGGTCTCGCCCTTATGCCCTTGCTCCAGCAAGTCGCCGACCGTCACCACATTGCCGAGGCTCTTCGACATCTTCTCCGAGCCGGCCATCGAAAGGAAGCCGTTGTGGAGCCAGTAGCGGGCGAGCGGCGCGCCGGCGTGGGCGCAGCGGCTTTGGGCGAGTTCGTTTTCGTGGTGGGGGAAGATGAGGTCCAGCCCGCCGCCGTGGATGTCGATGGTCTGGCCGAGATGCTTCTCGATCATTGCAGAGCATTCGATGTGCCAGCCGGGGCGGCCACGGCCCCAAAGGCTCGGCCAGCCGATCATGTCTTCAGGCGACGGCTTCCACAGGACGAAATCCGCGGGGTCCTTCTTGTAGGAGGCGACTTCGACGCGGGCGCCGGCGATCATCGCGTCGCGGTCGCGGCGGCCGAGGGCACCGTAGCCGGGGTCGGAGGGGACGTTGAAGAGGACATGGCCGTCCGCCTCGTACGCGTTGCCGGTGCCGATGAGGCGGGCGATCATCGCCACCATCTCGGCGACGGTTTCGGTCGCTTTGGGCGCGAGATCGGGCGGACGTACGCCGAGCGCACCCATGTCGGCGAGGTAGAAGTCCTCGAAGCGGCGGGTGATTACCGAGGGGTCGACACCTTCGGCGGCAGCGGCCTCGATGATCTTGTCGTCCACGTCGGTGACGTTGCGGGCGTAGACCACGTTCTCCTCGCCATAGGTGTGGCGGAGCAGGCGGGAGAGCGTGTCGAACACTACGGCCGGGCGGGCGTTGCCGATGTGGGCGCGGCTGTAAACGGTTGGGCCGCAGACGTAGAGCGTCACCCGCGCCGGATCGGCGGGGGTGAAGACGCGCTTTTCGCGCGCCATGGTGTCGTGGAGGCGGATCCCGGTCATTGGGCGCCGTTGCCGCGCGTTACGGTCGGGGCCTGCTGGCGGGAGCTCGGGTCGCTCGGAGTGCCGCGGCGCCAGGCAACGAATTCGACGATGGCGTTGCCGCTTGCGTAGAGCAGGGGATAGGTGCGCGAGTTCGCCATCCATTCGGGGCGCTGGGCGGTGCGGCCCCAGACCGTGTCGTAGACGAGGTTGGCGGCGAGATAGGCCAGAGTCGCGAAGATCAGCCCCTTCAAGGCGCCGAAGCCGGAGCCGAGGATGCGGTCGACGGGGCCGATCACCGACTTGCGGACGCCGCCGCCGACGCGGCGGGCGACGAGCTTGCCGATGATGAAGGTGATGCCGAACACGAGGGCAAAGGCGAGCACCGCGGCGCCCGAAGGCGTGCCGACGGCGCCGGTGAGGGCGTTGGTGACCGGGGTGTGGAAGAGCTTCAGGAAGACGATCGCGACGATCCAGGAGGCAAGGCTGAGCAGCTCGCCGACGAAGCCCTTGAACCACCCCTGGAGGAGCCCGCCGCCGACGAGAAGCAGCACGATGATGTCGAGCGCGGTCATGCTGCGGGTGCTAACGGGAGTTTATGGCGAGGGGAAGGCCGGTGCGTCCTTCGAGACGCCGGTTCGACAGGCTCACCGGCTCCTCAGGATGAGCGGTTTCGGTGTTCTTCCCGCTCATCCTGAGGTGGGACTGAGCGAAGTCGAA
>DASWLY010000020.1:0-16383 GCA_036400035.1 Allosphingosinicella sp.
GCCAACCTCGGCAAGAGCTGCAAGGCCTGCCACGATCTGTATCGTGAAGAAGAGTGATTTTCGAACCGGGCGCGCCGGTCCGGGACCTTCCCGTCCGGCCGCCAGCCCCTACCGCCCCTTCGTCACCGCTCCGCCGCCTCGGATCGAGCTCGCCACCTGCGGATCGCCCCAATAGAGGATCGCTCCGCCGCCGTTGACCGAGGCGGCGAGGGTCCCGGTCGCGGTGACCTGCAAGCGGCCGCCGCCATTGACCGCCGCCGCGACGTCGCGCCCCGGCAGGGCGCGCGCGTCGATCTGCCCGCCGCCATTGACCGCCGCCGCGATATGGCGCCCGGGAGCGAAGCCGCGCGCTACGTCGATTCGGCCGCCGCCATTGACCGCCACCGCCGAGATGTCGGGCGTGACGATCTCGATCCGAAGCCGGTAATCGCGTGGGCACCGGACCTTGCAGGCGTCGATGACGAGGCGGGCATGACCGCCGCGTCCGCGCTGCTCGACCCTGACGCCGGTGTGACTCGTGCTCCCCTCGATCAGGGTGACCCGCTGCACCGCCCCGTGGCGGATGACGGCGCTTCCCCCGCCCCTGAGCTCGACCCCCTCGAACCGCGGCAGAGCCACGGTCTCGGCGGCGGGCGCGGGCTGGGCGGCGAGGCCGGTAAGAAGGGCGAATGCGGCGAAGGGCTTGAGGCTCATGGACGATCTCCCGGTGGCGCACATGCGACAAGCGTAGCAAGGGGCGTGCCATCACCCGCTCAGAGGGGACGAACCGCGGATCGACCGGCCCGCGATCCGCGAGCGGACAGAACCTGTCCGGAAGCGGACACCGCTTCGAGCCTCAATCCATGTAAGCGACCTTTTCACCCCGGCCCCTGCAACTCATGCACCGCCCGGGGATTGGCAGGGGTCATGGCCGACATCCCCTTCAAGAGCTTCACCATGGCGGGCTTCGAATGCTCGTCCCATCGCCGCCGAAGCGACGGAGTGCGCCTCGATCTGATCGCCGCCACCGGCCACGACCGGCTCGTCCGCGAGGATTATCGAAGCTGCGCCGAGCACGGCCTGCTCACCGTTCGCGACGGCCTGCGCTGGCACCTGATCGAGCGGGAGGCGGGTCGCTACGACTGGTCGAGCTGGCTGCCCATGCTGGAAGCGGCGGCGGACAGCGGCGTGCAGGTGATGTGGGACCTGTTCCACTACGGCTCGCCCGATCACCTCGACCAGGGCGGTGCGAAGTTCACCCTTGCCTACGCCCGCTTCGCGGCGGCGGCGGTTCGGCTCCACCGCGAGGTGACCGGCACGGCCGCGATCGTCTGCCCGCTGAACGAGATCTCCTTCCTCAGCTGGGCGGCGACGAACGGCGTCTTCCCCGCCATCGGGGCCGGAGAGAAGGCGGGGTGGCTTGGGCGGCACCTGGTCGGCACCGCGATCGCGGGAATGCGCGCGATGCGGGAAGTGGATCCCGACTGCCGCTTCATCTGGGCGGAGCCGCTGATCAACGTGCTTCCCGGGACTCCCGCCGATGCCGAGGCCGCGGAGGCCAAGCGGCTCAGCCAATATCATGCCTACGACATGCTGAGCGGCCGCACCGCGCCCGAGCTCGGCGGCTCGCCGGAATGGCTGGATGCGGTGGGGATCAACTTCTACTCGGACAATCAATGGTATCTGGACGGCTCGACGATCCCGCTCGGCCGCCACGATTACCGGCCGCTCGCCGACATGCTGGTCGAGACCTACCGGCGCTACGGGCGCCCGCTCCTCATCACCGAGACTGGCGCCGAAGGGTCCGCCCGTCCCGCCTGGTTCCACTATGTCTGCGACGAGGTGCGCGAAGCCATTCGGCAGGGCGTTCCCATGGGAGGCGTCTGCCTTTACCCCATCGCCAGCTTCCCCGGCTGGGACGACGAGCGCCACCGCCAGTTCGGGCTCTTCAGCGTCCCGCGCCCCGACGGCCGGCGCGACGCCTATGCGCCGCTGGCCGCGGAGCTGCGCCGTCAGCAGGCGCTGCTCGAGTGCGAGCGCGGCGGAGGTCCGGGAAAAGAAGGTTAACCCCGCAAGCACCCTCTTTATAGGGCTCTTTCAGGAACTTAGGGCGTTCCTCCCGCCATGCCCCATTATTACTTCCACCTCGCCCGCGAAGGCGATCGGCTCCAGGACGAGGAGGGGCTGAAGCTGCCCGACGCGGAAGCCGCCTGGTATCAGGCGGTGCGCAGCGCCCGCGAGCTGATCCGGGGCGAGCTCGCTCTGGGCACGCGCTGGGAGCGCGAGGCGATCGAGATTTGCGATGAGCGCGGCACAAGGGTCGACCAGGTCGCCCTCGCCGACATCGTCCACTACGCGCTGTAGGGAATCCGCTCCCGTCCCGAACCCGCTCTCTCGTCACCTTGAACCGGTTTCGCAGGTCCAGTTCTCCCCCCCCCCGCGAGGCGCATCCGGCCTGGATGCTAAAACAAGTTCAGCATGACGGTCGCCTTGGAGCTGCGAATTTCTGAAGCCGTTGTTTGATTAGCGCTCGACGCGGCGGAACACGCCCTTGACGATCCGCCTGGGCGCCGGCGCGACGATGATCTCGAGCTCGCGCGGGTGGAGCGGCCATTCGAACTCGCAGCCAATCTCCTTCTCCCGGGTCCAGACGACCCGGCTCCGCCTCGGCTCGAGCCCGGCCAGCTTCAGCCACACCTCGTCGCCGATCTCGTGCGGCACGTCCGCCTCCGCCTTGAAGCCGCCGACCGCGATGTCGACCACGACGATCTTGCTCGTCCTCGCCCCCTCTTCGCGAAGCGCGGCGGCGAGGTTGACGATCCGGCGCTCGGCCTTGCGGCCGTCGGTGATCGGGAGCTGGGAAAGCTCGGCGTCGATGAACAAGGCGGGCCCCCTCAAGGCAGGTGATCGCCTTGGCTCTAGCGGACGCCGGTAAACATAGTGTTGCTTGCCGGGGGAGCCGGGAGGGTCGGGGCCGGCGCTTGAAAGCGCCGGCCCCCCCTCGGATACGCGACTCGAGGGACCGCCTTCCGCGTGGCCTGCATCGGGCGGCAGGTGAGGCTTATGGCGCCAAGGCGTTGAGGAAGGGCTGAACGACAGCGTTAGCGCGCGTTAAGCCATTCCCCCTTCCAGCCGCTTTCGATCCGCATTCGTTCGGCGAAAGGACTCCGCACCCGTAACGGTCTCGAAATAAATCGCGAAGTTTTTCAAGAAGATGTGCGGAAGGGCCGAACCGAAAGAAGGCGGAAGCGGCAATGCCGCCTCCGCCCCCCCCGGTCGCGTACCTGGCACCCCTATCGCAGCGAAGGCTTGCCAAAAGGTTAGCTCCCCGCGCGGCGGCCTTGACCCGCCGCTCCCCTTCCGTCATTTCTGGAATAACAGAAACAGGCGAAGCCGATGGACATCACCGCCTTCCCCGAGTTCGAGGCCTTCATCCTCCACTGGGGCGAGATGGGGACCCATTGGGGGATCAACCGCTCCGTCGCCCAGGTCCACGCCTTGCTCTACCTCGCCGACCGCCCGCTCCACGCCGAGGAGATCGCCGGAAGCCTCAAGCTCGCCCGCTCCAACGTCTCGACCGCGCTGAAGGAGCTTCAGGCCTACGCCATCGTCCGGCGCACCCACGTCGCCGCCGACCGCCGCGACCATTTCGTCGCCGAGACCGACTTGTGGGAGATGCTGATGCGCATCTCGGCGGAGCGCAAGCGCCGCGAGATCGACCCGACCATCGCCTTCCTCGCCGAGCTCAAGGAGCGGATCGACGTGCGCGGCGACGTGCCTCCCCACGTCCGGGCGCGCATCGCCACCATGCACGACTTCCTCTCCGGCCTCGCCGACTGGTCCGACCAGGTCCGCCGCCTGCCCCGCCCCACCCTCGTCAAGCTGATGAAGATGGGCGCCAAGGTCGCCCGCTTCGTCGGCGGCCGGGCCGGCTAGGGCATGATCGTTTCAGGTTGATTCACTCCGTCATTGCGAGCGAAGCGAAGCAATCCAGAGCGGCTCCGGGATCCCGCTGGATTGCTTCGTCGCTGCCGCGAAGCGGCAGTTTATCCTGAGCGCCGCCGCAGGCGGCGTCGAAGGGCTCCTCGCAATGACGGATCAGACAAAAACGATCATGCTCTAGAAGGACCGGATCCGGGGCTCCGCCCGCCGCTCGCCCAGCATCAGCTCGGTCATCGCCCAGACCATCGCGTCGGCCCGGTCCGGGCTCCCCTTCCCCTCATAGCCGCCGCCCAGAACCAAGGCGCACATCTCGTCCTCCAGCTCCGGAAACCTCCCCGCCAGCTTCGCCCGTCCCGCCTTGAACAGGGCCGCCACCGGCTCCGCCCGGGCCGACTTGCCGTCCGCGGCATGGACGAGCTTCACCGGAAGCGCGACGTCCGCGCCCCCCGCACGCTCTCGACCATCAGCCCGCCATTGTTCTTCTCCGCCACCACCCGGCGCGCCCGCCAGGCCAAGCCCCGGCAACCCCTTGAGCAGCCGGGCCAGCTCCGCCTCCGGCAACTCGCAAGCCCAAGCCAGCAACGCCCGCGCCTCCCTCTCAACGCTCATCGGATGCCTCAGATTCCCCCTCTCCCTGCAGGGGAGAGGGAGGGGCCCACCCGGCGTCAGCCGGGTAGGAGGGTGAGGGCAAGCCTCCAGCGGACCTGCCTTCCGAAGTCTCCGGCGTAGGAGGAAACGCCTTCAGCCGCTTCGCCAGCGCCGAGCACACCTCGTCCAGCCCCGCATGCGGAGCCGCCGCCTTGCCCGGCCGCTCCCCGCCGCCGAGATTCCGGGTCAGATCCCGAAGCGCCGCCATCAGCTTGACCAGGTCCGCGACCTGCCGGGCGTCCGGAGGCCCGTCCATCCTCGCCTCGATCTCCGGCTCGAGCCGCCCCTCCGCCCGCTCGATCTCACGCTGGATCCGAAGCGCCAACAGCTTCCCCACCGCCTGCTCCAGGGCCACCCAGTACAGATCGCGAAACTCCGCATCCGTCCGCCGGTGCGTGAACACCGCCCCACCGAAAACCCACCGCCTCGGCCGAAGCCGACGCATTGCCCGTACAGGCGAAGCTCTCCAGGAAAGCCGCCCTGGCCGTCTTCCCGAACAGCTTGCGCCGCTTGCCCCGCCGCCGCTGCAACTTCCCGTTCCGCCCGGTCAGGATCGGATCTTCCTCCCGATCATCCTGAGCTTGTCGAAGGACGTCATGATCACGCTCACCCATCTTCCCCTCCGCGCTAAAAACAAAAAAGCCGGCGCGTCTCCGCACCGGCTTCAGCCACACACACACTCGTCATTCCGGGCTTCACCCAAAATCCATGAACACGGACCTTCGAGAACCTGGTCCGAACCCCATCACCCTGAACGCGTTCCAAGCTAAGCTGGCCGCCCGCCCGATCACCGGGTGCGGGGCAAAAGCCTTCGCGCAACTCCCGGCGCCGCAGGCGCCAATCTCCAAGAGAAGGCACGAAGGCACGAAGGTACGACGTAGAGAGCCCCCTTTTCTACGTCGCGCCTTTGCGCCTTCGCGCCTTCTCTCAAAAAATTGGTGCGCACGGCGATGGAGTGGCTCGCGTGAAGCATTGCCGCCAATTTTTGTGAAGAGAAGACACGAAGGGAGAAGAACCAAACCGCGCCGCCCGCTTCTTTCTTGTCCCTTCGTGTCTTCCTCAAACACTCCAGGACCTGCGGGCCGCCGAGGAGACGCGCTCGCTGCCAGGTCGCGAACGGCGAAGCGCCTGGACCCAAATCCTGAACACGTTCAGCATAACGAATCTCGATCCCGGCGGGGGCGGGCAGGACCTTGGAGCGTTCCTGTTTTGTACATGAGCAGCGTGACGCTGTCAACCCAAACCAACCGCTCCGGCAAATCCTATTTGCGCACGCGATCCACCGCGGATTTCCGCCGCCCAGACGGCGCGGAAATAGGATTTTGAAATCCACTTTCCGTGCACGGAAGAATATTTTCGATGCGGTCATCCGCCGCCTGACGCGCCTGTCGCCGCATCCGCGAGTCGCGCAGGCCGCATTGCCAATCCCCCGCGACTTCCTATGTCCCGATCGACCACCACCCCGTACCTCGCGGCGCCCTCCCCGGGTCCCGCCGAGTTACCCTTCGATGGGAGTATCTATGCCCGGCCCCATGACCTGCCCCCATTGCGCCGTCCCGCTCGTGATGAGCGAGCGCCAGGGCATCGAGATCGACTATTGCCCCCAATGCCGGGGAATCTGGCTCGACCGGGGCGAACTCGACAAGATCATCGAGCGCGCCGCCGCCGACCTCGCTCCGCCCGCCGCACAGGCCACGCCGGCGCCCCGCGCTCCACAGGCGCCTCAGGCCCCCTACCCGCCCCAGGGCGGATACGACCCCCGCTACGACCAGCGCGGCCACCACGGCCACGGCTATGGCCATCACAAGCGCAAGAAGTCGTGGCTCGAGGAGATTTTCGACTAGCTGGCAGCAGAAGGCCCTCGGTACCCGGTCGGTCATACAAAGTGACCGTCGAGGCGCTCGCCTGGCGGGAAGTACATCGCTCTGCTCCACCCGGCGCCTTCATACCATGCGAGTGATCGTCGTCGCCTCACCGGAAGGGATTGGGGACAGTTACGTAACTGTCCCCCTCCATAGCCTGTCCTCCGAATGGGACGGGTGAACGGCGCCCAAGCGGCCCGTCAATCCGCCGAGCGCCCCCAGCCGCTGAGCCGGGTCACGGCCAGATAGGCGGCGAGGCCGGCGAGGAGGGCCCACAACGCGTCGAGATCGCCGCCGGTGATCAGGTGAGCCAGGAGGAGGCAGGCGACCGCGCCCGCCAGAAGCAGAAAGACATAAAGCAGGCCGCTGGTGGCGGCGAAAGCGGGGAGTCTCGAACGGTCGGCCTTCAGCACTTTGAGGCCGATGCGGGTGGAGAGGCCGTTGCTCAGGTCCAGCCACCAGCCGAAGGCGAGGCCGAGGGCGGCGCAGAGGATCAGGGGCAGGGCCGTGGAGGCCATGGCTCGGGCCCGCTTCCTCAGCTGTTGCCGAAGAGGCCCGACGCCAGGCCGCGGAGCAGGCCCTCGACGCCGGTGGCCGCCCTCACCCGGCCGCTCTCGTTGACGGCGCGGTCGAGGGCCGCGTCGCCGGTGGAGTGGATCAGGTCCGAGTTGGAGCGGCCGGCGGGCGCTCGGCCGACGGCTCCTCCAAGGAGGCCGCTGGCGGCGCCGATGCCGGCCGAGCGCAGGACCTCGCAGGGCTTGGTCGGCCTTCCGTTCACCATGTTCGACAGACCGGTCTGGGCGACGTTGGAGATCCCCCCGAGGCCGATGGCGCCGAGCATGCCGGGAGCCGCCACCGGAGCGACGAAGCCGGTCGCGAAGCCGGTGGCCCCGGCGACCCCGACGTCCCAATAGTTGACCTTGGAGAAGCTGCCGCCGTTGCGATAGAGCTGCATCGCCAGGTTGCCGCCGCCGTTGGCGAGGCCGCCGATCGTGCCGGTGATGACGTTGAGGCCGATCCGTCCGTCCGGATCCACGCGGCCGACCGGGTTCGCTCCGACATAGGCGTAGAGGTTGATCCCGCCGCCGAGCCCGATCGGATCGGCCTCCAGATAGCGGCCCGTCGCCGGATCGTAGTCCCGGAAGTAATTGTAGTGCAGGCCGGTGACGGCATCCTGCTGCTGGCCGGGGAAGCGCTGTGGGTTGGCGCCCGTGGCGCCTACCGGCTGCGACGCCGTGTCGCCGTAGACTCCGGCCGAGCGGTGCCAGGTGACGGCGCCGGCGGCGTTCAGCATCTTCTGCGGCTGGCCGAGATGGTCGGTGAGGATGTAGCTGATCGCTCCTGCGGCATCGACCACCGCGAGCGGCCGGCCGTTCAGATAGATATAGTGGCGCTGGGCGGCGCCCTGAAGGTTGTGCTCGGCGAGGAGGGTTCCGTCGGGCCCGAACAGGAAGTGGGCGCCGCCGCCGGTCACGGTCTGGACCGAGCGCTGGCCGAAGGCGTTGTACTTCATGCTCGTCCCGGCCGCAGTCGCCATCCGGCCGTCGGCATTGTAGGTGTAGGCGACCTGGGTAGTGTTGCCGACCTTCCTTGCCGTCACCGAACCATTGGCGTCGTAAGTGTAGGTGAGGGTCGTCCCGCCCGTCGCCGCGCTGAGCAGCCGGGTGTTGGCCGCCGTGTAGGTGTAGGTGGTGGACGTCGTCGCCGTCTTCACCAGCGAGCGGGTCAGGCGGTTGCCCATCGCGTCGTAGGTGTAATTGTCGGTGCCGTAGACGCCCGTGCCGCGGGTGACATGGCCTCCGAGATCGTACTGGAAGGTCTGGCTGAGGCTCGGGCTGACCTGGTCGGCGATCGACTCGACGTTGCTCGCCGGGTCGTAGGTCATGGCGAGCGACTGGAGGGCATTGCCGCCGAGGCTCGCCTGCATTCCGGTCAGCCGGTAGTCGAAGTCGAAGCTGTTGACGACCTGCACGCCGTTGCCGAGCGTCAGGCTCTGCGCCGGGCCGAACGGCATGTAAGCGATGGAGGAAGCGACCACGTTCACCGGTCCGGCGCTTCCCGACTGGACGGAAACCTGCGCCACCTGCCCGAGCGTGTCGCGCGAATAAGTGACGATCAGTCCGGACGGATAGGTGATGCTGGTGAGGTTGCCGGCGAGGTCGTGGCCGTAGCCGGTGGTGTAGACGATACCGCCGATCGTCCGCTTCTCCGAGACCCGGTTGCCGTAGGCGTCGTAGACGAAGCTCGCGGTTCCCGCGGAGTCGGTCAGCGAGGTCAGCCGGCCGATTCCGAAATTCCCGGCGGCGGTCGAGTCGTAGACGTAGGTGACGTTGTCCGCCGGCGCCGACGGGAAGGTGCGGGTCAGCGGCCGGTCGAGCGCGTCGTAGGTGTAGTTGGTGACGATCTTGCGGGCGTCGGTGCGCGACTTGACGTTGCCGGCGAGGTCGTAGGTGAAGCTCGTCGTGCCGCTGTCGGGGCTGGTCGTCGAGGTGACGAAGCCGAAGCCGTTCACCGTGTAGGTCGTGGCGTGGAGCCTGGGATCGGTGACCGAGGTGACGGCGTCGCGAAGGTTGTAGGCCATCTTGGTGACGCCGTTCAGGGCGTCGGTCGACTGCTTGAGCCGGTTGAGGCCGTCATAGGCGTTGACCGTCGCGCCGTTGCGCGGATCGATCAGCTTGGTGATGTTGCCGTTAGGATCATATTCGTGGCGGGTCGTCTGGTTGGACGCGCCGACCCGGGTGAGCAGCCGGCCGAGGCTGTCGAACGTGGCGCTGTTCGCCATCAGCACCTGGGCGGCGCCGGTCTGGATCTGGGTCTGTTTGCGGTTGCCGAGGCCGTCGAGCTCGAACACCGTCCTGTTGCCGGCACCGTCGGTGATCGAGGTCAGGCGGTATGCGTCGTCATAGCCGTAGGTCAGGACAACCCCGTTCGGAGCGGTGATGGAAGTGAGCAGCCCGTTCAGGTCGTAGCCGAAGGCCGTCGTCGCCGGGACCGGGCCCTGGACGCTGGAGGTGGCGAGGCGGCCGAGCGGATCGTAGGTCAGCAGGGTCACAACGCCGTTCTCGTCGGTGATCGAGGTCGGCAGGCCCGAGGCGTTCACCAAGTTGATGGTGGTGACGCGGTTGAGGGCGTCCTTCACCGTCGCCAGATTGCCGTTGGAGTCATAGGTGTAGCTGGTCGTCTGGACGACGTCGGTGCGCGGCCCGGTCACGCTCGTCATCAGGCCGAGGCCGTTCCAGGTATAGGTCCAGGCGCGGATCACCGGCTGCCGGGAGTTGGTCGTGTCGACTTCCTCGCGCCGGGTCAGCCGGCCGGCCGTGTCGTAGGTGAAGTTCACGGTGAGGTTGGGCCCGACGATCTGGGTCGGAAGCCGGAACGCCGTCGACCAGGTCGTAGTCGTCGTCCGCTTCAGGCCGTTGAAGTCCTCGATCCGCTGGGTCTCGTTCTGATAATCGTCATAGATCTCTTTGGTCACTACCCCGTTCCAGTCGGTCCGGATGTGCTCGCCGAAACTTTCGGTGAGCGACCAGGAGGCGGCCGGAACGGTCGCGCTCGCCTGGCGGACGATCGAGGTGATCCGCATCAGCGAGGTGTCGGGATCGCCGTAATAGTGCAGGCCCGACTTCTGAGCGGTGTAGACCTCGACCTGACCGAGGGCGTTGGTGACCGTCCGCTTCCCGGCCTGGTCGTCATAGGCGATGCTGACGGCGTTGGCGCCGCCGGCGCCCTGGTTGGTCAGGACCCGGCCGACGGAATCGTAGGTGGTGGAGTCGATCGTCTTGCCGGTGGCGTCGACGATCGCCGCCAGGAGCGGGACCTGCGTCCCCGTCTGCGCCGGCGCATATTGATAGCTTTTGCTGTCGATCACAGTGCCGTCCGCCTTGCGCCGGGTGACCTGGGTCAGGACCGCGGCGCTCGGCACGTTGCCGTGGGCGGCATGGGCTTCGTAGGTGTATTGAAGCCTGGTTCCGTCAGGCAGGCCGACCTCCGAGATGAGGTCCCCGTTCCAGGTGATGTTGACCACCCGGCCCAAGCTGTCGCTGATCTGGATTGGGCGGGTCTTGCTGCTGTCGTCGGGCGCGTATGCATAATTGCGCTCGTACCCGCCTCTCCACCGGGTCTTCACGACCCACATCTGGTAATAATTGGCCTCGAGGACGTCGATTCGATCCTGCTCGTCCTGATATTCGTAGGTGGAGACGCTCATCCGGCGGAACCGGTCCTTCGCATCGCCCTGGCCCTGGACGTACTCCGATCCGTTCTTGTACCATTTTTCGATCGAATAGGGGTTCCAGTCGGTACCGTAGGGAAGGCCGTAGGTGCCCCCGCCATCGGTGTTCAGGAAGCGCGTCTGGCCGCCGTCGGCGCGGGAGATGACGACATTGTCGCCGCCCCATTCCTTCCTGCCCTTCGTCCCGGCGAGATTGATCCGCCAGGCCAGGCCGAAGCCGACGCTGCTCTCGTCGCGCGGCATGTTCAGGCTGCGATAGTAGCGCTTGATCTCGATCGGGTAGGGCCCGCCGCTCGAATAGTCGGTCACCGCCTCGACCTTCGCGCCGGTCGCGACGGAGACGGGATCGCCCACGGAGGGATATTGGCCGGACACGCCCTTGCACTGCGAGTCGCACATCGGCTCCGCGGTCACGGCATAGGAGGCCGGCAGGCAGGCGCCCTGGACATTCTTGAAGCCGTTGGTGCAGCCCTGAAGCGACCGGATCGTGTCGTAATAGCCCGACCCGGAATTGTAGTGGCAGTCGTAGGCCGGCACCTTGACCCCCGCATAGCCGTCCATGGTGTCGGGCGCTTGGTTGACCGACACGAGCGTTCCGACCGTGCGCCCGAAGGCGGGGATATATTGGTTCTGGTTGGATTCGCAGGCTTGCTGGGGGGTGTCGAACCCGGCTACCACTCCATTGTTCTGGCCGGCCCATGCCAGCCTCGTCAGCTCCGTCTGCGCGTTCGCCGCTCCGGACCAGATGAGGGTCAGCGCCGCGATGAATAAGAATATTCCAGCGCGATAAGTGGAACTACTTATCGCCGCAGCGTTCGATAACCGGTCGATGACCAGCCGCTTACCCATGCTATATCCGCCGTCCGCACGGCTAGAGCTTGAACGCGACATGGCGAGCCCCCACGATTCCCCTAATTTCGGTCAGATTGTATGGATTATTTCAACGGCGCAAGCCGGTATTTTCATATATTGACTTGGCCATGCTGCCCGGTGATTGTGTCGGGTGATATGGGCGAAAGGGGGCGCTTCATGCGCAGGTTCATGATGATTGGTGCCGGGGCGGCGGCCCTGCTGGGCCTTGCGGCTCCGGCTACGGCGGGCGATCCGGTCGCGGCCCCGGCGTCGGCGGGTCCCGGCTCCGGCAACGGCTCGGAGGCGGATTCGGCGCCGCCGCGCCATTGGGACGGCACGGCTTCCGGCGCGAACGGCGGCGTGGTCGTCATGACCCTGTCGAAGCCGCAGCCTCAGCCGCAGCCGAGGACCGACGTCTCACCGGCGGAGCAGCGCAAGCACGCCTCGGCCCAGCGCCCCCCGCGCTAATCGGGATTAGGCGCTCGGGCCGTTCGACTCGCGACTGGCGCCAAGGCTTCCCTTGTACGGTCACTTTTGATGACCGAACGGGACTGCTGGGGTGAAGAGCACGAGCGCCTGCGCCCGATTCAGGCGCCTCGAGCGCCAGCTCCAAAGAGAAGGCGCAGAGGCGCGACGTAGAACGCCTTCTTTTCTACGTCGTGCCTTCGGGCCTTCGTGCGTCCACCCAAAAAATCCAGAACGCACCGTCTCGGCGGAAACTCGCAAGATGCAACGACGCCAAGTTGCGGAGCGGCTCCGCCCTGGATGCTGAAACCAGTTCAGCATGACGGGTTTGCGGTCGAGGCCGCGCGGTGACTGCCACCCGCCCTCACGCCACATCTGCGAGGAAATCCGCCGGTAGCGGCTTCGAGACGCTAAGCCCCCGTTCACCCGCCTCCGCTACAAGCCGCACCGACATTGCCAAAGCCCCGGGAAATCCTATTTTAGGGGTGAAGCGGCGACGAAAGCCGCGCCGGCGCGCTGTTCGCGCCTCAGGAGAAACCTCTTGTCCGACAATTCGAAGAAGCCCGACAACAAGGAACCCGGCAACCCCTGGATGAAGTCCCTCTTCATCTGGGCAGGGATCCTGCTCGCGCTCATCCTGTTCGTTCAGATCGTCGACGGCGGCGGGTCGCGCTCGGCGGCCGGCAACGCCATGGCCTATTCGGAGTTCCTGAACCGGGTCGACGAGGGCTCGGTCAAGGAGGTGTCGATCGGCAAGGAGGTGATCTCCGGCAAGCTGACCAACGGGGACGCCTTCCGGACCAACTTCATCCCCGATCCGCAATTGACCGGGCGGCTTCGCGAGAAGGGCGTCTCCTTCCAGGGCGAGCCCGAGGCGCAGACGTCGGTTTGGCTGATCCTGCTCTACCAGTCGCTGCCCTTCCTTCTCATCCTCGGCATCGCCTTCTTCATCATGCGGCAGATGCAGAAGAATGCGGGCTCCGGGGCGATGGGCTTCGGGCGCTCGAAGGCCAAATTGCTGACCGAGAAATCGGGGCGGGTGACGTTCGACGACGTCGCCGGGATCGACGAATCCCGCGAGGAATTGCAGGAGATCGTCGATTTCCTAAAGGACCCGACCAAATTCGCCCGCCTCGGCGGCAAGATCCCGAAGGGCGCGCTCCTCGTCGGCGCTCCGGGCACCGGCAAGACCCTGCTCGCCCGGGCCGTCGCCGGCGAGGCGAACGTTCCCTTCTTCACCATCTCGGGCTCGGACTTCGTCGAGATGTTCGTCGGCGTCGGCGCCAGCCGGGTGCGCGACATGTTCGAGCAAGCGAAGAAGAACGCGCCCTGCATCGTCTTCATCGATGAAATCGACGCGGTCGGGCGGCATCGCGGCGCCGGGCTCGGCAACGGCAATGACGAGCGCGAGCAGACCTTGAACCAGCTGCTCGTCGAGATGGACGGCTTCGAGGCCAACGAGGGCATCATCATCATCGCCGCCACCAACCGGCCCGACGTTCTCGATCCGGCGCTTCTGAGGCCGGGCCGCTTCGACCGCCAGGTCGTCGTGCCGCGGCCCGACATCGAGGGCCGCGAGAAGATCCTCGCCGTGCACATGAAGAAGGTGCCGCTGGCGCCCGACGTCGACGCGCGCACCATCGCCCGCGGCACGCCCGGCTTTTCCGGCGCCGATCTCGCCAACCTCGTCAACGAGGCCGCCCTGCTCGCCGCCCGCAAGGGCAAGCGTTTGGTGGCTATGTCGGAGTTCGAATTAGCCAAAGACAAAGTCATGATGGGCGCCGAGCGCAAGTCGATGGTGATGACCGAGGACGAGAAGAAGGCGACCGCCTATCACGAGGCCGGGCACGCATTGGTCTCACTTCACGTCCCCGGCTGCGATCCGCTCCACAAGGTGACGATCATCCCACGCGGCCGGGCGCTGGGCGTGACCTGGAACCTGCCGGAGCGCGACCGTTATTCGATGTCGATGAAGCAGATGAAGGCGCGGCTCGCGCTCTGCTTCGGCGGCCGGATCGCCGAGCAGCTCATCTATGGGCAGGACGAGCTCAACACCGGCGCCTCCAACGACATCCAGCAGGCGACCGACATGGCCCGCTCGATGGTGATGGAATATGGCATGTCGCCGAAGCTGGGCTGGCTTCGCTACCGCGACAATCAGGAGGAGGTGTTCCTCGGCCACAGCGTCGCCCGGAGCCAGAGCGTCTCCGAGGAGACGGCTAGGCTGATCGACAGCGAGGTCCGCCGCCTGATCGAGGAAGCCGAGGCGACGGCGCGCAAGGTGCTGACGGACAATCTCGACGAGCTTCACCGCCTCGCCGGAGCGTTGCTCGAATATGAGACCCTGAACGGCGAGGAATCCAAGCGGGTCATCAAGGGCGAGGATATCGGCCGCGACGATTCCAGTTCCCGCCCGCCGCTCATCCCCGCCTCGGGCACGTCCATCCCGTCGACCCGGCGCCCGCGCGGCGGCGGCATCGGCGGCCCGGCGCCCCAAGGCGCCTAACTCGTCTCCCGGCGGAAGCCGGATCTCGCGGAGGGCCCGCCGTGAATTCTCGTCCTGAGATCCCGGCTTTCGGGTTCCCATCAAAGTAATACTTTGAGGGGAGCCTCCCGGGATGACGCTGTGCCTGCCGGTCGTTCAACCGGCGTTCAGCGCCGGGGCGCTCCTTTGCGGCACCACATCAGAGGGGATTAGTGTTGAAGATCAAGCTGCTTGCCGCCGCACTGCTGGCGGTCGTTCCGCTCGGAGCGGCCAACGCCATGGACGTCGCTACCTTCCTGGCCAAAGCGGACGCCCTGCAGAAGAAGGGCATGATGGCGTTGATGTCGAGCGACCTCAAGCTGCTCAAGAAAGAGGTCGAGACCCATGGCGCGGCCCTGCGGGCGGAGCGTCTGGCCGCCGTGCGCGCCGGCAAAAAGCCAGCTTATTGCCCGCCGCCCAAGCAGAGCCTTACCAGCAACGAAGTCCTGGCCGCGTTCCGAAGCATCCCTGTGCCGCAACGGCCGCGCATCCAGGTGAAGGACGCTCTGCGCGCGCTCATGGCCCGCAAATATCCCTGCGGGGGCTGATTCAGCCGAGCAGGCCCAGCGCCAGCAGAAGGGTGAAGAAGAGGCTGGCGGCGATGAAGGCGAAGTTGAGCAGCACGAAGGTGCGCCACAGCGCGCTCCATCGCGACAGCTCGTAGGCGCCGCGCAGCTGCCGGTACATGTGGAGAGGCGGAACGAAGGTCATCGCCAGCAACGCGAAGACGTCCGGCACTCCGAGGAGGCGCAGAAAACTGAGAGTGATCACCCCGAGGCTCATGAACGCGATCGAATAGGTGACGAAGACGGTGTGGTCGTAAGCCTTGTAGCGCCGGTAGCGGCGCCGGTGCAGCAAGAGCAGCCACAGGAACGGCACCGATATCGGGATGAGCGCCCATGAGAATTTATAGGCGTTCGTCTGAAGCTTGTAGACGAGCAGCTTCGGATTTTCCTTCGCCTTGCGGTAGGATTTGCTGAACCAGTCGTTGAGGCCGTCTGCGCCGGCGACGATGGTGATCTCGCCGGAGTCGGCCGCTTCGCCCGCCTTCCTGGCCGGCCCGGCCACTGCTTCGTCCTCCGCTTTGGACTCCGCGGCTTCGCCTTGATCTTCGCCGTGGACCAGCGACAAAGTCTGGTCGAACACCCGCTGCTCGAAGGCGAGTCGCGCCTCGGCCTTCTGGATCTGAGCGTCGATCCCGGCGGTAGGCCGACTTCCTGCCGACAGCCGCGCCCGCTCCGCCTTCAGATCCTTCAGTGCCTGCAGTGATTTGGATCTCTCTGCAGCGAAGGCGCGCCGGGCCTCGGCCCGTTTCTCGGCATGCGTCTGGGTATCCGCGACCGAAGACCCGGGCCCCACCGGGCCGCCGATTGTCGAGAAGACGGCGAACATCAGGAACACCGAGAACAGGAACAGGGCCATGGGCGAGACGAAGCTCGCGCGCTGTCCGGCGACATAGCGGCGGGTCAGCTCGCCGGGCCGCCAGGCGAGCAGAGGCAGTGTGCGCCACAATTTGCCGTCGAAATGGAGGACGCTGTGAGCGAGGTCGTGCCAGAAAGCCGTGAGCGTGCGGTGGACATGGCCGGCCTGCCCGCAGCGGTGGCAATGGGGGCCGATCAGGGCCGTCCCGCAATTGAGGCAGGCCTCGCGGGCGATCCCCTGTCCCTCGCCGGCGGGGGGTTCGACGGCGCGCGCGGCAAGCCCGCCCGTCACCGCTTCGCCCACGCTTTCCAGACCCCCCGTGATCATCTCCCTTTCATGACCGAGGCGAAGGAGCGCGTCGAGATGCTTTGCGGCGAAATCGCCGGGTACCGCCCGCCCGCCCCCCCCGAGGCCTCGGCCGTGGTTCGATACCAGACTGCGCGCGATATTTTGCCCAC
>DASWLY010000021.1:0-6289 GCA_036400035.1 Allosphingosinicella sp.
GAGCCCATTTTGTAGGGGATGGAGGCGGCGAAAGCCATCACGGATTACATCGTCGTCCCAGCGAAGGCTGGGACCCCAGGGGGTGAAAGCCGCCGAGGTCTTCACCCGCCGGGGCCCCAGCCTTCGCTGGGGCGACGGAAGGGCGCTCAGGCTGCCGCGCGCAGCTCCAGCCGGTCCCAGATCTCGACGAGGGCCTTGGCCAGCTCGCGCATCATCGCCTCGTCGTGGCGCGGGCCGGGGGTGAAGCGCAGGCGCTCGGTGCCGCGGGGAACGGTGGGATAATTGATCGGCTGCACGTAGCAGCCATATTCGGCGAGCAGGATGTCGCTGATCTTCTTGGCCTTGACGGGGTCGCCGACCATCAGCGGCACGATATGGGTGGTGGACGGCATCACCGGCAGGCCGGAATCCTCGAAGATCGTCTTGAGCCGCTGGGCGTTGACCTGCTGGGCTTCGCGCTCGGCGCTCGACGCCTTGAGGTGCTTCACGCTGGCCAGCGCCCCGGCGACCAGCACCGGCGAGAGCGAAGTGGTGAAGATGAAGCCGGGCGCGTAGCTCCTGACCACGTCGACGATGTTGCGGTCCGCCGCGATATAGCCGCCCATCACTCCGAACGCCTTGCCGAGCGTCCCTTCGATGATGGTGATCCGCCGGGCGACGTCGTCGCGCTCCGAGATCCCGCCGCCGCGCGGGCCGTACATGCCGACGGCGTGGACTTCGTCGAGATAGGTGATCGCGTTGTATTTGTCGGCGAGGTCGCAGATCGCGGCGATCGGCGCCACGTCGCCGTCCATCGAATAGACGCTCTCGAAGGCGATCAGCTTGGGCGCGTCGGGATCGGCCTCGGCGAGCAGATATTCAAGATGGCCCAGGTCGTTGTGCCGGAACACCCGCTTGTCGCAGCCGGAGGCCCGGATCCCGGCGATCATCGAGGCATGGTTCAACTCGTCGGAGAAGACGATGCAGCCCGGCAGCAGCTTGGCGACGGTGGAGAGGGTCGCCTCGTTCGAGATGTAGCCCGAGGTGAAGAGGAGCGCCGATTCCTTGGCGTGGAGATCGGCCAGCTCGGCCTCGAGCTCGACATGGTAATGGGTGTTGCCGCCGATGTTGCGGGTGCCGCCGGAGCCGGCGCCGACGTCGTGAAGCGCTTCCTCCATCGCCGCGACCACGTCCGGATGCTGGCCCATGCAGAGATAGTCGTTCGAGCACCAGACGGTGATCGGCTTCGGCCCGTTATGCCCGGCGAAGCAGCGCGCGTTGGGGAAGGCGCCCTTGTTGCGAAGGATGTCGATGAACACGCGGTAGCGTCCCTCGGCATGCAGCCGGTCGATCGCCTGCGCGAAGATGCGGTTGTAGTCCACGTCGGCTCCCCGGAGTCCCTGCGAGCTTCTTAGCCGATTTCGGGCGGTATTGGCTAGACGGCACGTCGTCCCAGCGAGGGCTGGGACCCCGGCGAGAACGGGCTCCCGCGCTTTTCACCCGCCGGGGCCCCAGCCTTCGCTGGGGCGACCAGCCGGATTCTACAGCCGTTCCAACCGGGTGAGCCCGTAGCGGGCGAGGCCGCGGCGATAGGCTTCGACGTCGGTGCCTCGGCCGGTGAAGAGCGCCACCCCCTCGGCGGGCTCGTCCGGCCAGGCGAGATCACGCGTCAGCCAGGCGGTGCGGCGGGCGATCCCCTCCTTGCCGTCGACGAAGCGCACCGGGTGCGGCGCCGAGGCTCCCAGCGCGTCCTCGACCAGCGGGAAGTGGGTGCAGGCGAGGACGATCGTGTCTATCCGCTCGCCGCCCGGCTGCCCGAACAGGCCCTCCAGCGCCCGGGCGCAGGCGCCGGAATCCGCCGACTCGCCCCGAAGCCTCGCCTCCGCGAAGTCGACCAGCTCGGCGGAGCCGTGGCGAAGGACGGTGCAGTCGGCGGCGAATTCCCGCGAGAGCCGGTCGACATAGGGCTGGCGAACCGTCGCCTCGGTGCCGAGGACTCCGATCGTCCGGGTCTTCGACAGCGCGGCCGCCGGCTTGATCGCGGGGACGGTCCCGACGACCCGCAGGTCGAGCGCGGCCCGGACCGCGTCGAGCGCGATCGTCGAGGCGGTGTTGCAGGCGATGACGATCAGCTCCGGGTCGAAGCGCTCGGCCAGCCGCCCGAGCAGCGCCGGCACGCGCGCCTCGATCTCGGCTGGCCGCTTGGTGCCGTAGGGGTAGCCGGCGCTGTCGGCGGCGTAGACCAGCGGTGCGCACGGCAGAAGCGCGCGGATCGCTCCGAGGACGGAAAGGCCGCCGACTCCGGAATCGAAGATGAGGAGGGGGCGGACACTGGTCACGAGCCCGGTTTAGCGGCAGAGCGGACGGCGGCAAGGCGGTGTCGTTCAACGGCTTCCGATGAAATGATTGCGTCCGCTTTGCGATTTGCTAAAGTTCCGCAGGGGTGGTGCCATGCAACCGATCGTTGAACCTCTCGTCGCCTTGCTCCTCGGCTACGCCCTGGGCTCCATCCCGTTCGGAATCCTCCTCACCCGGCTCAGCGGCGCCGGCGATCTCAGGCAGATCGGCTCGGGCAATATCGGCGCCACCAACGTCTTGAGGACGGGCCGCAAGGGCTTGGCCGCCGCCACCCTCCTGCTCGACCTGGCGAAGGGCACCGCCGCGTTGGTCCTGGCCGAGCGGCTGTTCCCCGGCACCGTGCCGCTGGCCGCGATCGGGGCGATGATCGGCCACCTTTGGCCGGTGTGGCTTCGCTTCGCGGGCGGCAAGGGGGTGGCCACCTATTTCGGAGTGGTGCTCGGCTTCGCCCTCGTCGACGGGCTCGGCTGGGGGGCGCCGGCCGCCTATGCCGCCGCCTGGATCGGGACGCTTGCGCTCAGCCGCTACTCCTCGCTCGGCGGACTCGCCGCGGCCACCGCCATGCCTCCCGCGTCGGCCTTGCTCGGCCGCTTCGACCTGGCTTTGCTGTTCCTCGGCTTCACCCTCCTCGTCTACTGGAAGCACCGGGAGAATATCGCGCGCCTGTTCGCCGGGACCGAGTCGCGGGTGGGCCGTGGCGCCTGAGCCGACCGGCGACCAGATCGCCCGGCTGCGGCTGATCCGTTCGGAGAATATCGGACCCGTCACCTATTTCCAGCTGCTCGCCCGCTTCGGCTCCGCCGCCGCCGCGCTCGAGGCGATACCGGACCTTGCCGCCCGCGGCGGCGGCCGGGCGCCCCGGCTCGCGTCCCGCTCCGCGATCGAGCGCGAGATCGAGCAGATGGAGCGGATCGGCGCCCGCTACCTCTTCCTCGGCCAGGGGCTCTACCCGCCGCTTCTCGCCGAGCTGGAGACGGCGCCGCCCGCTTTGATCGTCAAGGGCCACCCGAGCCTGCTCGACCGCCCGGCCGTGGCGATGGTCGGCGCCCGCAACGCCTCGGCCGCCGCCTGCCGCTTCGCCCGCTCGCTGGCTCAGGCGCTGGGGGAGGCGGGGAGCGTAATCGTTTCCGGACTCGCCCGCGGAATCGACTCCGCCGCCCATGACGGGTCGCTCGAGACGGGAACGATCGCGGTCGTCGCCGGCGGAGTCGATATCTTCTACCCACCGGAGAACGAGGCCCGGCAGCGCGCGATCGCCGAGCGCGGACTGGTCGTCTCGGAGCAGCCGCCCGGAGTCGAGCCCCGCTCCCGCCATTTCCCCTCGCGCAACCGGATCATCGCCGGCCTCGCCCACGGCACCGTCGTGGTGGAGGCGGCGCCGCGATCGGGCTCGCTGATCACCGCCCGCTTCGCCGTCGAATCGGGCCGCGAGGTGATGGCCGTGCCCGGCTCCCCGCTCGATCCTCGGGCCCAGGGCTGCAACCAGCTGATCCGCGAGGGCGCGACCCTGGTCCAGTCCGCCGACGACGTGCTCGAAGCGGTCCGACCGTCGCGGGTCCGCCCGTTCCGCCAGCCCGAGCGCGGCTACGGCGAGCCTCAGGCGCCGGCCGATGCCGACGACGAGGCGCGGGAGGCCGTCACCTTTTTGCTCAACGCCACGCCGGTGCCGGTGGACGAGATCGTCCGGCAGTCCGGTCTCCCGCCCGCGGTCGTCCAGACGGTGCTCCTCGAGCTGGAGCTCGCCGGACGGCTGGAGCGTCACGCCGGCGGGCGGGTCAGCCTGGTGTGAAGGAGAGAGGGCGACAAGCGCCGCTCTCAACCTGATGCAAAGCGACATCCTGTTTTCCGTCATTGCGAGGAGCGAGGCGACGAAGCAATCCATCGGCGTCGGAGGCAGCGCTGGATTGCTTCGCTTTGCTCGCAATGGCGGCGACATCAATGCCGACCGGCCCTTCGTCCGCCACGCGAACCGCGTCAGCTTGCGTTAAGGTCGCGCCTGCTGTTTATGTGACATTGTTACATTCGGTAAGGGGAGAGTATCGATGCGCAAAGCGGCCCAGCTCGGGATAGTCAGCCTCAGCACCCTCGGCCTCTGTCTGGCGGCGGTCGTGCCCGGAGCGTTCGCGCCCGGCGCGGCGGCGCAGGCGCGCGAGCCGCTCTGCCGGCGGGCCGCCGTCTTGCCGGCGCTTCCGCCCGAAGCCCGGCCGCGCGATCAGCGGCAGATCCGGCACGGATATGGCGGCAGCGGCGCTTACGGCTCGGTGATGGCGCCAATGCCCCCGCCGCCCCCGCCGCCCCCGCCGCCCGCTCCGCCCGCGCCCCCGCCCCCGCCTCCGCCGCCGGCTGCCGAGGCCATGTCGGCACCTCCCGTGATGGAAGAGCCTTCGGTGGAAGCGCCGAGCGGAGACGAGTCGATCTCCGTCACCGGAAGCCGGGTCGCATCGTCCAAGGGGGAAAGCAGTTCGCCCGTGACGAGCGTGGACGTCGCCGAGTCGCGGGTCGCGCCCGGATATTATCCGCGTCCGCCGCGGCCTCAGCCGCAATCGGGTCTGCTCACGGCCGGCGATCACGACGATCTGCTCAACCCGGAGCTCTACGCCTCCTATGCCGGCCGCTACCTCCAGCACAGCAACCTGCGCGATCTGCCGAGGCTCGATACCCGCCGGGTGCTCACCGTCGCCGTTCAGGACCAGGCCGGGCGGCCGGTGCCCTTCGCCCGGGTCACTCTCACCTGCGCCGACGGCAACGCGCTCTCCCTCGCCACCGTCGCCGACGGTACCGTGACCTTCTACCCCGGGCTCGACCGGCTCGGCAGCAGCGTCCGGCTCGGCGTCCCCGGCGCCCCGGGCCGAAGCGTCTCGGTGGCCGACTCGCCGGGCGCTCAGCGGCACAGCGTCACCGTCCGCTCGGGCGCGGTGCCGGTCCGCAAGTTCGACCTGTTGCTGGCGATCGACACGACCGGGAGCATGGGCGACGAGATCAATTACCTGAAGTCGGAGCTTCGAACGATCCTGACCGACCTCAGGCGAAGCCACCCCGGCCTGGACATCCGCCTCGGCCTCGTCGCCTACAAGGACGAGGGCGATGTCTACGTCACCCGCACCTATCCCTTCGTCCCCAGCCTCGATGCCATGCAGGCGAACCTCCAGGCTCAGTCCGCCGAGGGCGGCGGCGATTATCCCGAGGCGATGGACCTCGCGCTCGCCCGCGCCGTCGCGCAGGATTGGCGGCCGGACGCGGTCAAGTCGCTGCTCCTGGTCGCCGACGCACCGCCGCACGACCAGAATATCGGCAAGGCCTGGCGCGCTGTCGAGGCGGCCCGGGCCAAGCGCATCCAGATCGTCCCCGTCGCCGCTTCCGGAGTCGGCGACGTCGCCGAATATGTGATGCGGGCGATGGCCGCCGCGACCCAGTCCCGCTACATCTTCCTCACCGACGACAGCGGCATCGGCAACCCGCACGCCACTCCGGCGGTGGACTGCTTCCTCGTCACCCGCCTCGACCGCTTGGTCCGCCGGGTTCTCGACAGCCAGATCTCCGGCCGCCGGATCGAGCCAAGGGAAGGGGAGGTGATCCGCTCGGTCGGCCGCTACGAAGGCGGGAAATGCGTCCTCCCGCCCGATTACCAGCGCTGGGATCGTTATTAGGTTGCACGTCGCCCCAGCGAAGGCTGGGGCCCCAGCGGGTGAAGACCGCCGCGCCTTTCACCCGCCGGGATCCCAGCCTGCGCTGGGATGACGGTTGAAGACGAGAGCGCTTGACGCGGCTCCCGGAGGGTCCCCACCCTATACGCGTACGCGTGAAGGATCCTCATGAAGCTTGTCGTCGTCGAATCGCCCGCCAAGGCGAAAACCATCGAGAAATATCTGGGCACCGGCTACCGGGTGCTCGCCTCCTACGGCCATGTCCGCGATCTTCCGCCCAAGGACGGCTCGGTCGATCCCGACGCCGG
>DASWLY010000022.1:0-3804 GCA_036400035.1 Allosphingosinicella sp.
GGGAAGGACATCGCTGCACGGCTCTTCGGTGACGCGAGCTCAAACGTTCCCGGATGACTTCGCGCCGGCCGCCGGCCTCGGGGCAAGCCCCTTACGCCGGATTCCCGCCTCCGCCGGTTGATCGGGCCGACTCGGGCAGGGACGTCATATGGCAGCAGAATCAGAACAAGTCAAGAACATTACCCTTGAGCGACGTAGCGGTCGATCACCGTCTCGAGCAGAGTCAGCGGAACGTTGCCGCCGAGCACCAAGGCATCGTCGAACGTGCGCAGGTCGAACTTCCCGCCCAGCGCCCCCCTGGCCTTCTCGCGCAGGCGGTTGATCTCGCTGTGCCCGACCTTGTAGCCGCAGGCCTGGCCGGGCCAGGCGCAGTAGCGGTCGACCTCGCCCTGCACTTCCTCGACCGTGGAGCCGTTGGTGGTGGCGAACCACTGGATCGCCTTGGCCCGGGTCCAGCGCTGGGCGTGAAGGCCCGAGTCGACGACGAGGCGGCAGGCGCGGAAGGACAGCGACTGGAGGTAGCCGAGCTGGCCGAGCGGATCGTCCTCATAGGCGCCGAGCTCGTCGGCGAGCTGTTCGGCATAGAGCGCCCAGCCTTCCGAATAGGCGTTGAAGGCGAGCAGGGAGCGGAGCAGCGGCAGCTTATAGGTATATTCGCCCTGCCAGATATGGCCCGGAATGCCCTCGTGATAGGTGAGCGTGGCGAGGCTGAAGCGCGGCCACATCGCGGTATCGCGCAGATTGATGTAATAATTGCCCGGAACCGAGCCGTCGATCGTGCCCGCCGCCGCATAGCCGCCCGGAGCGCCGGCTTCGATCTCCGGCGGGACTCGCTTGATGATCAGGCTGCCCTTCACCAGAGTCGCGAAGGCGCGCGGAAGGCGGGTGCGGATGTCGGCGACCTTGCCGTTGACGAATTCGAGGATCTGCGCCCGCCCCGCATCCGTGTTCGGGAAGAGGTGCCTGGGATCGTTGCCGAGCGCCGTCATCCGCTCGCCGACGGTGCCTCGGGTCAGCCCCTGCGCCCGAAGCAGCGGCTCCATCCGCCCCTGCAGCTCGGCGAGCTGGTCGAGCCCCATCCGGTGGACCTCGGCGGGCGTCAGGCTGCTGGTCGTCGCCGCCCTGAGCGCCCAGGCATAATAATCCTCTCCATCGGGCAGCTTCCAGACGCCGGCGCGGCTGTCGGCCCGGGCGCGGTGGCGGGCCAGCTCCGCGATCTGGCGGTCCATGGCCGGAGCGACCTTGTCCCGCGCCAGCGCCAGCGCCCGGCCCCGCCAGTCGCCGGGGATCGAGCCCGTCCGCCGCGCCAGGGAGGTCACCACCCCCCATTCCGCGACCGGCTGGGCCCGAGCGCCCTTCATCTGCTTCAGGGTCTTGTCGAGCAGGAAATCGGGCGCGACCACGCCGAGGCCGCGGTCGTGGGCAAGCCGCTCCGTCTCGCCGTCGAGCGCCCCGGCATAGGCCTCGAGCCGGGCGAGATAGGCTTCGGCATCGGCCGCGTCGGCGACGACGTGGCTGCTGTCGAGGAAGTCGGGCACCTCGACGAAGGCGCCGGTATTCTGAGCCACCACGTAGGGCGCGTTGCGGTAGGAGTAATTCTGGTTGAGGGTGACGACATCGCCGTAAGGGAAGCGGAAGCCTTCGACGGCGAGACGGTGGGCAGTCTCCGCCACCCCGAGGTGGATCCGGTCCGCCGGGTCGAGCCCGGCACGGCCGGCCGCCCGCAGCCGCCGGAGCCGGTCGGCCGCAGCGCCGGCGAGCCGCGCCCGGCCGTGCAGGGAGCGGTCGGTGAGCCGCGACTTGAGCCCGGCCCGAGCGTCCTTGTCGAGACCGAGCGTCGTCGCATTCTCCGGATATTCGGCGAGGATCTGCCCGGCCATTTGCGAGAGCAGCGGCTCGGCGGACTCGCCGGCCGCGGCGGCGCGCCGGGTGGCGCAGCCGGGCAGTAGCGGAAGCGTGGCCGCGGCCCCGCCAGAGATCAGAAAGTCGCGTCGGTCGAAACGGTGCATGACTTACTCCCGAAGCCCACCGCCGGACCTACTCAGCGTTTCCAGCCTCCGCAATCGGAACCCTCGCCCGGAGCTGCGGCGCGACGATCGCCCGGGCCACGTAACTGGAGCCCGCGGCGCTGAGATGACCGTAGTCGATCGCCATCAGCCGCGCCGGCTCGCCGGGAACGGTCGCCCTGCAGCCGCTCCGGCCGCACAACGGCCCGATCATCGAGACGTAGCGCAAGTCGCCGGCGTGCCTGAGACGCGCCGCCAGCCGGCGGTCGGAGTGCACGGCTTCAGTGTCCAGATCGATGCCGACATAAGGCGGAACGGCAGGCCAGAGTTCGGTGTTCACGATTTGGGACAGAGACCGGCGCCATCGCGGCAGCGGCCCGAGCAGAACGACGTCGCTCGCTCCGGCGGCGCGCAGACGCCGGGCGAAATCCTCCCAGTCCCGGCTCTCGTGGTTGGAACGCTGGGCGAGGATGACTCCCGGCTTCAGCCGACGGATCAACGCCAAAGCGAGACGATCCGAGCGGCCGCATTCGCGGATCCAGGGCTTGGGTTCCGGCGCGTCGCCCGGAATTTGCGGGGCGCAGCCCGCCGTGGTGACCTGCGCCAGCGCCACGCCGCGCCCAAGATGGTCGCGCAAGCCGGTTGCGACGCTGCGGGCATGCGAATCGCCCCAGATCAGCCAGGTGCCCTTTGCCCCTGTGGACAGGCAGTGCGGGGCCAGCCGGGAGCGGCCCATCTCGAAGCCGCAACTCTCCCGCTGCTGACGCTCGGCCTCTTCGAGCAGGGCGTTGCGGTTCGAGGAAATGAAGGTCCGCCGCGCCTCTTGCGGCAGCGGCCGGCCTGGCAATCCGTTCGCGCTCCAGACGGCGACCCCGAAGACGGCCAGCGCCGCCATGGCCAGGCCGAGTTTCGGCGCGGACGATCGTCGCCCTTCCCTCACCGGCCGCTCTATAAAGCGCCATGTCGCCCAGGCCAGCGGGAAGGCAAGGCCGGCGAGTGCGGCGCGTCCCGGCCAGTCCAGGACTTCGAAACCGGCCGACCAGCCGAAACAGATCAGCACCCAGTGCCACAGGTAGAGCGGATAGCTGATCAGGCCGATGACGACCGCCGGTCGGGCCGACAGCAGACGGCTGTTGATCCAGCCGGCCGGGCCGGCGCCGATCAGCAGCGCCGCGCCCAGAGTCGGCAGCAGAGCCCACCAGCCTGGAAAGCCATCCTCCCTCACCAGGATGAAAGCGGCGCCGACGAGGAAGGCGCCGGCCAGTGAAAGGCCGTTCACCGCCCGCCGGGAAGCCGGCGGCGGCACCAGGGCCAGCGCAGCGCCGAGCATCGGCTCCCAAGCCCGGGTGAAGGGAAGATAGAAGGCCGCGGACGGATCGGTGGCGCTGAAGCGGACGTTGAGGGCGAAGGAAAGCAGGCCGAGCAACGCGATCCCCGCGGCCGGCCCCCGTCGCCACCGCGCCAGCAGCCCGAGCAGGAGCGGCCAGACGATGTAGAATTGCTCCTCGACCCCCAGGGACCATAAGTGGAGAAGAGGCCGCGCATAGGGCTGGGCATCGAAATAGCCGCTCCGTTCCCAGAAGACGAAATTGGCCGCGAAGGCGGCGCTCCCGGCCAGGTCGCGGCCGAAGCGCTCGAGATCGGGCGCTGGATAAAGCAGCCACGCCAAGGCGCAGGAGACCGCAAGCACCAGGATCAGCGCCGGGAAGATGCGGCGGACCCGGCGGGCGTAGAAGCCGCGATAGCTGAAACGGCGTTCGGCGCGCTCCTTCAGGATCAGCCCGGTGATCAGGAAGCC
>DASWLY010000023.1:0-15641 GCA_036400035.1 Allosphingosinicella sp.
CGCACCGCGCTCCAGGACGCGGCTTCGGTCGCCGGTCTCCTCATCACCACCGAAGCGGCGGTGAGCGAGGCTCCGGAAGACAAGCCGGCCGGCGGCGGCGGAATGCCGGGCGGCGGAATGGGCGGAATGGGCGGAATGGACTTCTAAGTCCCGACGCTCAACGCTGAAATGAAGAAGGGCCGGGGAGGCGACTCCCCGGCCTTTTTTTACTCTCTCCCTGCAGGGGAGAGGAGGGGCCCATCGCGACGCGGTGGGAGGTGAGGGCTTACGGCGCCGAGTACAGGCCCTCACCCTCCCGCTTCGCGGGCCCCTCCCTCTCCCCTACAGGGAGAGGGGTTTATCACATCCCGTTCGCCGCCAGGTCGTTCGCGGCCTCGTCGCCGCCCACCGGGAGCTCGCCGGTCTGCGCGCCCGCCTCGCCGTTGCCGAGCGCAGGGTCCTCGGCGACGAGGCTGTCGGCCGACGTGTCGAGCACTTCGGAAATGTTGTTGAGCGACTCGTTCTCCGCCGCGGTCGGGCTTCCGTCGTCCTCGCGGCCGCAGGCGGCGGTCAGCGAAGCGAAGGCGAGCAGGGCGGCCAGGCCAGTATATCTCTTCATCGGTCCATCTCCCGGAAAACGTAGCTTCGCGGCCAGCTTGCCGCAGGCGCGGGCAAATAAAAAGGGCCGCGCGCCGGATGGCACGCGACCCTTTCGATTTTCCGGCCTGAGCCGCTCGTCTTAGTCGACGGCGTTCGACACGGTATTGGTGGCGTCCGAAGCGGCATTGCCGACATCGCTCGCGGTGTTGGAGACGGCGTTGCCGACGCTGTCGAGGGCGTTGTCGGTGCTGCTGACGGCGGCGGCGCCGTTGACGTCATAGGCGGCGCCGTTGACGTCGTTGCCGGTTTCCATCTCGGTCGCGTTGACGTCGGTGGCGTTGTTGCCGGCGTCGTTGTTGGCCGGGGTGCAGGCGGCGACGCCGAGCGCCAGGGTGGCGGCGGCGGTGAGGACGATCTTCTTCATGACATTCTCTCCTTGGGAGAAGCGTTTGGCTACCGGGCGAGGTCCGGACACGGGCAAGCCCGTGCCGGCTTCCGGCGGTTCGGGATGTATCGGAGGCGCGGCGGTATGTCTACTAGTTTGGTAAGCAATTGCGCCGAACCGAAGCGGGAAGTCTGAAGAGGTCGTTACGGATAGTCAATGGCTTAGAGACCCGGGCCAGCGCGCAGTCACCGCCACCCGGCAAGCGCGAACGGCTCATCCCGAACGTCCAGATGCGCTCCTTCCCTGCGAGCCGCCCTCACGGAAGCCGGAACTGCCCGGCCCCCGCTCTCAGGTCGCCATCCTCGACTTCCACGCGGTAGGTGGTTCCCCGGCGAAGCGGCGGCGGGGCGCCGTGCTGAACGAAGCCCGCCGGCGCCTGACCGTAGCTGACCGCCTCGACGTCGGCGCATTCTCGCCCGGACGCGCGGACCTCCCATATCTTCACGGGCGCGGCCGTTTCCCGCATTTCGTGAACCTGAAGATACTTCAGGCAAGGCTTGATCCGCTCATGGTGCAGGATCTTGTCGTCATAGAAAGCAAACCGGGTCGGATTGCCTCCTTCCTCTACCTTGACGATAAAGCTGCCCTGGCAGGACGATAAAAGCAGCAACGGCAAGGCACCGACCAATACACGGATCTTCTTCATTGTCTCGGCTCCACGCATCAAGTTGACTTCTTTTTGCCCTTTTTGGAAGTTGCCTTGTCCTTCTTCGTGTTCGTGTTCGTGGTACTGGAGCCGCCGCCTTTGCTGCCGCTGCCGCTCCCGCTGCCGGTCGAAACGGTCGTGACGCGCGGGATTCGCGACCCCGTGACCGTCTGAGTCACGATGAACGCGCCATTCACGAACTTGATGCTCGTTGTCGCGCTGGTGTTGAAGGTGACGCCCGCCAAGGCATCGCACGACCCCTGGCCACTGGCGCACTTTCCGAAATACTCCGCGCGTGCCTCGTAGTGCTGGTCCTCGAACTTCTTGGTCTTATCCCATTTATACGTCTCTTGGTTATGGCCGTTCCACATCTTGTCGCCGGCCATTCCCCACCACGATTTGATGCCGTTCTGATGCTCGAAGAGGTGATAGAATTCGTGCCAGAACGTCTCGCGCTGCAAAGGCGTGCCTTTCGAGAAGTCGGTCCCCCAGATGGACGACGCGATATTGATCTCCCAGGGGTAGGTCGTGGACCAGGGAAGGTTTATCCCGTACAGCGGCACCGGATCAACGAGGTCGCCGAACCGCTTCGTCAGCATCCGGCGCTCTCCAGGAGTCAGCCCCCTTTCTCCGCTCGGATCGGTAAGGTTGACCGGATCGTTGCTGACATAGGCATAGAGGTTCATCCCATCGCCGTATCCGACCGGATCGGCCTGCAGGAACCGGCCGAGGTAGGGCGAGTAGATGCGGGCCTTGTAGTAATACATGCCGAGCTCGGGCAGCCAGGTCTGTCCGGTATATTGGAAGCGCCCCGAATTGGTCGCCTTGGGAATTCCCGATTCGTCATAGGCATTGGCGGCGATCGTCGCGCCGGAGCCGTTCGAAACCGCGACGATGCTTCCGCGCTCATCGGAGTGGAGGAAGCGGCGGTCGCTCGTGCCGGAGCCTTCATACCAGACCAAGGGCTCGTCGGTGCCGGGGCCATGGACGTAACGGCGAACGAGGCCGTTCGTGTAGCCGTCATATTCCCCGATCAGCTCCGTCCCGTCATAGTTGAACTTGGTGACCGGCAGGCCGCTCGAGCCGATCCGCGACAGACGCAACAGGCCGTCATAATTGGCGGTGTCGGCCCCGCTCTTCGTGACCAGCAGGTTGTCGGAATTGTAGCCGTAGGTGGTCGCGCCGGCTGAGGTCAGGTTGCCCCTCGCGTCGTAGGTCGGAACCAACGACCCGGAGGCGGTATACTGGTTGAGGCCGTTGGCAGTGTAGCTGCGGTTGAAATTATAATGGTTCGCCCAGGCGTAGGAATCGTTCGAGCGGGTGGCGGTGGCGATCTGCGAGGCGGGGTTCCAGGTGAAGCCCAGAGTCAGGTCGTCGCCGCTTCCCGCCAGGTCCTCGCCCATCGAGGTCGGCCTCGACACGGCATCGTAGGAATAGCTCTTCACCGTGCCGTTGCCGCGGGTCATGGACGCTCGCCGGCCGAGATTGTCGTAGGCGAAGGTGGCGAGCACGCCGAGGCCGGACGTCGCGCCGTTCTCGCGCACCTTCCAGGTTTCGCCGGTGACCAGATAATCGTGGTCGACGTAGTAGCCATCCGGATGCTGGAGCCGGGTACGGCGCCCGGCCGCGTCCCAGGTCGAGGTCGTCGTCCCCCAGCGGTTGACCTCGGTCAGCTGGCGGCCGAGCGCGTCCCAGGTGAAGGTAAGGGTCTTGCCGAGATCGACGTTGGAGGTCATCCGGCCTAGATTGTCGTAGCCGTAGGTTGCGTTCCCTTCCGAATTGGGGCGCGTCTTGGAGGTCACCCGGTCGAGGTTGTCGTAGCCGTAGCCGACGCTGTTGCCGTCGCGCAGGCGGCGGACGGTGACGTTGGAGGCGGCGTCGTAGGTGAGCTGCTCGTAATCGGTGGCCGAGCTCGTGCCCGAGCCCTTGATCGCGCTCGGGAAGAATATCTTCGCGAGCCGGTCGTGCCCGTCATATTCATAGGTCGTCCGGTTGCCCTCGCCGTCGGTGACGGTCTGCGTCAGGCCGTTGGGCGTGTAGGTGGTGGCGGCCTCGTTCGCCTCGTCGGCGGTGCCGAGCGCGCTCTTCATCTGGGTGACCTGTCCGGCGGCGTCGTATATCGTCCTGGAGATTCGGTCCGGTCCCCAATTGCCCTGGGTGTCGAGCGTGCAGGCGCTGACCGGGAGCGACCCATATTCGGCCGGGTTCATCCGCTGCGCCGCGCATTCGAGCCGCCCGAGCAAGTCGTAGCTCGTCTGGGTGAGGGCATAGACGGTTGACCCGGAGCTCACCTTCGTGACCACCGGCCGCGCGTTCGCGTCGTACTCGGTCTCGACGGCCTGAGCCGGGGTGAACGCCGCCCAGTCGACGTCGGACTGGCTGTCGACATTGCCCTGCTCGATCTTGATCAGCAGGCCCGTCAAGGGATCGTAGCCATTCCTCACGGCCCGGTGCTTGAGAGCGCCGGCTCCGTCGGGATCCGGCGATATGCTCCCGACCACCTGGCGCGCCGCATTATACAGGGTCCGGCTGGTATCGTCGCTGCCGGGGAGAGGCCCGTCGACGGTGAGGAGGTTGCCGATCCAGTCGTAGGTCATCGCGCTGGCAGCGGTCAGGGTGCCTGTGCCGTCGCCGGTGCCGCTCGAGGTCACGTTGCCGTTCGCATCGTACGACATCGTCGTCTTCACCTCGTCCGCGGTTCCGGCGCACGAGCTCGTCGTCTGGCATTGCGAGACTTGGGTCAGCTGATGCTCGCCGTGGACCAGCGTGTAGGTGTAACGCGTCTGAGGCCGCGGCACGCCCGGCGCGGGAGCCGGGGCGGTCACCGTCAGCACTCCGCCATGGGTGGCGTCGTAGGTGTAATCGGTCACGTTGCCCCGGGCGTCGGTGGTGCTGTTGGGCTGGTTGCAGGTCTTGGAATTGGAGCAGGTCGCGTCGAAAGTCGCCGAGGTGACGATGGTCGGCCCCACTCCGCCTTTGAGAACGGCCGAAGTCTGAGTGATGTTGCCCCGCGCGTCATAGACATGCTCCACATAATTGCCCTCGTGGGCGGTGGTGCGCTTGAGCCTGCCGCTGCTGTCGTAGGTGAAGCTGGTCGTACGGCCCAGCGGGTCGGTCTTCGACGTCGGCCGGCCGATCGTGAGATCCGAAACCACGGTCGTCGTCTGGCTGAGCGCGTCGGTTACGTTCATCGTCACCGTGTTGCCCAAGACGCTGCGGGCGTAATTGGTGGTCACACCCTGGACGGTGACGGAGCTGACGATTCCGCTGCTCACGGTCGCGCTGGTCGTGTCGCTGGCGGCGCCCGGACGGCGGATGCCGTAGCCGGTGCTGCCGCTGGCCACCCGCCACACGCGTCCCCCCATGTCGGTAATCTCCGTCACGCCCGCGGACGGATAGGAATAGCTGACGCTGGCGAGAGCCGAGGTCCCCGCTTGGCTGTTGTGGAACGTGGCGCCGGTGCGCTGGTGGAAGCTGGCGGGGACGGCGCCCCCTGTCCCCGCGGCCGAAGCATAGCTGAACTGTATCGAATAGCCGTAGCTGTTCGAGACCCGGGACAGACGGGGGGTGTAGACGCAGTCGAAGGGGTCGGTGACCATTCGGCGGGGCTGGCAGTATTTCCAGAACTGATACTGCAAGGTGGCCGTCTTGCCGTCGGGGGAAGTGATCGAGGTCGGCACCAGGATGCACGACGCCTGGGTACCGCTGCCGTCGCAGAAATTGCTGTAGTCGGCGATGCCCGTGGTCGGGTTGGTGAAGGCGATCACGGTGCCGTCAGGCGCACGATATTGCTGGTTGTTGGTGTTCGAGGCTGAGAGGGTGGCGCCGCGGCTCTCGGCGCCGGGGAAGGCGTCGCGGCGCGATCCGAAATTAACATAGGTGTTCGACGAGACGAGGTGGAGCAGGATGCGGTCATACTGGCTGTCATTGCGGGTGCCGTCCTGGCTCCCCACCGCGCCGACCATCCGCAGCAGTGCCAGCTCCGCCTCGCCGGAGCCGATCGCGCCTTCGGGAAAGCTGGTCAGGAAGTCGCCCCTTACCAGGTCGACGCCGTTGCCATCGAGGTTGCGAAAGGTGGGATTGGCCTGCGCGGCCGCCGGGGCGGCGGCGAGGGCGGACCAGGCGGTACCGGCGAGCAGGGCGCAGGAAAGGGTCCGCGCCCGGATAGACGTCGTCTTCATCTTAATTTCTCCAAGAAACAGCGCAGCGCCTCGGCGCCCTCTTCAGCCTGGGTCAAAGTGCCGCTTCGACCCATCCCCTCAGGGCGGCGGCGGGTTGGGCGACCCGGTGGTCGTCACGACGGTCCGGTTATTCGCCTTGTCGTAGGAATAATTGGTGGCGACGTTGTTGTTGATCGTGCCGCTGCGCTCCACGCGGACCAGGCGGCCGCGGGCGTCGTAGCTGTAGGCGATCGTCTCCGCCGCCATCACCAGCGCCGGCGCCGCCGCGACGCCCGCCCCCACCAGCAGGATCGCGATCCTGTCCTTGCCTCTCATCCGCTCATTCCCCTTGAGCTCCGGCCGACTCGCCGAGGAACATGAGTAGAAGCGAAATTATTTTCCGTGCAAATTCCATTTGATCCGTATCGGCGCCAACCGATGCCGCCGTCCGCCTGCTGGCCACCGGACTCTTGAGCCGGAGCCCCGCACACGGCGCTTGACCCGCATATAAAGATATCTTTATATCCTTATTCCCATGTTCCCGACCGCACCCGCCGCCGCCGAGATCTTCCGAGCCCTGGGCGATCCCACGCGTCTTCGCATCCTCGCTTTGCTCCGGGCGATGGAGCTGTCGGTCGGCGAGCTCGCCCAGGTGCTCGGGCAGAGCCAGCCGCGCGTGTCCCGCCACGTGCGCATCCTGATCGAGGCCCGCCTCGCCGAGCGCCGCAAGGAGGGGAGCTGGGTGTTCCTCAGCCTTGCCGAGCCCGCCCGGGTCGAGCCGCTCTTCGCCGCCCTGGAGCGCTGGGCCGAGCTCGACGGGGAGGATCCCTGGGCCGCCGCCGACGCCGCGCGCCTCACCGCCGTCCGCGCCGACCGGGCCGCCGCCGCCGAGCGCTATTTCGCCGCCCATGCCGGCGACTGGGACGAGATCCGCTCGCTCCACATCGCCGAATGCGAGGTCGAGGCCGCCTGCCGCCGCGCCCTCGGAGCCGGAGAGGGAGGCCGCCCGGTCGGCCGCCTCGTCGACATCGGCACCGGCACCGGCCGGATGCTCGAGCTGTTCGGCCCCGCCGCCGAGCGCGCCCTGGGAGTCGACCGCTCGCCCGAGATGCTCCGTCTCGCCCGGGTCAAGCTCGCCCAGGCCGGCCTCGCCGCCGCCGAGCTCCGCCAGGGCGACATGTACGCCTTGCCGCTCGCCGCCGGCTCGGCCGACACCGTCATCCTCCACCAGGTCCTCCATTACGCTCAGCAGCCCGCGGCCGCCGTCGCCGAGGCGGCGCGCCTGCTCGCACCCGGCGGGCGCCTCCTCATCGTCGATTTCGCGCCTCACGAGCGCGAGGAGCTGCGCACCCGCGACGCCCATCTCCGGCTCGGCTTCGCCGACGACGTGATGCTCAAATATCTCGATTCCGCGGGCCTTCGCGGACGGGTCGTCGAGCATCTGGAAGGCGGCGAGCTGACCGTCACGCTCTGGGAGGGCGAGCGCCCGCAGGAAAAGCTGAAGGTGGTCGCATGAGCCCCGGGATCCCCGACATCGCCAAATGGCGCGAGCCGCTCTTCGCCGACGTCGCCGGCGACATCGGAGTCAGCTTCGAATTCTTCCCGCCCAAGTCCGAGCGGATGGAGGAGACGCTCTGGGAGTCGGTGAAGACTCTCGAGCCGCTCGCCCCACGCTTCGTCTCGGTCACCTACGGCGCCGGCGGCTCGACCCGCGAGCGCACCCATAATACGGTGGTGCGAATTGCCCAGGAAACCTCGCTCGCCCCCGCCGCCCACCTCACCTGCGTCGAGGCGAGCCGGAGCGAGATAGACGAGGTCGCCCTGGGCTATTGGCAGGCCGGGATCCGCCACGTGGTGGCGCTTCGCGGCGACCCGCCCGAACCCGGCAAGGGCTTCCAGGCGAGGCCGGACGGCTATGCCAACGCCGCCGCTCTGGTCGAGGGCCTGAAGCGGGTAGCGCCGTTCGAGATTTCGGTCGCCGCCTATCCCGAGATCCACCCAGATTCCCTCACACGGGCCGCCGATCTCGACAATCTCAAGCGCAAGATCGACGCCGGCGCCGACCGCGCCATCACCCAATTCTTCTTCTCGCCCGAAAGCTTCTTCCGCTTCCGCGACGAGGCCGCCGCGGCGGGGATCGATGCCGAGCTGGTCCCGGGAATCCTGCCCGTCTCCAACGTCGCCCAGACCCGCAAGTTCGCGGCGATGTGCGGCGCGGCCATCCCCCCCTGGATGGATAAGCTGTTCGAAGGCCTGGACGATCTGCCGGCGGCCCGCCAGCTCATCGCCGCCACTGTCGCCGCCGAGCTTTGCGGCCAGCTTTATGCCGGCGGAGTCCGCCAGTTCCATTTCTACACGCTCAATCGCGCCGAGCTCGCTTATGCGATCTGCCACCTGCTCGGCCTTCGCCCGAAGGATGAAAATGAACGTCGCACAGCAGCTTAGGGCCGAGGCCGCCAAGCGCATCCTGATCAAGGACGGCGCCTATGGGACTCAGGTCCAGAACCGCCGGCTCAGCGAAGCCGATTATCGCGGCGATCTCGATCTCGGGCGCGACCAGAAGGGCAATAACGACCTCCTGAACCTGACTCGGCCGGATATCGTCGGAAGCATCTGCCAGGCCTTCGCCGACGCCGGCGCCGAGCTCCTCGCCACCAACAGCTTCAACGCCCCCCGGATCAGCCAGGCCGATTACGGCGCCGAGCATCTGGTGCGCGAGATCAACGTCGCCGCCGCACGGATCATCGCCGAGGTCGCCGACCGGGAGGCCCAGAAGGACGGCAAGAAGCGCTATGTCGTCGGCGCCCTCGGCCCGACCAACAAGACCTTGTCGCTGTCGCCCAACGTCAACGACCCGGGCTATCGCGAGATCGACTTCGACACCCTCTCCGACGTCTATGTCGAGCAGATCGAGGGCCTGGTCGAAGGCGGCGCCGAGATCGTCCTGATCGAGACCGTGTTCGACACGCTGAACGCCAAGGCCGCGATCCACGCCGCCGGCCGGGTCGACCGCGACCTGCCGATCATGCTGTCGATGACGATCACCGATCTGTCGGGCCGCAACCTCTCGGGCCATTCCATCGAAGCCTTCTGGGCCTCGGTCCGCCACGCCCGGCCGCTGTCCATCGGCCTCAACTGCTCGTTCGGCGCCGCCCAGCTTCGCGCCCACGTCGCGGCCCTCTCCGCCGTCGCCGACACCCTGATCATGGCCTATCCCAATGCCGGCCTGCCCAACGATCTCGGCGAATATGACGAAGGCCCGGCCGAGACCGCGGCGCAGGTCCGCGAATGGTGCGAGCAGGGCATCGTCAACATCGTCGGCGGCTGCTGCGGAACGACTCCGGCGCACATCGCGGCGATCGCGGAAGCGGCGAAGGGCTTTGTGCCGCGCCGGATTGCCGAGCCGAGGCGCCAGACGCTGCTCGCGGGAATCGAGCCGATGGTGCTGGCGGCATGAAATCCCTCTCCCTCTGGGGAGAGGGAGGGGCCCGCCGAGCCGCGGTGGGAGGGTGAGGGAACGGGAATATCCAGATTGAAAGTCGAAATCAGTGAATGAAGTGACCGCACCTCCCTCACCTGGCTCGCTTCGCGAGCGTCCCTCTCCCCTACAGGGAGAGGGGGTAACCTCAGCCTCCTCCTCCTTCGTCAATATCGGCGAGCGGACCAACGTCACCGGCTCGGCCCGCTTCAAGAAGCTGGTCATGGCCGGCGACTATGCCGCCGCCGTCGAGGTCGCCCGCCAGCAGGTGGAGAACGGCGCCCAGGTCATCGACGTCAACATGGACGAAGGCCTGCTCGACGCCGAATATGCGATGACCACCTTCCTCAAGCTGATCGCGGCCGAACCGGACATCGCCCGGGTGCCGGTGATGATCGACAGCTCGAAATGGACGGTGATCGAGGCCGGGCTGAAATGCGTCTCGGGCAAGCCGATCGTCAACTCGATCAGCATGAAGGAAGGCGAGGAGGAGTTCCTCCACCACGCCCGCAAGGTCCGCGACTACGGTGCCGCCGTCGTCGTCATGGCCTTCGACGAAGTCGGCCAGGCCGATACGAAGGAGCGCAAGGTCGAGATCTGCGAGCGCGCCTACAAGCTTCTCGTCGGTGAGGGCTTCCCGCCCGAGGACATCATCTTCGATCCCAACGTCTTCGCCATTGCCACCGGCATCGAGGAGCATCGCCGCTACGCGATCGACTTCATCGCCGCCTGCCGCGAGATCAAGGAACGCTGCCCGCACGTCCACATTTCGGGCGGCCTTTCGAACCTCAGCTTCTCCTTTCGAGGCAACGAGCCGGTGCGCCGGGCCATGCACTCGATCTTCCTCTACCACGCCATCCCCGCCGGGCTCGACATGGCGATCGTCAACGCCGGCCAGCTCGACGTCTACGACACGATCGATCCCGAGCTCCGCGAAGCCTGCGAGGACGTCATCCTCGACCGCCGCGACGATGCGACCGAGCGGCTGGTGACCCTGGCCGAGAAGTTCCTGGGCTCGGATCCGGTGCGCGAAAAGGCGGAGGCCGAATGGCGCGGCTGGGAGGTCGGCAAGAGGCTCGAGCACGCCCTCGTCAAAGGTATCGATGCCCATGTCGTCGCCGACACCGAGGAAGCGCGCCAGTCCGCCGAGCGTCCGATCCACGTCATCGAAGGTCCGCTGATGGACGGGATGAACGTCGTCGGCGACCTGTTCGGCTCGGGCAAGATGTTCCTCCCCCAGGTCGTCAAGTCGGCGCGGGTGATGAAAAAGGCGGTCGCCCATCTCATCCCCTTCATCGAGGCGGAGAAGGAGAAGACCGGCGCCACCCAGGGCAAGGGCCGGATCGTCATGGCCACCGTCAAGGGCGACGTCCACGACATCGGCAAGAACATCGTCGGGGTCGTCCTCCAGTGCAACGGCTTCGAGGTGATCGACCTCGGCGTGATGGTGCCCTGGGCGGACATCCTCAGGGCCGCGAACGAGAACGATGCGGACATGATCGGCCTTTCCGGCCTCATCACGCCCTCGCTCGATGAGATGGTGACCGTGGCCGCCGAGATGCAGCGCGCGGGGATGACCTTGCCGCTGCTGATCGGCGGCGCCACCACCAGCAAGGTCCACACCGCGATCCGGATCGACCCCGCCTACGAGGGGCCGGTGCTCCACGTCCTCGACGCCAGCCGCGCGGTCGGAGTCGCCTCCTCGCTCGTCTCAGAGACTCAGGCCGAGCCGCTGATCGCGAAGACGGCGGTGGATTACGAAGAGGTCCGCCAGGCCCGCGCCGGCCGCGGCCACAGCGATCTCGCCACGCTCGACGAGGCCCGGGCCAACGCCTTTTCCTACGATCCCGAAGGCAAGCCGCCGCCGCCGAAGCGCCCCGGAGTGCACCAGTTCGGCGAATGGCCGCTTCGCGACCTTCGCGCCTCGATCGACTGGACGCCCTTCTTCCGCGCCTGGGAGCTCGCCGGCAATTACCCGGCCATCCTCCAGGATCCCGTCGTCGGCGAAAGCGCAACCTCCCTGTTCAACGACGCGCAGGCGATGCTCGACCGGATGATCGCGGAGCATTGGGTGACCCCGCGCGGCACCGTCGGCCTGTGGCGCTGCAAGCGCGAGGGCGACGACGTCCTCGTTTGCTCCTCCCCGGAACGGGGAGGGGGACCGCCGCCGAAGGCGGTGGTGGAGGGGTCCCACGGTGGAAGTGGCTCAGAGGCGGGCCCCCTCCACCAGCCTGCGGCTGGTCCCCCTCCCCGTTCCGGGGAGGAATGGGTGCGGCTCCCCTTCCTTCGCCAGCAGGTCAAGAAGCGCGAAGGCCGCGCCAATATGTGCCTGGCCGATTTCATCGATCCCGAGGGCGAGGACTGGATCGGCGGTTTCGCCGTCGGCATCCATGGCCTCGATCCGCACCTGGCCCGCTTCAAGGCCGACAATGACGATTATTCCGACATCCTCCTCAAGGCGCTGGCCGACCGGCTCGCCGAGGCCTTCGCCGAGGTGCTCCACGCCCATGTCCGCAACAGCGTCTGGGGCTATGCCGAGGAGCATCTGACCAACCAGCAGCTGATCCGCGAGACCTATAGCGGAATCCGCCCGGCGCCCGGTTATCCGGCCTGCCCGGACCACAGCCTGAAGCCAGTCCTCTTCGACATGCTCGGCGGAGATCCGGCCGGAGTCACCCTTACCGAAAGCATGGCGATGCTTCCGACCTCGGCGGTCTCCGGCTTCTACTTCGCCCACCGCGACAGCCAGTATTTCGGAGTGGCGCGGATCGGCCGCGACCAGCTCGAGGATTATGCCGGGCGGCGGGGGGTGAGCCTGCAGGAAGCGGAGAGGTGGCTGAGGCCGAACTTGGACTGACGGTCATTGCGAGGAGCGAAGCGACGAAGCAATCCAGCGAGCCTCGCAAGGCCGAACTGGATTGCTTCGCTTCGCTCGCAATGACGGGAGCCAAATGCCGACCGCCGCGGAGGCCGAGAACTGACCCTGAAGCAAGTTCAGGCTGATGCGAGGGGCTGCTATACCCCCCTCGTGAATCGCCTCCTCCTCGCCCTCCATCTCCTGCTTTGCGCCTTCCCCGCGCATGCCCAGCTGCCGCCGGGCCAGAAGGCCATGGCGGTGCGCCTCGTCGCCGAGACGACGCGGCCGGCCGCGGGCTCCAAGGTGACCCTCGCTTTGGTGATGAGCCCCCGCCCGGGCTGGCACGGCTATTGGCAGAATCCCGGCGACGCCGGAGTCGGCACCCGGATCGCCTGGGAACTGCCCCGGGGCGCCGCGGCGGGGCCGATCCGCTACCCGGTGCCGGAGCGGCTGACCATCCAGGGCCTGATGAACTATGTCTTCGAGGGGGAGCACGCCCTCCTGGTCGATCTCCGGCTGCCGGCCGGCCTGGCGCCGGGAACGAAGCTGCCGGTGCGCGGCAAGGTCGACTATCTCGTCTGCACCGACAGGATCTGCGTGCCCGAATCGGCGCAGGTCGCCGCCGATCTCTCGGTCGGGGAGGGCCAGCCGTCTCCGGCGCAAGGCTTCGACCGGTTCCGGCAGGCGCTGCCCAGGCCGCTCCCGGAAGCGGGGCGGTTCGAGCGGCGGGGGAGCAGGATCCGGATCGCAGTCCCGCTGCCCGCCGCCGTCGCCGTCGAGGACCCGTATTTCTTCCCGATTACCGACCAGGCCCTGGTCTATTCGGCGCCGCAGGCGGTGTCGCGGCGCGGCGACTGGCTGATCGTCGAGACCCACGCGGGGCAGGGGGCGCCGGACGTGCTCGAGGGGGTGCTGAAGCTCGGCCCCGGCCAGGGACTGGCGGTGCGCTCGGCGCCGGGCGAGGTGGGGCCCGCGGGCGCTCCGGTCGATCCCGCCGCGGTTCGGGCCGGCCGGGGCTACGGAGCGGTCCTGCTCGCGCTCGCCGGCGCCTTGCTCGGCGGACTGCTGCTCAACGTCATGCCCTGCGTCTTCCCGATCCTCAGCCTCAAGGCGATGAGCCTGGCGCGCGCCGGCGGCGAGGAGCGGGCGGCGCGGCGCGAGGCGCTCGCCTATACGGCGGGCGCGGTTCTCGCCTGCCTCGCTTTGGGCGCCGTGCTGCTGGCGGTGCGCTCGAGCGGCGCTGCGGCCGGCTGGGCCTTCCAGCTCCAGGATCCGCGGGTCATCCTCTTCCTGCTGCTGCTCGTCACCGCCATCGCCCTCAACCTCGCCGGCCTGTTCGAGCTTCCCTCGCTCGGGGGGCGGCTCGGGGGCGGCCGGACGGGGGCCTTCGGGACCGGCGCCCTCGCCGCCTTCGTCGCGACTCCGTGCACCGGCCCCTTCATGGGCGCCGCTTTGGGCGCCGCCCTGATATTGCCGGCGCCGGCGGCGCTTGCGGTGTTCGCCGGCCTCGGATTCGGCTTGGCCTTGCCCTTCCTCCTGCTCGGCTATGTCCCCGCGCTGCGGCGACGGCTGCCCCGGCCCGGGCCGTGGATGGTCCGTTTCCGCCATATCCTGGCGGTGCCGATGGCTCTCACCGCGGTCGGCCTCGCCTGGATTTTGGAGCGTCAGACGGGGATCGCCGGACTTGCGGTGGGTCTCGCCGCCGCCGCGGCGCTCGGCCTCATCCTGTGGTGGGCCGGGCGCCGCCATGGCTGGCTGCCGCTCGCGCCGGCCTTGCTGGCGGCGGGCCTGGCGGTCGCTTTCCTGCCCACCGCATCGGCGCCCGCCGAGGCGCGCACCGGCGGCTCGCTCCAGGCGGAGCCGTTCAGCGAGGCTCGGCTCGCGCAGCTGCGTGGGGAGGGGCGGCCGGTCTTCGTCTATTTCACCGCCGACTGGTGCCTCACCTGCAAGGTCAACGAGGCCGCGGTGCTCGACCGGGACGAGGTCGCGGGCGCCTTCCGGGACAGGAACGTGGCGGTGCTGGTCGGCGACTGGACCCGGGGCGACGCGGCGATCGGAAGGTTCCTCGAGGCGCAGGGCAGGTCGGGCGTGCCGCTCTACCTCTGGTACGCGCCCGGCAAGCCGGCGCGGGTGCTGCCGCAGATACTCACCGTGGGGAAGGTGAGGGGGCTGGATTGACTCTCGTCATCCCGGCGAAAGCCGGGATCTCATGCCGGAAAGTCTAAGCGGGTCTCCCCGAGGCCCCGGCTTTCGCCAGGGTGACGGGTTCCTATAGAGGCCAGGCCTTCTTCCCCGCGATCCACGTCTCCACCACCCTGGTCTCGCGCAGCTGGCGGGGCGTCGGAACGTCGAAGATGTCGCGGTCGAGGAGGATGAAATCGGCCCAGCGGCCTTTCTCCAGGCTTCCGATCCGGTCCTCGGCGAAGCCGGCATAAGCGGCTCCGCGGGTGAAGGCGGCGAGCGCCTGCTCCAGGGTCACCCGCTGCTCTGGAAGCCAGCCTCCCTCGGGCTGGCCCGACGGGTCCTGCCGGCTGATCGCGGCGGCGAGGCCCGGGAAGGGGTTGGGCGATTCGACCGGGAAATCGGACCCGAAGGCCAGCGGCACCCGGTTGGCGATCATGCTTCGCCAGGCATAGGCGCCGCCGAGGCGGTCGATCCCCATCCGGGCCTCTGCCATCCGCCAGTCGCTGGTCTCGTGGACCGGCTGCATCGAGGCGACCGTGCCGTTGCGGGCGAATCGGGGAAGGTCGGCCGGATCGACGATCTGGGCATGCTCGATCCGCCAGCGGCGGTCCCCCTTGTAGGTGTGGGACATCTCGTCGATCGCGGCGAGCAGCTGGGCGTTGGCGGCGTCGCCGATGGCGTGGACGGCGACCTGGAAATTGTCCATTGCCGCCCGGCTCATCACGTTGAGCAATTGCGTTTCTTCGAGGAAGCTGAGGCCGCGCTGGCCAGGCTGATCGCGATAGGGCTGCTTCAGCCACGCTCCGCGCGAGCCGAGGGCGCCGTCGGCGTAGAGCTTGACTCCGATCAGCCGAAGCCGGTCGCCGTACAGCCAGGGAGTCGGCCGGGTGCCGGCGATCGCCAGCGCGCTTTCGACGCCGGAGCCGTAGGCGATGACTCGTATCTTCAATCGCCCCTCGTCGCCGGCGCGGCGCATCACCATCCAGTCGTCCGGGGTGGTGCCCATGTCGGCGGCGGCGGTGAGGCCGTTGGAGAGCATGATCTGCTGAGCGCGCTCGAGCGCCTGGTCGCGGGTGCGGGGAAGCGCCGGCGGCACCACCTTGTCGATCAGCTCCGAGGCGGCGTCGACGAAGATTCCGGTCGGCTGGCCGCGCGCCGTCTCGATCCGCCCGCCCGCCGGCGACCGGGTGGTGGCGGTGATCCCGGCCTCCTTCATCGCCGCGCTGTTCGCCCAGCCGGCATGGCCATCGACCCGCTCCAGCCAGACCGGCCGGCCTGGCACCACCGCGTCG
>DASWLY010000024.1:0-2104 GCA_036400035.1 Allosphingosinicella sp.
CGAATTCTGCGGGATCGTCGAGGAGGTGGGCTCGGCGGTCGAGAATCTGAAGAAGGGCGACCATGTCCTGGTCCCGTTCAACATCGCCTGCGGACAATGCCATTTCTGCAAGCAGGGCCTGTTCGGCAATTGTCATGAATCCAACCCGCAGGCGACCGCCGTCGGCGGCATCTTCGGCTATTCGCACACCGCCGGCGGCTATCACGGCGGCCAAGCCGAATATGTCCGGGTCCCCTATGCGGACTTCGGACCCACGATCATTCCCGACTGGATGGATCCCGACGACGCGGTGCTGCTCACCGACGTCGTTCCAACGGGCTACCAGGCCGCCGAGATGGGAGGCATCCAGCGCGGCGACACGGTGGTCGTCTTCGGTGCCGGTCCCGTCGGCATCATGGCGGCGCGCTGCGCCTGGCTGTTCGGCGCCGGCCGGGTGATCGTCATCGACCATCTCGACTACCGGCTCGAATTCGCCCGGGATTATTGCCCCGCCGAGGTCTACAATTTCCGCGAGCTCGACGACGTCGTCGTGTTCATGAAGAAGACCACCGACGTCCTCGGCGCCGACGTCTTCATCGAGGCGGTCGGCGGCGACGCGGTCGGCAACGCGCTCCAGACCCTGTTCGGCAACAAGCTCAAGCTCGAGGCGGGCAATGCGATCCCGCTCCATTGGGCGATCAACTCGGTGAAGAAGGGCGGAATCGTCTCGATCGTCGGGGTCTACGGCCCGACCGGCAACATGATCCCGATCGGCAACGTCGTGAACAAGGGCCTCACCATCCGCGCCAACCAGGCTTCGGTGAAGCGGCTCCTTCCCAGGCTCATCGACCATGTCCGCGAGGGGCGGCTGAACCCGAAGGGGATCATCACCCACCGGATGCCGCTCGAGGAGGTGGCCGACGCCTATCATATATTCGCCGCCAAGCTCGACGGCTGCATCAAGCCGGTGCTGGTGCCCAATGGCTGAGGAAGCGACCATGACAGACCAAAGCACCGCCGTCGCCGCCCGAAGGACTTCGGTCGACGTTACGACCATCACCGGCTGGGGGGTCGACGCGGACCCGAGGAACGATCCCACCTACCCCTATCGCGATCGCTCGAACGACGATCATAGCGGCCAGTGGGTGCGCCCGCCGGTGCAGCAGTCCGACGTCGAGATATTGCAGTCGATCGAGCATAAGCAGCGGCCGGCCGTCTTCGGCACCTCGACCCCGCCGTCGGGCGTAAGCGGAATGATCCGCCGCGCCGCCTTCACCTACAGCGAGTCGAACTGGCTGCACTGGCTGATGCTGATGGGCGCGGACCGGGTGAACGTCGTCGAGGGCATCGTCCAGGACCTCGCCCGCGCCAAGATCCCGAACATCCCGGCCGAGATGGGCATCCGCTCCGAATGGAAGCACAACAAGCAGGGCCTGGCGAAGAAGATCGCCGTGACCGCCGCGGTCGGCGTGGCGGCCTATGCCTTGTTCAGCTGGTCGCGCAGCGGGGATCGCCGGGAGGCGAGCTCACCGGCTCTCCCGGACAGGGACTGAAGCGCCCGGCGCCCACGTCGGCACCGCCGCCCCGTCAGGCCGACCGAGGCACCCTCAAAAGGCGCGTCACCGGCCGCTGGCCGCGATGAAGCCGGACTGCTCAAGCCGCGCCAGCAGCCGCGCGAGGGCGTCGTCGGCGGAGCCGCGGTCGGTCCTCACCTCCAGGTCCGCGAAGCGCCGCGCGCCGTAACCCTCTTTCAGCATTTCGCCGATGCGTCGCCGTTCCCCTGGGGTGAAGGTCCGTCCACGGCTCGGGGCGACCAAGGCTTTCTCCTCGGCGGCCAGCGAGACGAAGACGGTTCGGACTCCGGCATCGGCGAGGCGCCGCCGGTAGAAGATCCACTCTCGGCAGCGCAGCGGGTAGGAGACGACCGCCGGCCGCCCGTCCGCCGCGACGGCGAGAACCGCCCGAAGCACGCCCCGGCTGGTGGACAGCGCGGTGGCAAACCAGGGCTTTGGCGGCCGTTGATGATCGTCGCCCTCGATATGCCCGCCTCCGAGCTTGAGCGCGAGCGCCCGGCCGAGCGTGGTCTTGCCGGCGCCGATCGCGCCCATCAGGAAGATCGCCAGGG
>DASWLY010000025.1:0-1731 GCA_036400035.1 Allosphingosinicella sp.
ACCTTACGCTGGCTGATCCCGACCTCGCGGTCCGGGTCTTTGCGCGGACGATCGACAACGGGCGGATGCTGCGCAACTTCGTGCAGATCATGCGCTCGGGAGCCGTCGGGCGCAGGTCGCTCGGCACGCGTCCCAAGCGGCTCGTCCAGAACTGGCTCGAGCAGGCGTCGATTCGGGCCCTGATGCAGGCCGCGACCGGCAAGGATCCGTCGCTCGCCGACATCGTGCGGATGGTCCACCCCAAGCCCGCGGACGAGGGCCGCCGGGCCTTCTACGCCTGGCTGATCGGCAAGCCGTACGACGTCGCCGCTCTGCCGGTTGAGATCGCCGCTTTCGAGGCGTGGAAGCGGGACCCCTCGCTGCCGCTGCCCGAAGTGCCCTTCGAGTGGCTGACCGCCTTCGAGCTGTCGGCCGGGCAATGGGCGGAGCTCGCCGGCGCGATGGGCTGGCAGGCGCTGCGCATGAACCTCAACACGCTGGCGCGCAAAGGCGCCTTCGCTGTCGAGGGCGTGACGGAAAGGGTCGCTGCGCGGCTCGCCGATCCGGAGGCGCTGTCGAAGGCGCGGGTCCTCCCGTACCAGCTGATGGTCGCCCTGGGCTCGGTTGCCGAGGGCGTTCCGCTCCGGGTCCAGGCGGCGCTGGAGACGGCGCTGGAAGCCTCGCTCGCGAACGTTCCGGCGTTCGGAGGCCGGGTGGTGGTCGCCCCCGACGTGTCCGGTTCGATGGCCTCGCCGGTCACCGGCTACCGCAAGGGCGCCTCGTCGAAGGTGAGGTGCATCGATGTCGCGGCGCTGATCGCGGCGGCGGTGCTCCGCCGGAACCGGGGGGCGATGCTTCTGCCGTTCGAAGAGCGGGTCGTGCCGCTCGAGCTCGATCCGTTCGCCCGGGTGGCGGCTAATGCCGCCAAGCTGGCGTCGGTCGGCGGCGGCGGGACCAACGTCTCGGCTCCGCTCGCCCTTCTCAACGCGAAGGGCGCGATGGTCGACCTGGTGGTGATCGTCTCGGACAACGAATCCTGGGTCGATTCCACCCGCCACGGCGCCACGGCGACGATGGGCGAGTGGGAAAGGCTGAAGAAAAGGTGCCCGGCGGCGAAGCTCGTCTGCATCGATCTCCAGCCCTACGGGACCACCCAGGCGAAGAGCCGGCGCGACATTCTCAACGTCGGAGGCTTCTCCGACGCGGTGTTCGAGACGCTCTCCCGCTTCGCCTCGGGCGACGGGGAGCGCGACTGGGTCGCCGAAGTGAACGAAATGGAGGTGTAAGGAAGAAAGGCCGTGGCGAATGCCGGCGGGACTACATTGCACGCTTAGTGTCGCCGGTTCGAATCCGGCCGGGTCTCGGCCCGTAGCTCAGACGGTTAGAGCATAAGCCTGTCCCGCCAAACCTCGTCGCCACACAGCCGTCATCCCGGCGGAGGCCGGGATCCATGAACACCGCGCTGCCAGACTTGGGAACGGCAGTGTTCATGGATTCCGGCCTGCGCCGGAATGACGGAGAGCCGAAGCCGCGGGAATGCGGGCCGGAACTACATCCTTTGCCAACGATGTTCCGGCCCACCTCTCGTCCCGCTGCCAGGCTTGGGCCGGCGAATGCCTGTGGGAGTACATGGTGATACCCCTCCCCGGAGGGGCGCGGTTCGAACCCGCTCTCTCACGCCATCCTTGTCGCCGGCCGCTTACGAAGTAGACATAGCAATCATCAGGAGGGCCTCATGGCCGAGCAGAGCTT
>DASWLY010000026.1:0-8580 GCA_036400035.1 Allosphingosinicella sp.
GCTCGTGCCCTCCCCGCCGATCGACGCGGCGCAGGGCGGCTATATCGCCGAAGGGTATGACGCGGTGCTGGACGACCTGCGGGCCACGGGTGGCGAGGGCCGCAGGGCGATCGCCGTCCTCGAGGCCCGCTACCGCCAGCAGACCGGGATCGCCTCGCTCAAGATCCGGCACAACAATGTGCTCGGCTTCCATATCGAGGTGCCGGCGAAACATGCCGATCCGCTGATGACGGCTCAATCCGGCTTCACCCACCGCCAGACCCTGGCGGGGGTGGTCCGCTTCAACGCTCCCGACCTGCACGAGCAGGCGATGCGGGTCGGCCAGGCCGGGGCCCATGCCCTCGCCGCCGAGGCCGCCCATCTCGAGGAGCTGACCCAGGCGGCGCTGGACCGCGCCGAGCCGATCGCCGCCGCCGCCGACGCCCTCGCCCGGCTCGACGTCGCCGCCGGGCTCGCCGAACGCGCCGCCGAGGGCGGCTGGTCCCGCCCCCGCTTCGCCGGCCACAATTGCTTCGACATCGAGGGCGGTCGCCACCCCGTGGTCGAGGATTCGCTTCGCGCCTCGGGCGCCCGTTTCGTCGCCAACGATTGCGGCCTTTCGGAGGACGAGCGCCTGTGGCTGGTCACCGGCCCGAACATGGGCGGCAAGTCGACCTTCCTCAGGCAGAACGCGCTGATCGCGGTGCTCGCCCAGGCCGGATCGTTCGTGCCCGCCACACGAGCCACGTTGGGCCTGGTCGACCGGCTGTTCAGCCGGGTCGGAGCCTCGGACAACCTCGCCCGCGGCCGCTCCACCTTCATGGTCGAGATGGTCGAGACCGCGGCCATCCTCAGCCAGGCGACCGAGCGCAGCTTCGTCATCCTCGACGAGGTCGGGCGGGGCACCTCCACCTATGACGGCCTCGCCATCGCCTGGGCGGTGACCGAGGCGATCCACGACCGCAACCGCTGCCGCTGCCTGTTCGCGACCCATTATCACGAGCTGACGAGGCTCGCCGAGCGGCTCGACGCCCTCTCCCTCCACCATGTCCGGGCGCGCGAATGGAAGGGTGACCTCGTCCTCCTCCACGAGGTGACGAAGGGCCCCGCCGACCGCAGCTACGGCCTCGCCGTCGCCAAGCTGGCCGGCCTCCCCGCCCCGATCCTCGCCCGGGCCCGCTCGGTGCTCGCCAAGCTCGAGCAGGGCCGGGCGGCCACCGGCGGAATCGCCGCCGGGCTCGACGACCTGCCATTGTTCGCGGCTGCCGCCCAGCAGGAGGAGCCTTCGGCCGATCCGCTGCAGTCCGCGCTGGCCGAGGTCGACGCCGATGCCCTCAGCCCGCGCGAGGCTCTGGAGCTGGTCTACCGGCTGAAGCGGCTCGCCGCCGCCGAAACCGGATGACGACCCGCTTCGCTTCGGTGCCGAACAAGAGGGCGATCGTCGACCGCCGGGCGCTGGCGGACGCGCTCGTCGCCGCCCCGGACGCCGCCGCGTCGATACTCAAGCAGGCTCTGATGGAAGGACGGGCCGAGATAGCCCGGCGCCTCGACGACAAGCCCTATGCGGGCAGCGAAAGCGCCGCCGCCTACGCCTTCCTCACCGACCAGATAGTCCGCCTCGCCTATGACCGTGCGCTGGCGGGGCTGCCCGCGCCCGGCCCCGCCGACCGGCTGCTGCTGCTCGCCGTCGGCGGCTATGGCCGGGGCGAGATGGCGCTCCATTCCGATGTCGACATCGCCTTCGTGACTCCGGGCAAGCCCGGCCCCCGGGCGGTGCAGGCGGTCGAGGCCGTCCTCTATCTGCTCTGGGACCTGGGCCTGAAGCTGGGCCCGTCGACCCGCTCGCTCGAGGAACTGATCGATCTCGCCGGCACCGACCACACGGTGCGCACCGCCTTGCTGGAGGCGCGCTGGCTGTGGGGCGACGAGCCCTTGTTCGACGAAGTCCAGGCCCGTTTCTGGAAGGAGGTGGTGGCCGGCAAGGCGAAGAGCTTCGTCACCGAGAAGCTGGAGGAGCGCAACGCCCGGCACCGCCGCATGGGCGACAGCCGCTACGTCGTCGAGCCCAACGTCAAGGAGGGCAAAGGGGGGCTTCGCGACCTCCACACGCTCTTCTGGATCGGCAAATACGCCTATCAGGTCAGGAGCGTCGCCGATCTGGTCGGAGTGGGCCTCCTCTCCCAAACCGAATTGCACCAGTTCCAGCGCGCCGAGCGCTTCCTGTGGGCGGTCCGCTGCCACCTCCATCTCGTCGCCGGCCGCGCGGAGGAGCGCCTGACCTTCGACTACCAGCGCGAGATCGCAGCCCGGATGCGCTACGCCGACCGGCCCGGCAAATCCCCGGTCGAGCGCTTCATGCGCCATTATTTCCTTCACGCGAAGACGGTGGGCGACCTTACAGGGGTTTTCCTCGCCCATATCGACGACAAGTTCGCAAGGAAGGGAGGGCGCTTCGGCCTGCCGACGATCCGCCGCCGCCCGAGCCGCCTTGAAGGCTTCGTCCTCGATCGCGGCCGGCTTGCCTTGCCACGCGACGACTTCTTCCGCGAGGATCCGGTCCGACTGCTCCAGATCTTCGCCCTCGCCGACCTCTACGGGCTGGAAATCCACCCGCTGGCGATGCGCGCCGCCGCCCGCGACTCCAAGCTTGTCGATGCCGACGTCCGCTCCGATCCTCGGGCCAACGCCCTCTTCCTCGACGTCCTGACCAGCCCGCGCGACCCGGAGACGGTGCTCAGGTGGATGAACGAGGCCGGGGTGTTCGGCCGCTTCGTTCCGGATTTCGGCCGGGTGGTCGCGCAGATGCAGTTCGACATGTACCACCATTATACGGTCGACGAGCATTCGATCCGGGCGATCGGCCTCCTCTCTCGGATCGAGAAAGGGGAGCTGAAGGAGGACCACCCGCTCGCCAGCGCCCTCTTCCGCCACATCGCCTCGCGCCGAGTGCTCTACGCCGCCGTCCTCCTCCACGACATCGCCAAGGGGCGCGGCGGCGACCACAGCCTGCTCGGCGCGGAGGTGGCCCGGGCGCTGTGCCCGCGCCTCGGCCTCACCGAGGCGGAGACGGAGACGGTCGCCTGGCTGGTGCGGTGGCACCTGCTCATGTCGGCCACCGCCTTCAAGCGCGACCTCGCCGATCCTCAGACCATCCAGGACTTCGCCGGCCGGGTGAAGAGCCTCGAGCGGCTTCGCCTTCTCTTCATCCTCACCGTCGTCGACATCCAGGCGGTCGGGCCCGGAGTCTGGAACGGCTGGAAGCGCCAGCTCCTGCGCGAGTTGTTCGACGCGGCCGAGGAGGCGCTTCGCCTCGGCCACAAGCAGAAGGGCCGGACCGACCGGATCGCCGCGACCCAGGCCGAGCTCGCGGAGCGCCTCGGCTGGGAGGATTCCCGCTTCGCCCGCCACGCCTGGCGCCTGCCCGACAGCTATTGGCTGGCCGAGCCTCTGGCGGTGCTCGAGAAGAACGCGGCGCTGATCGATTCCGCCGACCGGGCGCCCGCGAAGACCCGGCCGCTCGCCGCCTCGGTCGAGGAGGAGCGCGGCGCCACCCTGCTCAGCGTCTATGCCAAGGACCGGCCCGGCCTCTTCTACCACCTCAGCGCCGCGATAAGCCTCGCCGGCGCCAACATCATCGATGCCCGGATCCACACCACGCTCGACGGCATGGCGGTCGACAATTTCCTCGTCCAGGACGCGACAGGGGGCCCCTTCGCCGACCGACACCAGCTGAAACGGCTGGAGGAGAATGTGCTCCGGGCGATCGAGGGGCAGGAGCCGGCCATGGACCGGCTCGAGGCCAAGGCCCTTCCCTTGCTTCGCGCCGAGGCCTTCGCCATCCGGCCCGCCGTCTTCGTCGACAACCAGGCGTCGAGCCGCTACACCGTCGTCGAAGTCAACGCCCGCGACCGCGCCGCCCTGCTCAGCGGCCTCGCCCGGGCGATCTACGAATCGAAGGCGGCGATCCACAGCGCCCATATCGCCACCTATGGCGAGCGCGCCGTCGACGTCTTCTACCTGACCGATGTCCACGACGTGAAGATCGACAATCCGGCGAAGCTCAAGGCGCTCCAGTCGAACCTTCTGAAGGCGGCCGGGGAGAAAGGCGGCACGGCCCTGAACCGGCGCTCCGCCCGCGGCGCCGGAGCGCATGCCGAGTAGGAACCCCAGTCGCTTTTCATTGTTGACCTGTAGGATTTTTCCTAGTAGCACGGAGCTGGCCGAGTCGTGGACTGGCAGGGCTCTTTGACATCGTGAGATCAGTGACGGGCCGCGCTCGTCCCCCCTGGACGCAGGGAGGGAGGGGCGGCCTGCAACTCCAAGCCCTTGGAGATCGGTGTCCGACACCGACGTCCGGGCGCGCGGGGTTGGACGCCGATTTCCGCGCTCGGCGCCCGGCGCCCGGCCGCGATCGAGCAATCTCAAGTAGTTGGTAACTGGCGCCCCGCCAATCGAAAGCGAAACGGACCTTTCTCCCGTTTCTTCGGCAGCTTTCGCTGACTAGTGAATGGATAGCATCCTTCAAAGCGGTCGAGGTGCGGCGCTACTAAAGTCTCAGGGAGGTCGACATGCCCAACACGTTTATCGGGACGTCCGGAGATGACGTCATCTACGGCTCCAACGGCTCCGATATCTACTATCCGGGCGAAAACCAATATGGCGACACCATCTACGATATGGATGGCGACGATCAATATTTCCTGACGCATGGTTACGCGGAGATCTTCGATTGGGGCGGGACCGACGTCGTCACCATGGTCGGAGTGAAGCTCGCGGATCTGAAATTCAGCACGGACACGTGGACGGTCGGCATCTGGTCGCACGACGAGTCGAGGGGGGTCTGGTTCTCGGGCATGTGGGACAATCCGGCCGGCGGAGTCGAGACCCTCATCCTCGACGACGTCACCCTCAGCCGCGAGCAAATCCTCAACTACGCCGAGACGAATTTCGGCTGGTAGCAGGCATGGCCGCGGGCGCCTGGATCAGCCGCGGTACCAGTCGCGCTTCAGGCGGGTCGAGGCGACGAAGTAGATGAGCGCGCTCAGGACGTAGAAGCCGAGGCCGTAGAGGATCGAATATTGGAGCGCGTCGTCGCCGTGCGCCGCCTTCATCCGGTCCGACATGAAGCCGAGGAAGAAGATCCCGAAGCCGATCCCGATCAGGTTGTTGATGAACAGGAAGCTCGCCGAGGCGGTCGCCCGCATGTTGGGCGGAACGATGTGCTGGACGGCGGCGATCACCGGCCCCAGCCAAGCGAGCGCCAGCATCTGGCCGATCGCGAACAGGACCCAGCCCACGGCCAGCGAAGGCGCGAACAGGCCGAAGGCGAAGACCGGCGCCGCGATCGTGAAGCAGACCGCCGGCACCAGCGCATAGGCGCCCGGATTGTCGGGCCCCACCCGATCTCCGATCCAGCCGCCGAGCCAGGTACCGGCGACTCCTCCGACCAAGACGATCGAGCCGTAGAACCAGGACACCTCGAAGAGCTCGAGCTCGAAGCTTCGGCTGAAGAAGCTGGGCAGCCAGAAGATCAGGCCGTAGCCCAGGATCGACCCCGAGGCGGCGCCGAACGAGAGCAGCCAGAAGCTCGCAGTCCGCGCCAGCCGCGCGACGACTTGCGGGAAGGGCGGCGCCGGCTCGCTCGCCTGGCCGTCGGCCGTGTCGAAGCCGCCGCGCACCGGCTCGGGAACTCCGAGCTTGACCAGCAAGGCCGCCGGCAGGCCGGCGAGGCCGACGATCAGGAAGGCGGAGCGCCAGTCGAGATTGCTGGCGATCCAGCCGCCGAAGAAAACCCCCAGCGCGGAGCCGATCGGGATCCCGAGCGAGAACAAGGCGAGCGCCCGAGCCCGCCGAGCCTTGGGATAGAAGTCCGAGATCAGGGCGTAGGAGGGCGCCACTCCCCCGGCCTCGCCGATGCCAACGCCCATCCGCGCCAGGAACAATTGCCAGAAATTCTGCGCCAGCCCGCAGGCGGCGGTGAAGGCGCTCCACAAGGCCACCGAGACGGCGATGATGTTGACCCGGCTCTTGCGGTCCGCGAGCCAGGCGATCGGGATGGCGAGGCCCGAATAGAAGAGCGCGAAGGCGATCCCGCCCATCAGCCCGAGCTGCCGGTCGGAAAGCCCCAGCTCCGCCTTGATCGGCACGGCGAGGATGCCGATGATCTGCCGGTCGATGAAGTTGAAGATGTAGGCGATGAGCAGGATCGCCAGCACGCGACCGCCGGGGCCCGCGCTTTCGCTCATTCCGGCAGGCCGGGTCGCCATCCTGTCACGCCTTTCGCTTGGGTTTTTCCGTCATTGCGAGGAGCGAAGCGACGAAGCAATCCAGTTACGACGCCTGAGCCGCTGGATTGCTTCCCCGGCTTCCGCCGGGGTCGCAATGACGGTGGGGAGCCTCAGCCTAGAACTTCATCCCGAGGCTGAGGAAGACCTGCCGCGGATTGCCGTAGAAGGCGGTCACCACGCCCTCGCGGCCGAGGCTGGGGCGGAGGGCGCCGCCCGCGGTCAGCAGCGGCACGCCCGTGACCGGATCCACGGTCAGGAACTGGTAGCCCGAGGTGATATATTGCTTGTCGGTGATGTTCTTGGCGTGGAGGCCGATCGTCCAGCGGTCGGTGCGGCTGGTCCAGGTCAGGTTGGCGTCCCACAGGGCGTAGCCGGGCTGGTCCAGGAACGGGCTTGGGGTCTCGAACTGGAAGGTCTTGCTCCGCCACGACACGGTCGAGTTGACGTCGAGCGTACCGCCGCCGAGCGGAACCGAGTAATCGACGGTGCCGGACAGGGTCCATTTCGGCGTGTTCTGGATCCGCCGGAAGTCGGCGACGTCGACGGGGCCCTTGCCCGCCACGTTGGTGATGAACTCGTCATATTGGGCGTCGAGATAGCCCAAGGTGCCGGCGAAGGTCAGCCGCGACCCGTCGCCGCCGCGCAGCAGAGTGGCGAGCATCTCCGCCTCGACGCCCTTGAAGCTCGCCTTGCCGGCGTTGGTGGTGACTCCGACGAAGGTCGGGATGCCGTTGATGACGGCGCCGACCGAGCCGGGCACCTGCACGTCCTTGTAGTCGGCATAGAAGCCGGCGAGGGCGAGCCGCAGGCGGCGGTCGAACAGCGACGCCTTGTAGCCGATCTCGTAGCTGGTGACCTTCTCCGGATCGAACAGGAAATAGTCGAAGATCTCGCCCGCCTCGCGAACGCCGTTGCCGTTGACGTCGGGCGCCGCCGTCGAGAGGCCGCGCGGGTCGAAGCCGCCGCCCTTGAAGCCCTTCGAATAGCTGGCATAGATCGTGTTCTCCTCGTTCGGCTGGAAGCTGATCGAGGCGCGCGGCGTGAACTCCTTGAACGTCTTCTCCCCGGTGAAGTTGGAGGTGAGCGCGCCAAGCTGGACGCCCGCGCCGCCGAGCTCGGGCGAGGCGCCGCCGGTCAGGTTCTTGCGGATCACCGTGGCCCGCCGATTGTCGCTGGTGTAGCGGCCGCCCAGGGAAAGCTGGAACTGGTCCGTGAAGCTGTAGGTGAAGTCGGCGAACGCCGCCCAGGTCTTGGTGTGGACCTCGCCGAAGGTGGAGGCGGTGAAGCCCGGCACTCCGATCAGCGCTCCGGTCGTCGCGAGGACGACGTCGAAGATGTTCCGGGCTTCGGCGTTCAGATAATAGACGCCGGCGACGCCGTTCAGCCTTTTGCTTTCGAACAGCACCTGCAGCTCGTTCGAAAATTGGTGGTTGCTGTAGATGGCCGGGACATCGACGTCCTGGGCCGGCAGCGCGTCGAAATCGATCGGGGTCTTGCTCTTGTCCTCGCGATAGGCGGCGATGTTGCGGATGGTGATCGCGTCGCTCAGCTCGAGTTCGGCATGCATCGCCCCGCCGAACGCCTCGATGTCCTGCTTGGGCGTGTTGAGCCCGGCGCGGGTGTCGTAGACGTCGTCGAGGACCGGAGCGCCGCTGAGCAGGCCGGGGATCAGCCGGTGGCCGTTGCGCGGATCGCTCCTGTCCCGCGTATAATCGCCGGAGAAGCGGATCGAGAAGCTGTCCGTCGGATCGAATTCCATCGTCGCGCGGAACGCCCAGATGTCGCGATTGTAGTTTTCGAGGTCCGGGATGGCGAGATTGTCGCCGAAGCCGCCGCGGCTGAGGCGGGCGGCCGAGGCCCCGACCTTGAAGCCCGGGGCGAGCGGGGCGCTGCCCGACAGGATCAGGTCGATCTGCTTATAGGTGCCGAGATTGGCGCGGGCGCTGACCGTGGGAAGCTCGGAAAGCCGGCGGGTGACATATTTGATCGCGCCGCCGATCGTGTTGCGGCCGTAGAGCGTGCCCTGCGGCCCGCGCAGGACCTCGATCCGCTCGACGTCGTAAATGTCGAGGACCGCCGCCTGCGGGCGGTTGAGGAAGACGTCGTCGAGATAGAGTCCGACGCCCGCCTCGAAGCCGGCGACCGGATCCTGCTGGCCGACACCGCGGATAAAGGCGGTCAGCGTGGTGTTGCTGCCGCGCGAGGTCTCGATGGTGACGTTTGGCGTGGTGTCGGAGATGTCGGTGATATCGATCGCACCCTGCCTCTCAAGCGCTTCGCCGCTATAGGCGGTAACCGCGATCGGCACGTCCTG
>DASWLY010000027.1:0-5336 GCA_036400035.1 Allosphingosinicella sp.
ACCCGGACTCGCCGCCCCTCCCGTCATCCCGGCGAAAGCCGGGACCCCAGGACGGAAAAGGCGCGGGTCTCCACCGGATCCCGGCTTCCGCCGGGATGTCGGTGGTTCTTCAACCCGGACTCGCCGCCCCTCCCGTCATCCCGGCGAAAGCCGGGACCCCAGGACGGAAAAGGCAGCGCGGGTCTCCACCGGATCCCGGCTTTCGCCGGGATGACGGATGCTCTCTTTCTACGTTGTGCCTTCGCGCCTTCGTGCCTTCTCTCGAAACAGGGAGCCGAAGCGGCCGGCGGACGGGCGAGAGCGCTCGGCCAGGTGCAAGGCCGAGGCCGGCGGCCCGATCCATCCAGCGCGATCCTCCGGGCGACGTGACCGGTTTTTCGGAGAGAAGGCACGAAGGCGCAAAGGCACGACGTAGGAAGGAATTGGTGGCCCCTTCGCGGCGGGGGGAGGGGCGGATTGAGCTCCCTCGCGTCCGGGTCGTCGACTTCGTCAATTTCCGACAGCCAACAGGGTTAACTTCCTTCTAACCATGTCCCGGTAGAGCGGGCGCCCTGCTTCAAGGGGCGCTCTTATGCTGAACAAGTCGATGCTGGGTCTTCCCATGCTGCTTCTGGGAGCGTCCTGCGTCCCGCCGGTCGCGGCGGGGCAGGGGGTCGCCAGCGCCGGCGCCTCCGCTCCGGGCCGGACGGCCTTGCCGAGCGCCGGCAAGGCGGTCCCGCTGCCGTCGGCCGAAGCCATCGCCCCGGGCCACGCCGCCGAGCCCTTCGTGGTCGGCGACCGAAGCGAGCGCGACATCGCCGCTTCCCTGCAATGCCTCACCGCCGCGGTCTATTACGAGGCCCGCTCCGAATCCTCCGAGGGCCAGCGCGCCGTCGCCCAGGTGGTGCTCAACCGGGTGCGCCATCCGGCCTTTCCCCACAGCGTCTGCGGAGTCGTCTACCAGGGCTCCCGGCGGAGCACCGGCTGCCAGTTCAGCTTCACCTGCGACGGCTCGCTTCGCGGCCGCCGCGACCCGGTCGCCTGGGCCCGTGCCCGGCACGTCGCCGTCACCGCTCTGGCGGGCAGCGTCTACGGCCCGGTCGGAGTCGCCACCCATTACCACACGACCGCCATCCGCCCCTGGTGGGCGCCGTCGCTTCGGCGGGCGGTGACGGTCGGCTCGCACATCTTCTACCGCTGGCGCGGCGACTGGGGCGATCCCAAGTCGTTCCGCCGTCCCTATCTGGCGGCCGAGGTGGCGGAGCGCCCTGCCGGCACCGAACGGGCCGAGCGGCCGGATCAGCCGGATCGGCCCGAGCTGAAGGTGGCCCGCGCCGGCGAGGGCGAGGTCACCAGAGCCTTTGGAGTGACCATCCGCCGCGGCGGTCCGCCGCCCCGCGCCGCCGCCGCCTTCGAGGAGGCGATCGAGGAACAGCCGGTCAGCGTCGCGGGAGTGCGGGTGCATTCCGGCCTCCCGAGCTTCGCCGCACCCGAAGCATTCGAGGGCGGCGAGCAGGCGCCCGCGAACCCGGCAAGCTGAGCGTCTGGAGCAAGATCGTCTTCGACTAACCCGTCATGCGAGGAGCGCAGCGACGAAGCAATCCAGCGTGCCTCTGACGCCCCTCTGGATTGCTTCGCTTCGCTCGCAATGACGGAGTGTCTCGATCGAAGCCGATGACCCTAGTTCACCCGCTTCACATAGACCCGCCCGTCCTCGCGGCGCTCGGTGGCGAAGTTGGGAACCGCGTCGATCAGCTCGGCGAGGTCCGCATAGCCGTAGCTTCGAGCGTCGAAGGAGGACCGGTTGCCGGCACGCTGCCCGACCTCCTGGAGGCTGGCATAGCCGCGCCCGTCGCGCTTGGAGGCGCGAAAGGCGGCGCCGAGCAATTTCACAAGCTCCTCGTCCACCTTGCGCTTGGGCGCCGGCGCCGCCGCTTCCGGAGCGTCCCGATGATGATCGCCCTGGGCGAGCGCTCCGACGTCGATGAAGCGGCTGCAGGCCTGCTGGAAGGAGACCGGCGCCCGGGACGTGCCGAAGCCGTAGACCGGCACCCCGTCCTGCCGGATCCGCATCGCCAGCGGCATGAAGTCGCTGTCGCTCGACATGATCCCGAAGCCGTCGACCCGGCCTCCGAACAGCAGGTCCATCGCGTCGATCGTCATCTTCATGTCGGTCGCGTTCTTGCCCTTGGTGATGTCGAACTGCTGGTGGGGCTCGATCGCGTGGCGGTGGGTCCTCTCGGCCCAGCCCTTCAGCGCCGACTTGCTCCAATTGCCGTAGGCGCGGCGGATGTTGACGGTGCCGAGCTCGGCCAGAACGGTCAGAACCGAATCGAGATGGTCGGACGAGGCGTTGTCGGCGTCGATCAGGAGCGCGATGTTGCCGGCCTGGTGGGAAGAATCGGCCATGTCAGCGCGGCGCCCATGCCGTTGGAAGTCCCGGATCGCGTATCATCTCATTCCTTTTTCCGCTGCCGCCACGACGCCTAACACCGCCGGTCGAGGGGCGAAAGCCGTGTGTGCCAAGCCTTTGAGCCTACGCGATTAATTCGCCACTGGCGCTTTGCGGCTTTCTGCGGCAGAACGGATTCGTCCCATGCCGAACCCACGCAGCCTCTACGACGTCCTCAACGTCGCTCCCGAAGCGGAGCCCGTCGTCCTGGAGGCGGCCTACAAGGCGCTGATGAAGAAATATCATCCGGACCATTCGGTCGAGGCGCCCGTCCCGAAGGACGCGGCCGAGATCAACGAGGCTTTCGCCCTTCTCAAGGATCCGGCGCGGCGGGCGGATTACGACCATCGTTTGTGGTCCAAGCAGCAGGCGATCCGCCTGGCCGAGCTGCAGGCGGTGAGCGGCGGCCGGCCGCCGCGCTTCGTGGCCGTCAGCGGCTGGCTGGTCGCCGGGCTGCTCGCCGGAGCGCTGGCCGCCGTCACCTTGGGCAAGAGCCTGGCGCCGCCTTTGACCCGAGTCGCCATCGCGGCCGAAGTCCACGATTCGGAAGCCCCGGCGCGTGCCGCCGCCGCCAAGGCCGCCGCCGCCGAAGACGCGCAGGACCGGGCCGCGATGCCCTCTTCGGCCGCGGTCATCGCTCGGGTCCGCGCCGAGCAGGGGATTCGGGCCGACCAGGGAGTTCGGGTCGCAGTCGAACCGCCGCTGAGGATTCGTCCGGCCCAGGCCCCCCGTCGCCCCGCCACCTCCTCTGCCCCGCGCACCCGCAAGGCCCGGCCGGGTCCGCGCGCCAGGGCCCAGCCCCGGCGGGAAAAGGATTTTCTCGAGCGCCAGGGCTACATCTACTAGGATTCCGCCGCCTCGCCGCGAAGCGGTGGGAGCAAGGAGCGAGGAATTACCGCCGACAGGGGACGGTGCAGGGTTTCTGGGGCTCGCCCCGCTCGCGGCGGCGGTCGCGGTCCTCGCCGGCGGCGCGCTCGACCTGCGCCTTCAGCCCGCTCTTCTCCTTGCGATAGCCCCTCGCTTCCAGGCAGTCATAAGCGTTGAGCAGGGCCGCCACCGGGTCCATCCAATATTTGCGGTTCGCCTCCTCGGTGCAGAAATTGACGTCGACCTGCTGCTCCGCGAGCGTCTTGGTGGGGTGCGAGACCTGGGCGGTGCAGCCGGCGAGGCCGAGGGCAAGCAGGACGATTGGGACGGGCTTCATTCCCCGCTTCTGGCATCCGGCGGCCCGGATCGCAACTTCGGCGCCATGTAACCCTGCTTCTCGGGGTCCCCCTCCGGACCGCTTCGCGGCCGGAAGGCAAAAGGCCTTGTCCGCTCTGCCTGAATCGGTTCAACGTGCGCCCACAAAGGGGAGGGGCTCGAATGAACCTGTTCGCGCGCAAGGCGGTCGTCGCCGACGAGGATATGGCGCCGGAGCACCGGCTCCACCGAAGCCTCGGCTGGCCGCATCTGATCGCGCTCGGAGTCGGCGCCATCGTCGGCGCCGGGATCCTCGCGCTGATCGGAGTCGGCGCCGCCAAGGCCGGCCCGTCGGTACTGCTCTCCTTCGCGATCGCCGGAGTGATCTGCGCCGCGGCCGCTCTGGCCTATGCGGAGATGGCGACGATGATCCCGGCCTCGGGCAGCGCCTACACCTACACTTACGTCGTGATCGGCGAGCTCCTGGCCTGGATCATCGGCTGGAGCCTGATCCTCGAATATTCGCTGGTGGTGAGCGCGGTGGCGGTGAGCTGGTCCGAATTCGCGGTGCCGCTTCTGAACGAGATCGTGAGCTTCCCCGCCGCGCTCTCCGCCGGTCCGCACGCCGGCGGGATCGTCAACCTTCCCGCGCTCTTCATCGTCGCCGTCGTCGCCGCCTTGCTCATTGCCGGCACGCGCGAGAGCGCTTCCCTCAACGCCGCCCTCGTCGTCCTCAAGATCGTCGCTTTGATCGTGTTCGTCGCCGTGACCCTGCCCTATTTCGACGGAGCCAATTTCGAGCCCTTCATGCCTTACGGATTCGCCAAGTCCGGGCCTCCCGGAAGCGAAGTCGGAGTCATGGCCGCGGCCGCGATCATCTTCTTCGCCTTTTACGGCTTCGACGCGATCGCGACCGCGGCCGAAGAAGCGAAGAATCCCGGGCGCGACCTCGCCATCGGGATCGTCGGTTCGATGCTGATCTGCGTCGTCATCTACATCGCGGTGGCGGCCGCCGCGATCGGCGCCGTCTCCTACACGGTCTTCGCCAACAGCGGCGAGGCGCTGGCATTGATCCTGCGCGAGCTCGGACACCCCTGGACGGCCCGTTTCGTCGCCGCCACGGCGGTCATCGCCCTGCCCACCGTCATTCTCGCCTTCTTCTACGGCCAGAGCCGGATCTTCTTCGTCATGGCCCGCGACCGCCTGCTTCCACCGAGCCTGGCCCGGGTATCCGGCCGGGGCTCGCCGGTGCGGATCACCCTGTTCACCGGGCTGATCGTCGGAGCGCTCGCCGGCCTCGTTCCGCTCGACGAGCTTGCCGCCCTTGCCAACGCCGGAACCCTCACCGCCTTCATCGCCGTCTGCGTCTGCATGCTGATCATGCGGCGGCGCGCGCCCGATGTGGAGCGGCGATTCAGGACTCCGTTGCCCTGGCTGGTGGGCCTGGTCGGAATCCTCGGCTGCGCCTACCTCTTCTACAGCCTGCCGAGCACCACCCAGCTCTACTTCCTGATCGCGCATGTCGTCGGGCTGGTCATCTACCTCGCCTATGGGGCGAGGCGGAGCGTGGCGTCCCAGGCCGCCTGACCGTCATCCCGGCGAAAGCCGGGATCTCGGGAGACCGGCCGTGACCTTTTCGGCCTGAGGTCCCGGCTTTCGCCGGGATGACGATAAAGGTCTCAGGCCGGAGCGAACTGCCCCGTCGCCTCGTCGAGCAGGTGGA
>DASWLY010000028.1:0-26450 GCA_036400035.1 Allosphingosinicella sp.
GCGCGACCTCGGTGCCCGCTTCTCCAACCCGATCTCCGGCGGCGGCGGAAGCCGCGAACCCAGGGCGAACGACCAGCGCGACTTCCCGCTCGAGGAGGTTCCGGACAACCGCCTGCTCTCCGCCGCCGCGAACCGGTCGCAGGACGTCCTGCTCACCCGCTTCGACGCGGCGGCATTGGTGCCGGTGCTGCAGGGGCGGCAGCTGCTCCTCGTCCATGTCGAACGGGCGAGCGACATCATCCAGGTGCTGGCGCTGAAGAAGGAATTCCCGAGGCTGAGGCTGGTGCTGGTCGGCGCCACCGAAGGCTGGACCATCGCCGACCGGATCGCCGCCGCCCGGGTGCCGGTGATCGCCAACGCGCTCAACGATCTGCCCTCCACCTTCGAGCAGCTGGCGGCGACCCAGTCGAACGTCGCCCGGATGCGGGCGGCCGGGATCCCGGTCGCGCTCGGGATGATCAACGACGACGAGGCGCGCCAGGTGCGGCTGGCCCGGCAGCAGGCCGGCAACATGGTCGCGGTCGGAAGGGTTCCGGGAGCGTCGGGCCTGAGCTGGGGCGAGGCGCTGGCGACGATCACCTCGGCGCCGGCGGAAGCGGTCGGCATGGGCGGCGAGATCGGCTCGCTCCGGCCGGGGCGGCGCGCCGACGTCGTCATCTGGTCCGGCGACCCGTTCGAGAACAGCAGCGCCGCCGAGATGGTAATGATCGACGGGGTCCAGCAGCCGCTCGAGAACCGCCAGACCAAGCTTCGCGACCGTTACCGCACGGCCACCGAGGGCGAGCTTCCGAAAGCCTATGACAGGTGATGGCGCTCGCCAGTCTCGCGCTGGCGACTCTCGCCTTCGTCGGCTCCCACCTCGCTCTGTCGCATCCCCTGCGGACCCGGCTCGTGCAGACCGTCGGGGACCAGTATTTCCTACTGCTCTATTCGGCGGTGTCGTTCGTCACCCTGGGCTGGATGATCCTCGCCTATCGGGCGACGGAGGACAGCTACTTCCTGTGGGTGGCCCCGGACTGGGCGTGGCCGGTCGCGGCGGGAATCATGCTGCTCGCCTGCATCCTCCTCGCCGGGTCGTTCTTCCGCAATCCCGCTTTCCCGCACCCCGGCTCGAAGCCGAAGGCGCCGCGCCCGGCGAGCGGAGTCTTCGCCGTGACCCGCCACCCGATGAACGTGGCCTTCATCCTGTGGGCGCTGGTCCACATCGCCTTGTGGGGCGCACCGGCCAATCTGATCGTCGCCGGCGGCATCTTGGCGCTCGCGGTGCTGGGTTCGATCGGCCAGGACCATAAGAAGCTCAACGTCGTCGGCGAGCCCTGGCGGGCATGGATGGGGCGCACCTCGTTCGTGCCGTTCGGGGCGCTGCTGTCCGGGCGCGCGAAGTGGGGCGCATTGCGGGAGGCGTGGCCGGCGCTGCTCATCGGCCTGCTGCTGTGGCTCGCCATCACCTGGCTTCACGCGCCCGAAGTGTCGCCGATCGCGGCTCTGACCCGCTAGAGCGTCTAACGATCCGTCATTGCGAGGAGCGTAGCGACGAGCAATCCAGCGGTCTCGGAGGCCGCTCTGGATTGCTTCGCTGCGCTCGCAATGACGGAGGGAAATCAATCCGAACGATCATGATCCAGAGCGGGGTCGCTGAAGCGGTTCCGTCATTGCGAGGAGCGGAGCGACGAACCAATCCAGCGGGCGGAGGCGCAGCGCTGGATTGCTTCGCTTCGCTCGCAATGACGGTGCTCTACCCGTCCTCATTCAGCTCGCCCCGGTCCTTGCGCTCCGTCGAATCGATGGCGTCGAGGACGGCCTCGGGCGCGACGTCGCGCTTCAGCTCCTCGACATCCTCTTCCCCATCCACGCCCAGCTTGTCGGCGATGGCCGAGACCAGGGCGACGATCCGGGTCACCTCGTGCTCCGAGAGCAGGCTGATCTGCAGGTCCAGCTCGGCTCGGCGGTCGGCCGCCTTGGCCATCCGGTTCTGGGCGATGAGCACGAAGGTCGACAGGAAGATGGCGGCGACCGAGGCGATCATGGCGAGGACGATGAACTCCGGATCCCAGGCCGGAACGCCCGGGATCCAGCCGAGATTGGCCGCCACCCAAAAGGCGACCAGGACGAGGTTCAGGTAGACGAACAGCATCGAGCCGGTGAAGCGCGTGATCCGCTCGGCGATCCTCTCTTCCAGAGTCGCCCGCTCCGCATCCTCGCGGCGGCGGCGCTCGAGGGCGGCGATGTTGCGCTCGAGCGCCCGGTTGAGGCTTCCGGGCTGAGGCGGCGGGACGGTGGGATCGGTCACAGGCGGCACAACCCCTCCCGCCCGGTTCGGTTGCTCAGACGGGGCTTTTCGCCTCGCCCTCCTGGAGCAGCACGTCCTCTTCGCTCCTCTCCCCCTCGTCGAAGCCGCTTCGGCGGGCGACGGTGGCCGTGACGGCGACGTCCATCGTCACGTTGCCGACGGTTCGGAAGAGGTCGGGGACGGTCTCGACGGCGATCAGAAGGGCGAGCGGCTCGAGCGGCACGCCCATGGCGAGAGCGATGGGCGCCGTATTGGTGACGAAGCTCACCTGGCCCGGAAGGCTGATGGCGCTGAACGTCGTGATCGCCGCGACGACCACTCCCATCGCGAGCTGCGCCGGGCTTAGGCTCATCCCGTACCAGTGGGCGATGTAGAGGACGACGGCCATGTTCATGCCCGGCCCGGTCGCCCGGAACAGGGCGACGGCGAGGGGAAGGGTGACTCCCGAGGCCGCGACGGGCACTCCGAGGCGCTCCGACGATTTGAGCATCGCGGGCAGGCTGGCCAGCGACGACTGGGTGCTGAAGCCGACCGCCTGGGCCGGCGCCACGTCCCGCGCGAACCGGCGCAGCGGGATACGCGCGCCCAGGGTCGCCAGCGGATAGGCGAGCGCCAGGATGACGATCCCCACCGAGGAGACGATCGCGACATAGTGGAGCAAGGCGGTAAAGGCGTCATCGCCGGCGCGGACTCCGACGACATAGGCAAGGGCGAAGACGCCGATCGGCCCAAGCCAGAGCACCCAGTTGACGATGACGATCATCGCGTCGGCGATCGCCCGGAAGAGGTCGACCACCCGGCGGCGTCCGTCGGCGGGAATGCGGGTGAGAGCGAAGGCGAAGACGGTGGCGAACACGACGAGGGGAAGGATCTGGTCGGAGGCCGCCGCCGCGACCGGGTTGGAGGGCACGATCGACCTCAGGAAATCGCCGAAGCCCGGGACGGCCTCGACGGGGCTGGCCGTGGTGAGAGCCGAGCCGAGCGCCCCGGCCGCCTTGGCGCCCATGGGAAACAGATGCAGCAGAAGCGGAACGAAGAAGGCCGCGAAGATGGCGGAGAGCCAGAGGATGACGACCATGAGGACGAAGGAGCGACCGGCGACCCGGCTTCCGCGCGCGGCTTCCGCGCTTTCGGCGATTCCGGTGACGAGCAGAGCCACGACCAGCGGAACGATGGTCATCGTCAGCCCCCGAAGCCAGATCTGTCCGACCGGCTCGACGAGCTCGGCGGCCCGCGGAGCCCAGGCGAAGCCTGCGGTGAAGATTCCGAGCAGGAGCCCGGCGGCGAGCGCGGCGAGGATGCGTGTGGCTTGCGACATTCGAGGAGGTGTAGCGGGCGGGGAGGGGAGGGGGAAGCGCGACAATTCCTCCCCGAGCTTGCTCTGGGAAGGGGACCGTCCGAAGGACGGTTGAGGGGAAATTCCGAATCAGCATTGCCCCCACGACGCTTCGCGCCGCGGCCCCCCTCCCCGAGACGAGCTCGGGGAGGAATTTCACATCGGAGCGCTGGGGCGCTATGGCGAGCCAAGCAGAATAAGGAACGCCATGACTCGCAAATTCTTCGGCACCGACGGGATCAGGGGCCGCACCAACCAGAACCCGATGACGGCGGAGATGGCGCAACGCGTCGGCCAGGCCGCCGGCGCTCACTTCCAGCGCGGCGATCATCGTCACCGGGTGGTGATCGGCAAGGATACCCGGCTTTCCGGCTACATGATGGAGACGGCGCTCATCTCCGGCTTCACAAGCGTCGGCATGGACGTGGTGATGGTCGGCCCGGTCCCGACTCCGGCCGTGGCGATGCTGACCCGCTCGATGCGGGCGGATCTGGGCGTGATGATCTCGGCGAGCCACAACCCCTACACCGACAACGGCATCAAATTGTTCGGCCCCGACGGCTACAAGCTCTCCGACGAGGACGAGTCGGCGATCGAGCGGCTGCTCGACACGGCGCCCAATCTGGTCGACGCTCCGATGATCGGCCGTTCCCGCAAGATCGAGGATGCGCGCGGCCGCTACATCCATTTCGCCAAGGCGACCTTCCCGGAGGAGCTGAGGCTCGACGGGCTCAAGATCGTCGTCGATTGCGCCAACGGCGCCGCCTACCAGGTCGCCCCCTCGGCGCTCTGGGAGCTCGGCGCCGAGGTGATCGCGATGGGGGTGACGCCCAACGGCCTCAACATCAACGACGGCTGCGGCTCGACCGCTCCGGCCGCGCTCCAGGCGCGGGTGGTCGAGGAGGGCGCGCATATCGGCATAGCCCTGGACGGCGACGCCGACCGGCTGATCATCGTCGACGAGGCCGGCCGGATCGTCGACGGCGACCAGCTGATGGCGCTGATCGCCATCTTCTTCGCCCGCAGGGGCCTGCTCGAAGGCGACGGGGTCGTCGCGACGGTGATGTCGAACCTCGGGCTCGAGCGCTTCCTCGCGACCAACGGGCTCGAGCTGGTACGCACCCAGGTCGGCGACCGCTACGTGCTCGAAGCGATGCGCGAGCGCGGCTTCAACGTGGGCGGCGAGCAGTCCGGCCACATCATCCTGTCCGATTACTCGACGACCGGGGACGGCCTCATCGCCGCGCTTCAGGTGCTCGCCTGCCTGGTCGAGGACGGCCGCCCCGCGAGCGAGTTGCTCCACCAGTTCGACCCGCTGCCGCAGCTCCTCAAGAACGTCCGCTTCGGCGGCGGAGCGCCGCTGGAGACGGCGGGCGTCAAATCGGCGATCGCCTCGGCCGAGCGGCGCCTGCAAGGCGTCGGCCGGCTCGTCATCCGCAAGTCGGGCACCGAGCCGCTGATCCGGGTCATGGCCGAAGGCGAGGACGAAGCGATGGTCGAGGAGGTGGTCGACAGCATCTGCGAGGCGGTGAAGGCTGCGTGATGCCCGTCATTGCGAGCGAAGCGAAGCAATCCAGCGCGCCGCGGGTGCCGAGGCTGGATCGCTTCGTCGCCTCGCTCCTCGCGATGACGGGGAAGGGTGACGATGCTTGAACTGAGACCCGACTGCGAGCGCTGCGGGCGAGACCTGCCGCCCGAGAGCGCGGAGGCGCGGATATGCACGTTCGAGTGCACCTTCTGCGCCGGATGCGTGGACGGGGCGCTGGCGGGCGTCTGCCCCAATTGCGGCGGCGACTTCCAGCCGCGGCCGATCCGCCCGGCGGGGAAGCTGGAGCGCTTCCCGGCCTCGACGGTGCGCAAGGGGCCGAAGTGACTTCGCCGCGAATCCTCATCGTCGCGGGATCGGACAGCGGCGGCGGGGCGGGTATCCAGGCCGACATCAAGACGGTGACGATGCTCGGCGGCCACGCGATGACGGCGATCACCGCGATCACCGCTCAGAACACGCTCGGAGTCCAGGCCGTCATGGCGGTGCCCGCCGAGATGGTCGTGGCCCAGATCGACTCGGTGGTGAGCGACATCGGAGTCGATGCGGTGAAGATCGGAATGATCGGATCTCCCGAGACCGCCCAGGCCGTCGCCGCCCGGCTCGAGCATCTGGCGGTGCCGATCGTCTTCGATCCGGTGATGGTGGCGACGAGCGGATCGGTGCTCGCGGATTCGGCGACGATCGACGCGTTCCACCGGCTGATGCGGATCGCTTCGGTCGTCACGCCCAACCTGCCCGAGCTCGAGGCGCTGGGCGGCGAGGCGGCGGTGCTCGCTCACGGTTGTCACCTGCTCGCCAAGGGCGGCCACGGCGAAGGATATGAGATCGTCGACAGGCTGATCTCGCCGTCGGGGCCGCTGCGCGAGCTTCGGGGCAAGCGCTTCGACACGACCGACACCCACGGCACCGGCTGCACCCTGGCCAGCGCGCTCGCCTGCGGCCTCGGCGCCGGCTTTCCGATCGAGAAAGCCTTCGAGCAGGCGGTCAGCTTCGTGCGGATCGCGATCCTGGAAGCTCCCGGCCTGGGCCAGGGCCACGGCCCGCTCGGGCAGCAGTTCGTCACCGACTTCCAATATGGCGAGCGCGACTGACTCCACGCGCCGTCATCCCGGCGGAAGCCGGGATCTCAGCGAGACCCGCCGAGACCTTTCCTCCCTGAGGTCCCGGCTTCCGCCGGGACGACGCGGGGGGTGATCCCCAGTATTTCTCCATTCTCCTCTGGCGGTTAGCTTGCGACGCCTCTAGCCTTGGCGTCATGGCCCGCCCCTGCTTCAAGCTCGAGAAAGTCTATCCGAACCCCGTCGCCGGAGTCGACGAGGCGGGCTGCGCTCCGCTGGCCGGCCCGGTCGTGGCCGCGGCGGTGATCCTCGACCGGGAGAAATTCCCGCGCGGAATCGACGATTCGAAGGCGCTGCCCGCCGCCACTCGGGAAGCGATCTGCGCCAAGCTCTACAAGGTGGCGCGGGTCGGGGTCGGCCTCGCCACGGTCGAGGAGATCGACCGGATCAACATCTACTGGGCCCGGATGCTGGCCATGACCCGCGCGGTCGACGCGCTCGGAGTCGATCCGGCGATGGTCATGGTGGACGGCAACCGCTGCCCGAAATGGGAGCGGCCCTCGGTCTGGGTCATCGCCGGCGACACGAAGTGCCGCTCGATCGCCGCGGCGTCGATCGTGGCCAAGGTGACCCGCGACCGGATCATGACGGACTATGCCAAGGAGCATCCCGGCTACGGCTGGGAGAACAACAAGGGCTACGGCACCCCCGAACATCATCGCGGCCTCGACGCGCTCGGCCCCACCCCGCTCCACCGCCGAAGCTTTGCCCCGGTGCGGCATTATCTGGCGATACGGGAGGGACGCTCGCGGGTGGGATCTCAGCAGCTGATCGATCTCTAGAGCCGCTCAGAACTCTCCGACCATCAACAAATTGTCGGTGACCCACGCCTTGCCCGTGCAAGCGGCCGGCAGCGGCTGAAGAAGGCCTTCGCCACGAAAGTTGGTCCAGGCGCCGCCGCCGCCCATCCGCACCTGGTCGCCGACCCGGAGCGGCGGGCCCGTGCCGCCGCCGACGATGGGAACACCGTCGGCGCTGAGCGACAGTTGCGCATTGGAGGGCCACAGAAGGAGATTGTCTCCGATCGTTAGGCAGCCGTTCTTCACTTCCAGCTTGCCCGTGATCAGCGCCTCCCCGGCCCGCCCGGGGAATTTGAATTGAGGGAAATGCGCCACCGGACCCGCGCTCTGCGCGGCGCGCGCGACCGGCCCCTTGTCCTGGACGATGGTAACGTGCGGATGCGGCTTCAGCCGGCCGTCAGCGACCGCCTGTAGGTACTTGTCCATCTCCGAGATGGAGAAGGTGACGCGGTTGTTCTCCTCGTCGTCCTGACTGAAAGTAGAGTGGATATCGAGCTGGCGGAGCCGCTTGCCGAACGAATCCTGCAGCGCTCGCAGCTGCGCATGGGTCAGCCCCGCCGACTTGGGCCAGTAGCGCGGGTCCCGAGTGTAGCGGGCGAGGTGGGCGGCGGCGTCGCCCGTGAACAGCACGACGGCATGGGGTTCGTTGTCGTTCTTGAAGACGAAGCCCGCGAAGGCGGGATCGGCCTGGACTCGCTGGGCGAGGGCGCGCGATTCGTTGTGGAAGTTGAGGATGCCGGGATGCGGGTGGCCCGGGTCGCGCGCCGCCCGGGCGAGCCGCTCCATGTGCCCGTTCCACTCCGTCGTTCCGGGCCGGAAAGTCGAAGGGGCCGTCGCCCGTCCGTCCCTCATCCTCGCGGAAGAGAATTCGATGCGGACCGGATGGCCCAACAATCGTTCGAGCGCGGGCTCGGCGGCCCGGGCGCGGTCCACGCCCTCGCCGACCGCGTAGACGTTCAGCAGCACCTCGCCGGTGCGCTCGTCGACGCCCGTGCCCATCAGGCCCGGAAGCTGGGCTCCGATGGCCGACACTGAGGCCGCGACCTTCTCCAGGGTCTCGGCCAGGGTCGCGGGAGCGCCGTGGAGGAACTGGATCCGCATGCGGTCGGGACCGGCGCCGATCCAGCGGTCGGGGACCGGAGCCGTCCCCTTCAGCCGGACGACGAGGCGGTAATCGCCTTCGCTCTCGCGATAGAGGCCGGCGAGCCGGTGGGCGAACTCGCGGCGAAGCTTCGAGACGTGCGGCGCCGACACTTCCTGAAGCCGAAGACGCCGTGCCGCTTCAGCGACGGTGAGGCCGCTTCCCCGCGCGACCTCGGCGGCATCCGGATAGCGGGCCGTTTCGGCCGCCTGTATCGGGTCGATCCGGCGCGGATCTTCGGCCTGGGCCGAGGCCGCGGCGCCAAGGCCGCCGGCCAGCGACAGCCACGCCATGAGATTCAGGAGGAGCGGGGCTGCCATAGTCCGAATCGTAGGGCGTCCAGCCTTGCCACAGGCTGACCGGGCGCTCGCGCCCGGAAGCTTCGCACTTCCCTACCGGCTGAGTCCTTTGGGCCACACCACATCATGTTGAGACCCTCTGGGCCGACGGGCCTCCATTAGTAGCGAGAACTCGTTTCGTTCCCGGCACATTAACCGCTTTCTCAGGGGTCGCCGTCAAAGCGTTGTTGTTGACCGCGGACTCGGCCTGACTCAGGCTGGCCGTCTTTGCGAACCGGGGGCGGTGTCGAATGACTGCTTATGTGCGCGTTGGTCTGAAGGAGAAGCGCGCCGCGAAGGACGCCCCGGCGCCCGATCTGCCGCTGAACCAGATCCTCGAGGACGATTGCATCGCCGCCATGTCCCGGCTTCCCGCCGGCAGCGTCGACATGGTCTTCGCCGATCCGCCCTACAATCTGCAGCTGGGCGGCGACCTGTTCCGGCCCGAGGGCGGCCTCGTCGACGCGGTCGACGACGATTGGGACAAGTTCGCCACCTTCGCCGATTACGACGCCTTCAGCCGAGCCTGGCTCAAGGAGGCGCGGCGGATCCTGAAGCCCAACGGGACGCTCTGGGTGATCGGCAGCTACCACAATATCTTCCGGGTCGGAGCGGCGCTCCAGGATGCCGGCTACTGGATCCTGAACGACATCATCTGGCGCAAGTCCAATCCGATGCCGAACTTCCGCGGTACCCGCTTCACCAATGCACACGAGACCCTGATCTGGGCGAGCCGGAGCGAGGACAGCCGCTACACCTTCAACTACCGGGCGATGAAGGCTCTGAACGACGAGCTCCAGATGCGGTCCGACTGGCTGCTTCCGATCTGCTCGGGCGGCGAGCGGGTCAAGGACGGGGGCACCAAGGCCCATCCGACCCAGAAGCCCGAATCCCTGCTCTACCGGGTGATGCTGGCCTGCACCAACCCGGGCGACGTCGTGCTCGACCCATTCTTCGGCACCGGCACCACCGGCGCGGTGGCCCGGCGGCTGGGCCGGCACTGGATCGGGATCGAGCGCGAGAAGCGCTACGTGCGGGTCGCTCGCGAGCGGATTGCCTCGACTCTGGAGCTCGACGAGCGGGCGATGAAGACGATGGCTTCGAAGCGCTCGCAGCCGCGGGTGCCGTTCGGAGCCCTTGTTGAGATCGGGATGATCCAACCCGGGACGATGCTGACCGATTCAAAGCGGCGCTGGCAGGCGCAGGTGAGAGCCGACGCCTCGATCGAGCTGGACGGCGAGGCGGGCTCGATCCACCGCATCGGCGCGCTCGCGCAAGGGGCGCCGGCCTGCAACGGCTGGGCGTTCTGGCATTATGAGGAGGGCGGCGCCCTGGCCCCGCTCGACACGCTCCGGCAGCGTTACCTGCTCACGCTCGACTGATCCAAATCGAGCAAAAAAGGTTGCACTCCGCCACTCGACAGGAGCGCGAAACAAAGGCACATTGAAGGAGACGACCGTCCCTTCACGTCCAACGCCCGCACGCCTTTGACCACGGGAGACGCGCGGGAGCCCCTTTGGGTGTTGATGGGTCCGGACCAATACCATGCCCCACATGGTGGTCTGGGCCGCGGAGAATCGGTTACCCTACTGACCTTCGATTAGAGGCGGTCGTCACCGTTTCCCTTTCGCACCCATTCATACCGTCATCCCGGCGAAAGCCGGGATCTCGGGGAGGCCCGCCGAGACTCCCGAGGTCCCGGCTTTCGCCGGGATGACGAGAGCCTTCCAACCTGTCGGCCTGCTTAGTCTCCGCGCTTCGGGATTCCTGTCGCGCAATTTATGCGCTAGCCGCTTCCAATGACCCTTCGCCATTATCTGCGGCCCACCGCCTTCGTCGACGCGCCTTTCGGCCATGACGGCAAGGTAGCTCGGTTGGCGGGTGGAATGCTCTGGTTCGCCGCGGTCGAGCGGGTGACGATGGAGGGGGATCGCAGGGTCTCCGCCGAGCTCGTCACGGTCGATCGGGCGGAGGAATTGCTGGAGCTTGGAAGCGACGCCGAGCGGGCCTGGCGGAATCTCACCTCGCCGCGTCAGCCGCTTCGGCTGCGCGAGCGCGTGGTCCGGCTCGACCAGCCGCAGGTCGCCGGCATCCTCAACGTCACGCCCGACAGCTTTTCGGACGGGGGGCGCTTCGACGGGGCGGAAGCGGCGGCGCAGGCGGGTTTCGCCATGGCCGAGGCCGGAGCGGCGATCGTCGACGTCGGCGGCGAATCGACCCGCCCGGGGGCCAAGCCGGTCTGGGAGGGCGACGAGATCGAGCGGGTGCTTCCGGTCGTTGCCCGGCTCGCGTCGGGGGGGACGGCGGTGTCGATCGACACCCGCAAGGCCGCGGTGATGGGGGCGGCGCTCGGCGCCGGAGCGGCGATGGTCAACGACGTCTCCGCTCTGACTTACGACGAGCTCGCGCCGGACCTCGTCGCCCGCTCGGCTTGTCCGGTCGTGCTGATGCACCATCAGGGGCCGCCGGAGACGATGCAGCAGGCCCCGTCTTACGACAAACCCGTCCTCTTCGCCGTCTACGACTGGCTGGAGGCGCGGATCGCGGCGGCGGAGGCGGCGGGAATCGACCGGGCCCTGATCGTCGTCGATCCCGGCATCGGCTTCGGCAAGACGGTCCAGCACAATCTCGACCTCCTGAACGGCCTCGCCTTGCTCCACGGCCTCGGCTGCCCGATCATGGTCGGGGCGAGCCGGAAGCGGATGATCGGGGCGCTTTCGGGAGAGGCGCCGGCCGACGGTCGGCTCGCCGGTTCGATCGCCTTGGCCCTGAAGGCGGTCGATCAGGGCGCCCAGCTGCTCCGGGTCCACGACGTGCCGGAGACCGTGCAGGCGCTCAGGATCTGGCGGGGGCTGAGGGACGCGGCGCTGACGCCCTAGCGTCATCCCGGCGAAAGCCGGGATCTTGGGGAGGACTTGCGCCGGTGCCTTCGCGGCCTGAGATCCCGGCTTTCGCCGGGATGACGGAGATGTCCGTATCTCGCCGAGGTCCCGGCTTTCGCCGGGATGACGGAGGGCGCTACCTCGGCTCCACCTCGACCGCCAACGGGCCCTTGCGGCCGGCGGCGATTCGGGCGCGCAGCGGCTGGTCGGGGCTGAGATCGGCGAGGCCGCCGCGGCGGACCGTCTCCATGTGGACGAAGATGTCCTCGTCGTCCTCGTCCTCGCGGACGAGGAAGCCATAGCCCTTGAGTCGGTTGAACCATTTCACCCGCACCAGCTCGAAATCGCCGGCCTCGTCGAGCAGGGCCGACGGATCGACCCTTTCGCCCGGGCTGCCGCCGGTGGCGCGCTGGGGCTCGGGCATGACCGCGCGGCTGAGGTCGATGGCGAGCACGCGCCGCGCCTGGAGGCCGCGTTCCTGCTCCGCGACGAGGCATTCGACGACGGCACCTTCCGGAAGGCTCCGGCGGTCATGCTCCTTGAGGACGCTGAAATGGACGAGGATGTCGCCCTTGACCTCGTCGCTGACCAGGAAGCCGAAGCCGCGGGTCGCGTCGAACCATTTCATCGTGCCGGTGAGCCTGATGAGGGCCTCGTCATCCGGGCGCGGAGCGTCGGCCGCGCCTTCGGGGTCGGGCGCGTCGCTTCCAGCTGTCATCTCCCGGCGCGACGTCATTAACGGCCGATCCACCTTGTGAACCGGGGTGACTATCACGGCTCGCTCGGATTTGTGAACCGTTTACGACTGTTTTTATGGGACATCGGGGTCAGGCAGGTCCGCGGGCGAGGTGCCCAGCACCTGCCGGACCAGCTCGAGGCGGTGTCCGGCGCGAAGCATTGCGGCCGCCGCCTTGTCCCGGGCGGCCCGATCGGGGACCGATCCGGCATAGGGGCCGAGCCGCCGGCGACGGGCGAAACGGTGCGCCGCGGCCAGGGCTTCCTCCTCGGCATGGACTCGAGCCTCGGCTCCATCCTCCTCGCTGATCCCGGCGCCTCGAAGCGCCTCCGCCACCCGGCGCTCGCCATAGCCGCGCCGCATCAGCGAGGCCGAGCGGGCGGAGGCGAAGGCCCGGTCGTCGACATAACCGAGCTTGGCGAAACGCTCGACCAGCCGCTCGACCGGCGGCTCGCCTTCCCCGTTCCAGCCCCGCTCCTTCAGCTTGCGGCGCAGATAGGTGGCGAGCCTGGCGCGGGTGGTGGCGAAGCGGCCGGCATAGAAGAGGCCGAGCCGCTCGAGGCCCTCTGCGTCGAGGGGCGGCCGGGGCCTTTTGTCCGGTCGGGATCTCACGCGCCATGATTGTGCCACAGTCGGTCCCGATTATAAACGCGTACCTCTCCCGCCCCGGGAGGCGGTCGCGCGTACTGGCCACCACCTGAGAGGATCCGCTACACCCGTGCCCGAGACTTTGGTCCCGACGCCGACCGCGGACACTCTGCCGCGCCGCTTTGCCGACTTCGACACGCTCGGAGAAGCGCTCGATTACGCGGCGCTGGGCCGGCGCGGCCTCAACTTCCACGACCCGCGCGGAATCCTGGTCCGCCCCTATCCTTATCGTGAGCTTCGCGAGGACGCCCTCACCGCGGCCTACCGGCTGATCGCCGCGGGCGTGAAGCCGAAGGACCGGATCGCGATCGTCGCCGAGACCAGCGCCGAATTCGCCGCCCTCTTCTTCGGAACCGTCTATGCGGGCGCCTGGCCGGTGCCGCTGCCGCTGCCCACCTCGTTCGGCGGCCGCGATTCCTATATCGACCAGCTCAAGGTCCAGCTCGCAAGCGCCGATCCGACCCATCTCTTCTATCCGGCCGAGCTCGGCGCCCTGGCCGGAGCGGCGGCGGAAGCCGCGGGCGTCGTCGGAGAATCGTGGGAGAGCTTCTCGGCAAGCGAAGGCCCGGTGGCCGAGCTCCCGAAGGCCGCTCCCGACGACATCGCCTATCTTCAATATTCGAGCGGCTCGACCCGCTTCCCGCACGGGGTGGCCGTCACGCATCGCGGCCTCCTCAACAACCTCGCCGCGCACAGCCACGGAATGGAGGTGATCGAGACCGACCGCTGCATCTCGTGGCTGCCCTGGTATCACGACATGGGGCTGGTCGGCTGCCTGCTCTCGCCGATGGCGAACCAGATCTCGACCGACTATCTCAAGACCGAGGATTTCGCCCGGCGCCCGCTCGCCTGGCTCGACCTCATCACCCGCAACGAAGGCACGACCGGAAGCTATTCGCCGACGTTCGGCTACGACATCTGCGCCCGCCGCGTCTCGAGCCTGACCAATGTCGCCGAGAGGTTCGACCTGTCGCGCTGGCGGATCGCCGGCAACGGCGCCGACATGATCCGGCCCGACGTCATGCAGGCCTTCGTCGATGCCTTCGCGCCCGCGGGCTTCGACGCCAAGAGCTTCCTGCCCAGCTACGGCCTCGCCGAGGCGACGCTCGCGGTGACGATCATGCCGCCGGGCGAGGGCATCGTTGTCGAGCTGGTAGAGGAGACCACCCTGTCGGGCGACGGCAAGATGCACCGCGACCGGCCACAGCGTTACCGCGCCATCGTCAATTGCGGCAAACCGGCGCGCGACATGGAAGTCGAGATCCGTGACGAGGACGGGCAGACGCTCGGCAACCGCGAGATCGGCAAGGTCCATTGCCGAGGCCCCTCGGTGATGGTCGGCTATTTCCGCGACGAGGAAGCGACCGCCGCCTGCCTGGATGGCGAGGGTTGGCTGGACACGGGCGACATGGGCTATCTGTCTGAAGGCTATCTCTACATCGTCGGCCGGGCCAAGGACATGATCATCATCAACGGCAAGAACCACTGGCCCCAGGATATCGAGTGGGCGGTGGAGCAGCTCCCCGGCTTCAAGGCGGGAGACATCGCCGCTTTCTCGATCACCACGCCGGGCGGCGAGGAGACCCCCGCCGTCCTCGTCCAGTGCCGCACCTCCGACGCCGGCGAGCGCGCCCGGCTTCGCGACATCATCCGCGAGCGGGTGCGGGCGATCACGGGCATGAACTGCGTCATCGAGCTGGTGCCGCCGCGCACCCTGCCGCGAACCAGCTCGGGCAAATTGAGCCGCGCCAAGGCGCGAAGCCTCTATCTGACCGGCGAGATCCAGCCCTACGACATCGCCGCCTAGGAGGAGAGGCGAGGGGCTGACGCCCAGGCGGCGCACTCGGCGCACCCCGTCCGCCGGCTTTCCAAGGCTCCGCCCGAGGCAATGCCCTTGCACCCGTTCCACGCTGCGTTTAATGACCCTCCACTCCCGGCGCCTAGGAGTGTAGCTCAGTTTGGTTAGAGCATCGGTCTCCAAAACCGAGGGTCGTGGGTTCGAATCCCTCCACTCCTGCCACGCCGAAGCGAGGCGCATAACGAAGATACGCGCCGACGCCCGAAGGGCGCGCGAAGCCGCCGGCCGGCGCGCGAAGCGCGACTGACGTCACGCGATTCACTCGCGTGACGGCCACGGCCTCGAAGACAAGCCGCACACCACCGCTCTTGCCATCGCCGCCCCCCCTCGCTATCTCCCGAGCCTCGCATTCATCGGCAAAGCTCGGCTGACCGGCCCCCCGGTCGAGAGCGGCTGCCCGAACGCCCGTATCGAGAAGGACCAGATTCGCGATGGCAAGAGTCAATCCCGGCGAGTTCCTGCGCCAGGTGAGAGCGGAGACCGGCAAGGTCACCTGGCCGACTCGAAAGGAGACGGTGACGACCGGGATCATGGTGCTGATCATGACCAGCCTGCTCGGCATCTTCTTCTTCGCGGTCGATAGCGCCTTCGCCACCCTCGTCAGCAGCCTTCTCGGCCTGCTCAGCTAGCCGATCCGGCCAGACCAAGGTAAGAAATCGACATGTCCCGCTGGTACATCATCCACGCTTATTCCGGCTTCGAGAACAAGGTCCGCGACGCCATCCAGTCCGAGGCCAACAGGCTCGGCCTCGCCACCCTGGTCGAGGCGGTCGAGGTTCCGACGGAGAAGATCACCGAGGTCCGCCGCGGCAAGAAGGTGACCTCCGACCGCAAGTTCTTCCCCGGCTACGTGCTCGCCAAGCTGGCCATGAACGACGACGTCTACCACCTCGTCAAGAACACGCCCAAGGTCACCGGCTTCCTCGGCTCGTCGGGCAAGCCGCAGCCGATCACCGACGCCGAGGCCGCCCGAATCCTCAACACCAAGGACGAAGCCGCCGCCGCCGCGCCCAAGACCAAGATCAGCGTCGACTATGAGATCGGCGACCAGGTCAAGGTGCTCGACGGGCCGTTCGCGAGCTTCAACGGCGTGGTGGAAGAGCTCGATTTCGATCGCGGAAGGGTGAAGGTGGGCGTCTCCATCTTCGGGCGAGCCACGCCGGTGGAGCTGGAGTTCGAGCAGGTCGAACTGGTCAAGTGACGACCGGGCGCGAGCCCTGCGCCCGCTGCGACGACGCGCCGAGCACGAGGCCCTGCCCGAACCGCTGAACCCGCGTCCCCACCCGGGGAGGGGGTGAAATCCGTCAGCGTACTCGAGTGCAGACCGCGGTTGCGCCGCGGGTGCCCGAGACGCCGTAGCGCACGCGCTTGCTCACGATCGTGTAGCTTTCGGGGATTCCGGCAGGCTGGCGCACCTCCACCGACGGGGTAGCGGAATTGAACCAGCGAATATCGGAGCTTCCACTGCCGTCCTCGTTGAAGAAACTCACGGTCACCCGCGCCGGAGCGTCGCCGATGTACACGCCGCGCAAAGGGGAGCTGCCGGTGATCCCGGGGCCGAACCATCCGAGATCGCCCCCCGAGGCGACGCAGGCCTGCATGAAGGAGCCGAGGCTGAGGCCGGTGGCGGGCGTGGTCGGTGACTGAAAGGCGGCAAGCAGCAGCGCGAACGACATGGACATGGCGGAACTCCTCTGGGTCGGAACTCCTGCGGGATAGGCGCCACGCAACCGCAGGCGCGTGACCGTCGTCACGAGTCCGGATCCGGCCCGCGGTTGCCCTCGCGACCCAATTGCGCTAAGCCCGCCGTTCCAACGCATCTGCCGTGGAAACTTGCGGGAGAGGCGCCTCGGCGCCTCGTTCGGACCGCTAAACTTGAAACCGGTCGGATCGCTCGTCGATCCGGCCCGACCTACAGAGTGAGAGACAATGGCTAAGAAGATAACGGGCTATATCAAGCTCCAGGTGCCCGCGGGCGCCGCCAATCCGTCGCCGCCGATCGGGCCTGCCTTGGGCCAGCGCGGCGTCAACATCATGGAATTCTGCAAGGCGTTCAACGCGGCGACGACCGAGATGGAGAAGGGCATGCCCATCCCCACCGTCATCACCGTCTTCGCCGACCGCAGCTTCGCCTTCGAGACGAAGACCCCGCCGGCGACCTACCTTCTGAAGAAGGCCGCGGGCGTCAAGGCGGGCTCCAAGGAGCCGGGCAAGGTCGGCGCCGGCCGGGTCACCCGCACACAGCTTCGCGAGATCGCCGAGATGAAGATGAAGGATCTCAACGCCAACGATATCGAAGCCGCGTCGCGGATCATCGAAGGCTCCGCCCGGGCGATGGGCCTCGAAGTGACGGGGAGCTAAGGACATGGCCAAGATCAGCAAGAACCAGAAGGCGATCGACGCCGCCGTCGACCGCACCCGGCTCTACGGAGTCGATGAGGCGATCGAGACCTTGAAGGCCAATGCCAGGTCGAAGTTCGACGAGACGATCGAGATCGCGCTCAACCTCGGAGTCGACCCGCGCCACGCCGACCAGATGGTCCGCGGCGTCGTCACCCTCCCCGCCGGAACCGGCAAGGACGTCCGGGTGGCGGTGTTCGCCCGCGGCGCCAAGGCCGAGGAAGCGACCGCGGCGGGCGCCGACGTGGTCGGCGCCGAGGACCTGATGGAGACGATCCAGGGCGGGACGATCGACTTCGACCGGGTCATCGCGACTCCCGACATGATGGGCATCGTCGGCCGGCTCGGCAAGGTGCTCGGCCCCAAGGGCCTGATGCCGAACCCGAAGCTCGGGACGGTCACGCCCAACGTTACCGAAGCGGTGAGGGCTGCCAAGGGCGGCCAGGTCGAGTTCCGGGTCGAGAAGGCCGGGATCATCCATTCCGGAATCGGCAAGGTCAGCTTCCCGGCCGAGGACCTGAAGCGCAACTTCACCGCCTTCGTGGACGCCATCGTCCGCGCCAAGCCGGCGGGCGCCAAGGGCAAGTACGTCAAGAAGGTGGCCCTGAGCTCGACCATGGGCCCGGGCCTCAAGGTCGACGTCGCCGAGGTGGCGGCGGTCTAAGCGGCTAGACTGGCTGCATTGCATTGGAGGGCCGGGGCGAAAGCTCCGGCCCTTTTTCGTCGACGTCGCCGCCCGGAGTCGCGGTCCGCCGGGCTAGTCGTCAGATCGGCTCGCTCGCGCCTCCCTGAGGCCGAAGACGATTTCCATGAAGAACAGGGTGAGCGAGACGGTTGCGAGGACGATGGCCGGCCCGCCGCTCGCGCCTTGTGCCGCGACGAAGGTCATCAGGCCGACGATGGTGACGAAGAGCGCGCCTAAGCGCATTCGTGATGGGGAACTCAGGACCTTCACAGCCGGCTTTTCCGCATTTCACTTGAGACCTGAGCGCAATTTATGGCGATCCTGCTCTCGTTCAAGCTTGGCGCGCGCCGGTTGGCCCTTCTTCTGGCGGTGCGGGGCGGCTACCCTGCGGCCATGTCCGTCCTTCCGCCCTGGTACGAGGTCGCGCTTCGGGAGCTTGCCGCCGGTGTCGCCGAGCGGGAAGGCGGCGAGGATCCGCGGATCCTCGAATATCTCGCCACCTGCTCCGACCTCGAAGAGGGGGAGGCGGAGCGGGATTCGACTCCGTGGTGCTCGGCCTTCGTCAACTGGTGCCTGGCGCAGAGCGGGTTGAAGGGGACGGATTCGGGCTGGGCCCGGACATGGGCCGAGTGGGGAGAGCCGATCGACCCGCCGCGCCCGGGCGCGGTGGCGGTGTGGGCGCGCGGGCGAACCTCCGGCGACGCCCCGGTGATCACGGGACATGTCGGCTTCCTGGTCGAGGATCTCGGCGACAGCCTGCTCGTCTTGGGCGGCAACCAGTCCGACTCCGTCTCCCTCAAGACCTATCCGAAGAGGGGATATCTGACCGACACGGTGACGTCCGCCGGAGCGGTCCGGGAGCTTTACGAGCTGCTCGGCTGCCGCTGGCCGGCCTCGGGCCGCGACGTCCGCTAGTCGGTTCCTGGGTCGAGCAAGGCCGCGAGGGCGTTCCTTTCTCTTGGCAGCGCGGCGCCGCCGGCGGCTTCGCCTGCGGCGGACCCGGTCGAGCGTGCGGCGGTTGACAGGGGCCGACCAAGGCCGGAGACAGCCCGTTCGGTGAAGGAGACGGGTATGCGTGAACTCAGCTTGGCGGTCGCGGCGGCCGCTTCATTGCTCGTTCCGGCGGGCGGCGCCGGGGCGCAGACGAATCCGGCCACCTGGGTCCACCGGGTCCTCACCGAATGGGACGCGATCCAGAGGCAGGACGGCTGGGCTCCGACAGGCGAGGTGCGGCCCGGCGCCCTGGCCGGCGGCGCCGAGGCCCGGCTCCAATATCCCTTGGCCGCGGGCGCGACCTACCGGCTCGTCGTCGTGTGCGAGGCGGGCTGCGGCGCCGGCGAGGTGGAGCTGCTCGATCCCGCGGGAGCCCGGGTGGGCGAGGCCAAGCCGCTGGTCGAGATGCCGAAGCTGGATGTGGCGCCGACGGCGGCGGGAACCTACACGCTGCGGGTCGCGATGACCGACTGCGCGGCGGCGGCGGCGTGCGCCTGGTCGGCGCGGCTGTACACGAAGACCGCGGCGCGGCCGCGCCGGCGCAAATAGAAAAGGTTGCCGGGGCCGTTTATTCGGAACCTCGGGTGGGTCCGCGCTTTCTGGCCGGTCATGGACGATGTTCGATTCTTCCACCAGCAGGCCGAAAAATGCCGGGCCGCCGCGCTCGCCGCGGAGAACGAGCATGCCCGCCGCGGGCTGCAGCAGCTCGCCAGCCACTACGAGCGCGAGGCGCGGCGGCTGAACCTCAACGAGATCAGGGCCCGCTAGTCGAACCCGACTGCGGAGGCGGAGCCGCTTCGAGCGCGCGCAGGCCCATGGCGAGGTGCGTCTCGATATAATCGTCGAGATCGACCGGCGCGTGCCGGGCGAAGAGCAGGGAGAAGAGGGCGGCGACGATGGTCGGCGCCATCAGCACCTCCGGATGCCGCTCGAGGCCGTTGCCCCTGAGCTCGCCGCGAGCCTCGCCGCGTTCGATCACGGCGCGGACCGCCTCGCGGCCCTTCGACAATATCTCGCGATAATAGAATTCCGTGAGCCAGGGGAAACGCGGCCCCTCCGCGATGACGAGGTGGAGGAGCAGGCGGCGCTCGGTGCCGACGATCTCGCGGTACATGGTGCGCGCGATATATTCGAGCTGCCGAGGCGCCGGAGTCGTCTCGTCGGCGCGAATCGCCGCGGTCAGCGAGTCGATCACCGGAAGCACGTTCACCCGCATCACCGCGTCGAACAGCGCCTCCTTGGTGTCGAAATAGAGATAGACGGTGCCTTTCGAGACCCCGGCCTGCCTGGCGACATCCTCGATCCGGGTGGCGGCGAAACCGTTGAGGACGAAGCACTTGCGCGCCGCCTCCACGATCTCGGCCGGCCGGGCCTCCTTGCGCCTGCGCCGCCTGGGTGGGTTGTCGTTCAAAACGCTTGCCTCCGTCATGAATGGCCATTAATGACCAGTGAGTCAGTAAGCGTCAAGAGCCTCGGCAGGGAGTTCCCATTTGGGCTGGATCGCACTCAGGATGCTCACCGGGGACAAGGTCAAATATTACGGCCTGATCTTCGGCATCGCCTTCTCGACGCTGCTGATCGCCCAGCAATCGACTTTGTTCGTCAACCTGATGCTTCGCGCCTCGGCCGCGGTCTGGGACGTCACCGACGCCGACATCTGGGTGATGGACAGCCGCGCCGAGTTCGTCGACGGTACCAAGCCGCTCCCCTCCACCGACCTCTACCGGGTGCGCGGGGTGCCGGGCGTCGCCTGGGCGGTTCCGAACCTTCGGCAGGGGGCGACCGTCCGCACGGCCGCGGGCGAGCTCGAGCAGGTGACGGTGGTGGGGCTGGACGACGCCACCCTGATCGGGCTGCCGCCGCGGATCCTGCGCGGCAGCCTCGGCGACCTCTCGGCACCCGACAGCCTGTTCATCGACGATGTGGGATCGCGCAAGCTGTTCCCGAACGCCGATCCGGTGGGGCAGGAGATCGAGCTCAACGATCGGCGGGCGGTGATCCGGGGCGTGGTCGACGCCAATCCCAGCTTCACGTCGGGCGTGCTCCTCTACACGCAATATTCGAACGCGCTGAACTACGTGCCCGGGACCCGCAACCGGATGACCTTCGTCCTCGCCAGGGCCGCCGAGGCGAAGGATGCCCCGGCGACCGCCCGGCGGATCGAGGCGGCGACGGGGCTGAGGGCGCGGACCCAGAGCGAGTTCGCCCGCGACTCCATCTACTACGTCGCGGCGAACACCGGCATCCCGATCAATTTCGGCCTCACCGTGCTGCTCGGATTCATCGTCGGGGTCGCGATCGTCGGCCTCACCTTCAGCCTCTTCATCCGCGACAACATCAAGCAGTTCGGTGCGCTGAAGGCGATCGGGGTGACCAACGCCAAGATCCGCGGCATGGTCGCTCTCCAGGCCGGGTGGATCGGCTTCATCGGCTACGGCATCGGGATCGGGCTGGCGACGGCCTTCATCGTCATCGGCGGCAACAATTCGGACACGTTCAAGGGCTTCTACGTGCCCTGGCAGGTGCTTGTGGGCGTGGGCATCGCCGTCCTCCTGATGGTGTTCGGGACCGGCTTCATCGCGCTGTTGAAGGTGCTTCGGACGGAGCCGGCGGAGGTGTTCCGGTGATGCGCGATCCCGCCATTTCCGTCCGAGGCATCGTCAAGGACTTCGGCAACGGCGAAACTCGGGTGCGGGCTCTGCACGGGATCGACATCGATGTCTTTCCGGGCGAGCTCACCTATCTTGTCGGCGAGAGCGGATCGGGCAAGACGACGCTCATCTCGATCGTCGCCGGGATCCTCTATCCCACCCAAGGCAGCGTCCGGGTGTTCGGGAGCGAGATATACGATCTGAGCAAGAACGCGCTGGTCCTCTTCCGCCTGGCGAACATCGGCTTCATTTTCCAGCAGTATAACCTGATCCCGACCCTGACGGCGGCGGAGAATGCGAGCGTTCCGCTGGTCGCGGCGGGCATGAAGCGGGGGCAAGCGGTGGAGCGGGCGCGCTCGGCTCTCGACAAGCTCAACATCGGCCAGCTCGCCGAGCGGCTGCCCCGGCAGATGTCCGGTGGGCAGCAGCAGCGGGTCGCCATCGCCCGCGCGCTGGTCCACGATCCGAGGCTCATCGTCTGCGACGAGCCGACCGCCGCGCTCGACGCCTCGTCGGGCCGGCGGGTGATGGACCTGCTTCGCGAAGTCGCGATCCAGCCCGACCGGGCGGTGATCATCGTCACCCACGACAATAGGGTCTTCGACCTCGCCGACCGGATTCTCGAAATCGAGGACGGCCGGATGGTCGGCGATCGCCGGCCGGACAAGACGAAGCCACTGCAGCAGGAGCTCCAGCACTGATGCCCCGAATTGCCATGCCCCGCCACATCCTGCCGTTCGTCGGATTGCTCGCCCTGCTGCTCGCGGCGGCGGTGGTCGCCTTCACCCAGCCGGATCGCCGGACCACGACGCCTGGCAAGACTCCGCCGACGGTGCCCCAGGCGCAGGCGGGGCGGTCGGTCTCCGGCGCGGGGGTGATCGAGCCGTCCAGCGAGCTGATCGAGGTGGGGGCCCAGAGGGCCGGGATCGTCACCCGGCTCTTCGTCTCGCCGGGCGAGCGGGTGTCGAAGGGGCAGGTGCTCTTCACCGTCGACGCCCGCGACGTGCAGGCGCAGCTCGGGGAGCGGACCGCCTCGGTTCAGCTGGCCCGGGAGCGGGTCGACTCGGCGGCGGTGGCCCATGCGTCGGCGCAGCGGCTCTACCGGCTCTACGCCAATGTCGGCGATCCTCGGGCGGTCGCCGAGCAGCAGGTCATCGATCGCCGCAACGCCCGCGACGAGGCGGCGGCCCGGCTCGAAGTCGCCCGCGCCGAGCTTCGCCAGGCACAGGCTCAGGTGGCGAGCGCTCGAACGACCCTGGGGCTGCTGGAAGTGCGGGCGCCGAGGAGCGCGACGGTGCTCCAGGTGAATACGCGGGAGGGGCAATATGCGAATGCCGGCCCCGGTCCGGGAAACCAGGACCCGCTGATCGTGCTCGGCGAGATCAACCCGCTTCACGTGCGCGTCGACATAGACGAGAACGAGATCGATCGGGTGGCGCTGGGCCAGGCGGCGATGGTGTCGCCGCGCGGCAATGCCCGGCGGCGGGTGAGGGCGGTCTTCGTCCGGGCGGAGCCGCTCGTCACTCCGAAACGAAGCCTCACCAACAGCTCGCAAGAACGGGTCGACGTCCGGGTGCTCCAGCTCATCTACAGGCTGCCGGCGAACGCCCCCGCCTTCTTCGTCGGGCAGCAGGTCGACGCCTATGTGCCCGCGAGAACCGCCTCGTGAGGCGCGGGGCGCTCGCCTTGGCCCTGCTCGTCGCCGCCTGCGCGACGCCGCGGCCGCGAAGCGAGGCGGTGCAACCGCTTCCCGCCGGCTTCCATGCCAGGGCGCCGGAGGGCCTTCCGGCGGCGGAATGGTGGCGGCAACGGCTGTCGGACCCGGCGCTCGCCCGGCTGGTGGAGGCCGCCCTCGCTCAGTCTCCCGACCTCGCCGCCGCCGCCGCTCGGATCGAGCAGGCGAGGGCGGGGCTGAAGGCCAGCGAGGCGGAGCGGATGCCGCTGCTCAATGGCTCCGCGAGCGTGACCTATAACCGCAGCTCGGCCAACGAGTTCGGATTCGAAGGCTCGGGAGGCGGAGCCGGCGGTCCGCGGATCGACCGCGAGCGGATCCTCTACCGAGCCGGAATCGAGGGCAGCTGGGACTCGGATCTGTTCGGTCGCCTTCGCGCGGACGAACGGGCGGCGCGGGCGCGCCTCGATGCCGCCGGCCTCGACTCCTCGGCGGTTCGGCTCACCCTGGTGACGGACGTCGCACGCAACCTGGTCGCGGCGCGCGCCGCGCTGGCGCGAGAGCGGATCGCCCGGGAGACGGTGGCGACGGCGCGCCTCGGCCGCGATCTGGCCGCCAGGCGGGCTCGGGCCGGACTGGTGGCGGGGATCGACCGGACGCGGGCGGAGACCCTGCTCGCGGAGACGGCGGCGGCGCTGCCGCCGCTCCAGGCGGAGCAATCGGCACGGGTGGCGGCGCTCGCGGCGCTCACCGGGCTCCCGCCCGCCGAGATCCAGCCGCTGGTCGGCCAGTCGCCGCGGACTCCCCGCTTCGAAACGCCCGCGGCCGGAATCCCGTCGGACCTTCTGCTTCGCCGGCCGGACATCGCCGCCGCGCTCGCTCGGGTCGCCGCCGCCGATGCGGCCACGGCCTCGGCCATCGCCGCCCGCTATCCGCGGCTGTCCATCACCGGAGCGATCGGCCTCGTCGCGGCCGCGCTCGGCGATATCTTCTCGCTCGACGCCCTGAGCGCCTCGGCCGGGCCGGGCTTCGCCGGGTCGATCCTCGACTTCGGCCGCAACCGCGCCCGCGCCGATCAGTCGCGCGCCCAGGCGCGAGAGGCGGTGGCGGCCTATCGCGGCACCGTGCTCAGAGCGTTCGCTGAGGTGGAGACGAGCCTTGCCGCGGTCGACGCGCGCGAGCGGCAGCGGCTGGCGCTGCTCGGGCAGCTTGAAGCGGCCGGCGAGACGGTGGAGATAGCGCGCAAGCAATATAGCTCCGGCCTCACCGACTATCTCGGCGTCCTGGACGCGGAGCGGGCGGTGAACCGGGCGCGCGACCAGCTTGCCGCCGTCGAGGCCGAGGCCGCCGACGCTCAGCTCGCCCTCTACCGGGCGATAGGCGGCGATTTCGAGGCTAATGCGGTCGCGCAGGCTCAACAAGCGGTTGATTTAAAGGCCCCCACCCAGTAGAGGCCCGGCTTCGCTTGTTCCGCTTTGCGGGACGGCGTGCCGTCCGAGACAGCCGGTGCTCCTTTCGGAGCTTAATATCCAGCCAAGACGGGGAAAGAGATTTTGCGGCGCGCCGTGCGCGCCGCCGGCCGGTAGCCTAGGGCTTACCGGCACTCGCTCTCCCCATCGCGGACATCAGGCGCCCGGCCCGGCCGCGCGCCTGGCAAGCCTGCGTCCGGCGGATAGTCCGCCGGGCGAATTTGGAGTGTAAGATGGATCGAGCTCAGAAGTCCGAGCAGGTCGACCAGCTGAAGCAGACGTTCGCGGAGACGAGCGTGGTGGTCGTCACCCGCAATCTCGGCATGACGGTGGCGCAGTCCACCGCCCTGCGCATCCGGATGCGCGACGCCGGCGCCAGCTACAAGGTGACCAAGAACACGCTCACCCTGATCGCGCTCGAGGGCAGCACCTACGCTCCGATCAGCGACATGCTGACCGGCCCGACGGCGCTGGCCACCTCGAGCGATCCCGTCGCGGCCGCCAAGGTCGCGGTGGATTTCGCGAAGACGACCGACCGCTTCGAGATCGTCGGCGGCGCGATGGGCGACACGCTCCTCGACGCGTCCGGCATTCGGGCGCTGGCCGAGCTGTCGTCGCTCGACGAGCTGCGCGCGACGATCATCGGCCTCATCCAGGCCCCGGCGAGCAAGATCGCCCGCACGATCAACGAGCCCGGCGCGATGCTGGCCCGGGTGATCGGCGCCTATGCGGCCAAAGAAGACGCTTAACTGACCCACGTCACCCCGGCGGAAGGGACCCCATCAAAGTTTACTTTGATGGGAACCCAGCCGGGGCCTCGGCGACGGGACGCACCTCGGTGCGAACCTCCCCGGGGATCCCGGCTTCCGCCGGAATGACGAGATCGAGACACAATCCCGGCCTTCCCGCCGGCAAACCAACGGAGACTTAAAATGGCAGACATCAATTCCCTCGTCGACCAGCTCAGCGAGCTGACCGTTCTCGAAGCCGCCGATCTCGCCAAGGCGCTCGAGGAGCGTTGGGGCGTTTCGGCCGCCGCGGCGGTCGCGGCTCCGGCCGGCGGCGGCGCCGCCGCGGCTCCGGTCGAGGAAGAGAAGACCGAGTTCGACGTCATCCTCGTCAACGACGGCGGCAAGAAGATCAACGTGATCAAGGAAGTGCGCGCGATCACCCAGCTCGGCCTCGGCGAAGCCAAGGCGCTGGTCGAGGGCGCTCCGAAGGCCGTCAAGGAGGGCATCTCCAAGGCCGAGGCCGAGGAGCTCCGCAAGCGCCTCGCCGACGCCGGCGCGACCGTCGAGCTGAAGTAACGCTCACCTTCGGGCGAACGTCGTCCCGGCGAAAGCCGGGACCCAGTGGGAAGTGCTCGGAGCCTTGTCGGCCTGAGGTCCCGGCTTTCGCCGGGATGACGGGCACCTCCCTGAGGGTTCAAGAGAAAGGGGCGGCTCCCGCGAGGGAGCCGCCCCTTCTTCGTTCGGCCCCGGGCCGGTCAGACCCGCTGCGGCTCGCGCAGCGGCTTGGCCACGACGCCCTCGTGCAGGCCGGAGGGATTCTCGATCCCGAAATGGGCGAGCCCGTCGCCGTCGGGGACCCCGACCGCGAACGAGGCCGAGGTGCGGCCCTGGGCACCTCCGGCGAGCCGGTAGCGGGCGTCGGCGACCACCACCGGAAGCACGGCGTCCCCCTGTACCTGATTGGTCGGAAGGGCGACCGAGGCCGTCATCGTGCGCGATTCGCCGGCGCCGATCGTCACGGCCGGAGTGTCGGCATGGTCGCGCGGGACGATCAGCGCGCTCTCCGCCTCGGAAGAGCCGGCGGCGAGCATCCAGGTCGAGATGCGGACATCCTCGGCGGCGACCGGGCCTCGATTGTGTACGCTCAGCTCGA
>DASWLY010000029.1:0-5119 GCA_036400035.1 Allosphingosinicella sp.
CCGCTAGGGCCGGATCGTGGGTGATGACCAGCAAAGTGGCACCCGTCTCCCGCTGGCGCTCGAACAGGAGGTCGAGGATCGCAGTCCCGGTCGCGGCGTCGAGATTGCCGGTCGGCTCGTCGGCGAAGAGCAGGGCCGGGCGCGGCGCGGTCGCCCGGGCGATGGCGACGCGCTGCTGCTCGCCGCCTGACAATTGCATCGGATAATGGGTCAGCCGGTGGCCGAGGCCGACCGCCTCCAATTCGGCCCGGGCGAGCTCGAACGCGCCCTCCCGGCCCGCCAGCTCAAGCGGCACCGCGACATTCTCGAGCGCGGTCATCGTCGGCAGCAGGTGGAAGGCCTGGAGGACGATCCCGATCCGCCCCTGCCGGGCCCGCGCCAGATCGTCCTCGCCGAGCGCGGTGAAATCGGCGCCCGCGATCCGGATCGTGCCTCCCGTGGCCCGCTCCAGCCCGGACAGGACCGCCATGAGCGAAGATTTTCCGCTGCCCGAAGGCCCGAGCAACGCAACGCTTTCGCCGCTCGCGACTTGAAGCCCGACGCCGCGCAGAATCTCGACCCGGCCCGCGCCGGAGCCGAGCGCCAGCGTGACATTCGAGGCGTCGATAACGTAGGAGCCGGTCATGAAGGGGAATGAAATCCGATGTCGTTACGGATCGCATATGGGGCGCTTCGCCGGCTTGTCTACGTACTGCTGCTGATGACCGCCTGCCAAGCACCGGCCGAGGCGAAGGACGTCCACGTCCTCGCCTTCGGCGACAGCCTCACCGCGGGCTACGGCCTTCCGCCCGGCCAGGGTTTCGCCCCGCAGCTTGAGGACATGCTGAGGCGCAACGGCGTACGCGCCTTCGTCACCAACGCCGGAGTCTCCGGCAACACCGCGGCGCAGGGGCGGGCGCGGCTGAAATGGACGCTGGACGGGCTCAAGACCAAGCCGGACCTCGCCATCGTCGCGCTGGGCGCCAACGACATGCTCCGCGGCCTTCCGCCGAGGCAGACTCGCGCGGATCTCGACGCGATCATCGTCGAGCTGAAGCGGCGGGGAATCCCGGTGCTGATCGCCGGAATGCTGGCGGCGCCTAATCTCGGAAGCCGCTACATGGCCGAATATAACCGGATCTTCCCCGATCTGGCCCGCGAGCACGGGGCGGAGCTCTACCCCTTCTTCCTGGCGGGGGTGGCGGGCAACCCGGCGCTGGCGCTTGCCGACCGGGTCCATCCCAACTTCCAGGGGATCAAGAAGATGGTGAGCGGGATCACGCCCACGGTGCTGAGGGCGCTGGGGAAGTAGTTGCGGGAGTACCCGTCATCCCGGCGAAAGCCGGGATCTCGGGGAGACCCACCGAGCCTTTACGGCCTGGGATCCCGGCTTTCGCCGGGATGACGGGTTAGCGCCCTCCTACCCCAGAACCATCTCATGGCCGAAGTTCAACCCGATCCGCCCGTCGCGGCACCAGCGCACGAAGGCGTGGATCCGGCTGCATTCGGGGAATTCGACCAGCACCGTCTCGCCAAGCCGAGGCGCGATGCCGCTCTCGATCATCGTTCCCCGGGTGGAGATGTTGAGCACCGGCACCGAATGGCGCTCGCCTCGGAAATGGATGGTGGCGGTGTCGATCAGGTCTTCGTGGCGCGGTTCGCAGCGGCGGTCTTCGAAGCTTAGCTCCTGGTGCTGGACTCGCATCGCACTCTCTCCCTCTGCCCGGGCAGGATGGATGGGAAAGGTTACCAATTCCTGAGCGGCCGGGAATCTGCCTAACCTGCTTTAGAGGCGGCCTCTTCGGGCGGAACCGTAGCTTGAAGAGGTGGGTTCGTTACTCACCCGCCACAATCGGACCGCACAAGGAATGACAGATCAGCGCAGGACGTCTCCGCCGGAGTTATGGGGAGGCGCCGAAGCCACAATCGTCCGACTCCAGGATGCGTATCGAGACCAGGCAGCGGAAACCGGCCACAAGGACCGGCTCGGCGACATCGACCTGATGGCCGAACTCGGCGTGACGACGGTGCGCTTCCCGATACTGTGGGAGGCGATCGCCCCGGATCGGCCCGACCGGCTCGATTTCGCCTGGACCGACGACCGCCTGGCCTTGCTTCGCGAGCGCGGGATCAAGGTGATCGGCGGCCTCCTCCACCACGGCGCCGGGCCAAGATACACCGAGCTTCTGGATCCGGACTTCCCGAAGAAGCTGGGCGATTATGCGGCCCGGGTCGCGGAACGCTATCCGTGGATCGAGATGTGGACCCCGGTCAACGAGCCGCTGACCACGGCGCGCTTCTCGGCCCTCTACGGCCACTGGTACCCCCACACGCGCGACTACGGCGCCTTCCTCCGGGCGCTGGTCAACGAGTGCGAGGGGACGTTCGAGGCGATGCGCGCGATCCGCGAGCATATCCCGGGCGCCCGGCTGGTCCAGACCGAGGACCTGGGCAAGACCTTCTCGACGGCGCCTCTGCGCTACCAGGCCAATCATGAGAACGAGCGGCGCTGGCTGAGCCTCGACCTCCTGTGCGGCCGGGTCCACGAGCGCCACCCCTTCTTCGCATTCCTGCGCGGCGCGGGAGTCGGCTACAGCGCTCTCGACCGGCTGGCGACGGGGAAGGCGAAGCCGGACATCCTCGGGATCAACCATTACCTCACCTCGGAACGCTTCCTCGACCACCGCAAGGGCCTCTACCCGGAGCATTTCCACGGCGGGAACGGACGCGATTCCTATGCGGACGCCGAAGCGGTGCGGGTGAAGCGGCTCGAGGACGATACCGGCTTCGCCCCGCGCCTGCGCGAGGCGTGGGAGCGCTACAGGATCCCGATCGCCATCACCGAAGTCCATCACGGCTGCCATCGCGACGAGCAGCTGCGCTGGTTCGCCGAAGTGTGGCGGACGGCCAACGAATTGCGCGCCGAAGGAATGGACCTTCGAGCGGTGACGATCTGGTCGATGTTCGGCAACGTCGACTGGCGCTTCCTTCTGACCCAGCGCAACGGCCTCTATGACACCGGGGCGTTCGACGCGCGCAGCGGGACGCCGCGGCCGACCGTCATCGCCCACGCCGCCAAGGCCTATGCCAGGGGCGAGACCTTCGACCATCCGGCGCTCGACTCGCCGGGCTGGTGGCGGCGGCCGCCCCGGCTCTACCCATGGAGCGGGAGCTGCAAGCTTCCCGACTTAGGAGGACGGAAATTGCTGATCACCGGCGCCACCGGCACCCTCGGCAACGCCTTTGCCCGCCTTTGCGAGGAACGGGCGTTGCCCTTCTGCCTCACGACCCGCCAGGAGATGGACATAAGCGATCCTGGCTCGATCGACCGTGCCCTGGATCGCCACAAACCCTGGGCGGTGATCAACACCGCCGGCTTCGTCCGGGTCGCCGACGCCGAGCTCGAGCCCGAAGCCTGCATCGCCGCCAATGCCGACGGCGCCGAAGCGCTGGCCAAGGCCTGCTCGGCGGCCGGAGTGCCGCTCGTCACCTTCTCCTCCGACCTCGTCTTCGACGGCCGCCTGGGGCGCCGCTACCACGAAGAGGACGAGACCTGCCCGACCGGAGTCTACGGCCGGAGCAAGGCCGAGGCGGAGAAGCGCGTGCTCGCCGCCGGCGGCAAGCCCCTGGTCGTCCGCACCAGCGCCTTCTTCGGCCCGTGGGACCGCCACAATTTCGCCTGGCACGTCTTAGCGAGCCTCGCCCGCGGCGAGACGGTGAGGGCCTGCTCGCGTACGCGCGTCTCGCCGACCTTCGTGCCGGACCTGTGCCACGCAACGCTCGACCTGCTGATCGACGGCGAGTCCGGGCTCTGGCACCTCGCCAATGACGGCGAGCTGAGCTGGTACGAATTCGCCCGGCGGGTGGCCGAAGGCGGCGGCTACGATCCGGCGCTGGTGGTGCCGGAGGACGGACCCGAGGATCTGAGCACGGCGCTGACGAGCAAGCGCGGGATGATGCTCAGGAGCTTCGAAGCGGCCTTGGCCGACTATCTGGGCCAAGTAACCGTCGAGGAAGAAACGGCGGTCGCGGCAGAGTAAAGAACTCCCTCTCCCGCCCTTCGCGGGAGAGGGTAGGGCAAGGGTCTTCTTCTTTTTTCTAACGCGTGATCGCCTGTTATCGATCGGCTCCGTCATTGCGAGCGCAGCGAAGCAATCCAGTGCGGCCTCGCAGACCCGCTGGATTGCTTCGTCGCTTCCGCGTAGCGGAAGTTTATCCTGAGCGCCGCCGCAGGCGGCGTCGAAGGGCTTCTCGCAATGACGGCGAAGATCAGGAGAAGGTGAAATCGACCGGCGCCGGCTTCATCTGCTGGTCGAAGGCGTGGTCGCGATAAGGGCCTTCGCGGTCGACCCAGTGAAGGAAGAGATGGGCCGACCAGCGGTTCGGATTGGGCGCGGTGCGGCCGTGGCGGTGGTGGACGCCCTGGTAGAGAACCGCGTCGCCCACCGCCATCGCGATCGAGGAGCAGGGGCCCGCGCCGAAATCCGCCTCGACCCGCGCCGAGGGTTCGCTCCGCTCCGTCTCGACGTCGAGGGCCCAGGGCTTGCCGTCGCTGTAGCCCAGTGTCAGCGACAGGCTGTGCTCGCAGGAATAGCGATCGGAATGGACCTTGCAGACGTCGCCCTGGCGGTAGATCCTCAGATAATCGTAGGTCGGGAGGAGCTCTCGGCCGACGACCTGCTCCATGATCGGCGTGAGGCCCCAGAGGAAGTAGAGCATCGGCGTGTAGAGGTGGCCGTAGGCCTCGAAGGCCGGCCGGTTCAGGAGATTGACGTGGCCGGGGGCGCGGCTGAGCGGGATCGGCGCCGGACCGACGTCGAACTTCAGGCGCTGGAGGAAGGCCAAAGCGATCTCGACCGGCACCAGCCCCTGGAGATGGGCGTAGCCTTCTTCCGCATAATTGCCGACGACCTTCATTCGGCCAGCGCTAATGCGCGGCCGCTCGAACCGCAAGGATGGGACGGGGGCCGGGCGCCCGCGCTTTTTTTATCGGTCGGGGCGGCCTAGGAAGCGGCATGACCGCGGGCGCAACGATGGGCAAGGTGGAGAGGCTGCTTGGCGAGCGGCGCTTCGCCGAGGCCGCGCCGCTTCTGATCCGGGCCGCGGACGCCGGCGAGCCGGCGGCCGAGGCGACGCTGGC